>NZ_MOWP01000031.1:0-287568 GCF_001983215.1 Frankia sp. CcI49
CGGGGAGATTTGTCGCACGGAGGTTGTCTCCGGGGTGGCTTCCTGGTCGTCGTCCGGGCGGCCCCACCGGTCGAGCGCCTCGGCGAGCTGATCGATCTCGGCGGGGATGGTGTCGACGTGGGCACTGATCCGCAGCACGGGCCCGGTCAGCTCCGGCGCCCGGCCGACCGGGATCGGGCTGGTCAGTATCCGTGCCCGGCGGTACAGAGCCTGCGAGGTGGCGAGTGGGTCCGCGTGCGGCGGCGGCCGCAGCGTGACGATCCCGCTGGGGGAGTCGGCCTCCTCCCCGAGCCGCCAGCCGGCGACCCCGTCCAGCGCCCGGCGTGCGTGCCGGGCGAGTGCGGCGATCCGGGTGCGCATCGCCGAGAGGTCCTCGGCGAACAGCTCCGAGAGCGCGGTGGCCAGCCCGACCCGGCTCGCCACCGAGGCTTCCCCCACCGAGAGCCTCGCCATGCCCGCCAACGGACGCCCGGCTGCCCCGGCTGACTCGGGACGCCCGCCGGGATCCCACATGCCCACCGGATGCGCGGAGTACAGGCTGGGGGCTCCGACGCCCAGCCGCTCGACGACCTCGGGTCGCACCGCGACGAAGCCCGCGCCACGCGGGCCGCACAGCCATTTGCGCGAGGTGCCGGTCCAGGCTGACGCCGCGATCCCGGTGACGTCGACCTGGCCGAGTGACTGCGCGACGTCGAGAACCAGATCGACTCCGGCCGCCTCGCAGCGGGCTGCCACCTCCACCGCGGGCTGGACCACCCCACGCTGGCTGGGAACCTGCGGGAACGTCACCAGGTCAAGATCCTCGAGGCCGGTACCGCCGCGCCCGCCGGCACCGCCGCCCGGCGGGCGCAGCCCCGCGCGGTCGAGCCGGCCGAGGTCGATCCGCCCCAGCTCGTCGACCGGCAGCTCGAGCAGCTCCAGCCCGTCCCGAGCCGCCCGGGATGCGAGCAGCAACAGGTTCGCGCCGTAGTCACCGGGCACGACCCCGATCCGTGATCCGGGCGGCAGCGGCCACGCGGCGAGCAGTGCCCCGAAACCCGTCGTGGCCGAATACTGGAAGGCCACATCGTCGGCAGTGAGCCCGGGCCCCAACAGCGCGGCGAGCCGGCCGCGTGCCTCCGCCAGGGCCTCGGCGGCCTCCATCTCGGCGACATACGCGCCGACCAGGCCCTCCCGGTGCAGATGGTCCACCTGGGCGGTGATCGTGGCGATGCTCGGCCGGCTGGCCGCCGCCGCATCCAGGTGGAGAACGCCATCCTGCGCCCGGGCGGCGCGCCATCGCCGGCCGAGCTCTGCCTGCGGCACCAGCGGCGTCGCGCTGTCCGGCCGGCCGGTCGGGGCTGCCACGACGTCCGGTTCGGGTGGCGTCTGATCCACCCCGTCAGTCTCGCAGCCGTCCGTGTGGCCGCAAAGCCCTGTCGTCGGAGTTGTCCATGGCGGCAGGTGGGCGCGCCGCCCAGGTCGCCCGGGGCGACGGCGCGGGCGGATCGGAGCCCGGAGCTTCGTTATTCTGCGCGGATGTCTGTCTGTGTCCGGCCCGGATCGCCGTACCGCCTCGGGGCGGAGACCACCACGCCGCCGGCGGGGCTCCTCGGGCGGGGGCGGGCGGTATGACAGCGACGGCGCCAGGGCGGGACGCCGCCGTGTTCCAGGGGCGGGTGGTACCGGGCGACCGGCCGGGGAACGGGCCGGAGCGCCTGCTGGATGAGCGTCTGAAAGCGGAGCGCCCGCGGCCGGCGCGGGTGGCGGTCGTCGGGGCCGGTGCGGTCGGCACCTACCTCGCCGCACGCGCCAGCGAGGCCGGCGCCCAGGTGGTCCTCTGCGCCCGCCGCGGTGGCTTCGAGCGGGTCCAGGTCGTCAGCGCGCCGGACGGCCCGGCCACCGAGCGGCCGATGCGGGTGATCACGGATCCCGCCGAGCTGGGCCAGACGGTGGACTGGGTGGTGGTCGCCACCAAGGCGCACCAGACCCCCGCCGCCCTGGGCTGGCTGCACGCGGCCCTGGAGCTTCGTCGCGACGTCGGCGTGGTCGTCGCGCAGAACGGTGTGCGCCAGGCCGATCAGGTCAGCCCGCCGGTGCCCCACGACAGCGTGTTGCCCGCCGTGGTCTACATCAACGCGGAGCTGGCCGGGCCGGGCGTCGTGCGGCATCTGGCATACGGCGTGCTCCAGGTGCCCGACTGCGCGCTCGGTGAGCGGTTCGCCCGGGTCCTGCCGGTGGGTGACGTCCGCCTCGTCGACGACGTCGTCACCGCCGCCTGGTCGAAGCTGCTCAGCAACAGCGCGGCCAACTCCCTGACCGCCCTGACCAGCCGTGGCCTGGAGGTGATGCGGCGTCCCGACGTCGGCGCGCTCGCGCTGGCGGTGATGCGGGAGACCGCCGCGGTGGGCCGGTCGGACGGCGCACGGCTGCCCGCGGACGCCCCCGAACGCACCCTGGACCGGATCTGCAACCAGCCGGCGGGCGCGGGGACCTCGATGCTTCGTGACCGGCTGGCGGGGCGCCCGCTGGAGCATGAGGCGCTGATCGGCGCCGTCGTCCGCATCGGTGCGCAGGTCGGGGTGGCGACCCCGACCTGCTCCGCGCTGCTGCCCCTGCTCGCCGCCATCAACGTGGCCGCCGGCCCCGAGGAGTGACGGCAGGAACATCGACGCCCGAAGGGCTGACGTCAGGCAGGGAGAAGCATCAGGAGGCGCGCTCGGGGACGGCGTCGGCGACGATGTGCTCGGCGATGGCCAGCGACGCGGTGGCGCCCGGTGACGGCGCGTTGCGCACGTGGACGACGCGCCCGCGCACCGCGAGCACGAAGTCGTCGACGAGGCTGCCGTCCCGCGCGACCGCCTGGGCGCGGACGCCGGCCGGCCCGCGCACCACGTCGGCGGACCGCAGCTCGGGCACATACCGCCGTGCTTCGGCGACGAACGCCCGCTTGCTCGCGGTGCGCAGCATCTCCTTGGCGCCGGTGCGCCAGTGCGTCCGCGCCATCTTCTGGAAGCCCGGCCACGCCAGGGTCTGGCGCAGGTCGCCCCGGTCGAAGGTGCCCAGGGTGTAGCCCTCCCGGGCGGTGGCGAGGACGGCGTTCGGGCCGACCAGGATCTCCCCGTCCACCCGCTTGGTCAGGTGGATGCCCAGGAACGGGTAGCGCGGATCGGGCACCGGGTAGATCAGGCCACGCACCAGACCACGGCGCTCGGGCCGCAGCAGCCAGTAGTCACCCCGGAAGGGAATGATCCGCGGCGAGCTGTCCTCGCCGGTGAGCGCGGCGACCTCGTCCGAGTGCAGGCCCGCGCACGAGATCAGCAGGTCGAACGGCCCGACCGACTCGGAGACCGTCTCCACCAGGCCGTTGTCGTTGGTGGCCGTGTGCCGGGTGCCGTTCGGCCTGATCGATGCCTTGCCCCGGACCCGCACCCGCAGCCGCACACCGGCCGCGCCGTCGTCGACGCCGATCACCTCCGCACCGGTGCGGACCGTGCCACCGGCGTCGACGATGTCCGCGCGCAGGGCCCGCGCGACGGCCGGGTAGTCGACGATCGCGGTGGTGGGGGAGTGCAGCGCGGCGACGCCCCGGGCATGCGGCTCGATCGCGCGCAGCTCGGCCGCGTCCAGCATGCGGGTGTCGGGCACACCGTTCGCCTCCGCGCGCCCGGCGATGTCCGCGAGCCGGTCGAGCTCGCTGTCGTCGACGGCGACCACGACCTTGCCGCACTCGTCGTAGCGGATGCCGCGGGACTCGCAGTACTCGCGAAGCATCCCCACCCCGCGCCGGCACAGCGTCGCCTTGAGCGAGCCCGGCTTGTAGTACAGGCCGGCGTGCACGACGCCGCTGTTTCGCCCGGTCTGGTGCTGGGCGACGTCGTGCTCCTTCTCGAACACGGTGACCGTCGATCCGGGCACGACCTGCCCGAGCCGGCGGGCAACTGCCAGGCCCAGGATCCCGCCGCCGATGACCGCGATCCGCTCCGCCACCCGTGCCGCCTCCACTCGTCCCACTCACTGCCACTGCCACTGCTCTTGCCACTGCCACTGCTCTTGCCACTGCTCTTGCCACTGCCATGTCGCGGCCGCGGCCACTGCTTTGCCACCACTCGGGTTTGCCACCACTCGGGGCACCGGTGCCCCGAGTGCCCGGGGCTGGGCCCGACCTCGGTCCAGTATCCCGGTGCACCCTGCGTGACCGTCCCCGGCTGCCGCCTCCGTGCGGCTTTTTCGTCTCACGGCCCACCCCAGGCACGCCGGGGGTCCGAGCCGACGACGGAGAAGGCTCAGCCGAAGAAGTGGCCCGGCGGGTGCGCGCGGTCGGCGCGGGAGCGGGGCCGACCGCGCAGCGCCTCGGTGAGCGTCCGTGCGGTGTTGACCAGCGGGACGTGGCTGAACGCCTGGGGGAAGTTGCCCGTCATGCGCCCGAGCTTCGGGTCGTACTCCTCGGCGAGCAGCCCGACGTCGTTGCGCAGCGACAGCAGGCGCTCGAACAGTTCCTGGGCCTCGTGCACCCGGCCGGACAGGGCGTAGTTGTCGGCGAGCCAGAAGGTGCAGGCGAGGAAGGCCCCCTCGCCGGCGGGCAGGCCGTCCACGGCACCGTCCTCGGCGGTCGGGTAGCGCATCACGAACCCGTCCTCCATCAGCTCGCGCTCGATCGCCGCGACGGTGCCGACGACCCGCGGGTCGGTCGCCGGCAGGAAGCCGACCAGCGACATGTAGAGCAGCGCGGCGTCGAGCTCCTTCGAGCCGTAGTACTGGGTGAAGGTGTTGCGGTCGCTGTCGAAGCCGCGCGCGCACACCTCGTGGTGGATCTCGTCGCGCAGCGCGGACCAGCGGTCGACCGGCCCGGGCAGTCCCGACTCGATGATCCCCCGCACCGCGCGGTCGGCGGCGACCCAGGCCATGATCTTCGAGTGGACGAAGTGCCGGCGGGGCCCCCGCACCTCCCAGATGCCCTCGTCGGTCTTGCGCCAGCCGGTCTCCAGGAAGTCCATGAGCTTGGTCTGCAGCTGCCAGGAGTCGTCCCGGCCGTCGTCCTCGGGTGAGTGGATCCCGGAGAGGAACAGGTCCCGGGCGGAACCCGGCCGGCGGTTGGCGACCGCCATCCGGGCCACGTGCAGGGCGTCCAGGACCTCCCCGTAGACGTCCAGCTGGAACTGGTCGACGGCGGCGTTGCCCACCCGCACGGGGGAGGAGTTCTCGTAGCCCGGCAGCCACGGGACCTCGTACTCGGGCAGCCGGCGCTCGCCCGCGACCCCGTACATGATCTGCACCCGCGACGGATCGCCGGCCACCGCCCGCAGCAGCCATTCCCGCCAGGCGGTCGCCTCGCTGGTGAACCCGGCGTCGAGCAGCGCGAGCAGGGTGATCGTGGCGTCGCGCAGCCAGCAGTAGCGGTAGTCCCAGTTGCGGACGCCGCCGATGTGCTCGGGCAGCGACGTGGTGACCGCGGCGACGATTCCCCCGGTGGGCGCGTAGGTGAGCGCCTTGAGCGTGATCAGCGACCGGCGCACGGCGGGCTGCCACTGGCCGTCGTAGGTGCAGCCGGCCATCCAGTCCGACCACCAGGCCTCGGTCTGACTGATCATCCGCCGGATGTCCTGCGGCGCGGGCGCCGGTTCGTGCGAGGGCCGCCAGGTCAGCGAGAACGGGACGGACTGCCCCGCCGACACGCTGAACTCGGCGTAGGTGGCCATGTCGTGCCCCTCCATCGGGGCGGTGGTCCACAGTGTCACCGAGTCGGGCCCGGCGATGGCGGCGACGGAGTGCTCGTCGAGCCGGCGCACCCAGGGCACGATCGAGCCGTAGTCGAACCGGAAACGCGTCTCCGAACGCATCCGGACGGTGCCCTCCAGGCACTCCACCAGGCGCAGGACGACGTGCGCGCCCGCCCGGGGGAACATGGCGTCGACGATGCGGACCGTGCCCGACGCCGTCGTCATGTCGGTCTCCAGCACCAGCGTGTCKCCCCGGTAGCGACGGCTGATCCCCAGCACCGGCTCGGTCGGCGCGATCCGCCAGTGGCCGGACTCGTTGTCACCGAGCAGCGCCGCGAAGCAGGCCGGTGAGTCGAACCGAGGCAGGCACAGCCAGTCGATCGAGCCGTCGC
Organism: Frankia sp. CcI49; assembly: GCF_001983215.1. NCBI lineage: Bacteria > Bacillati > Actinomycetota > Actinomycetes > Frankiales > Frankiaceae > Frankia > Frankia sp. CcI49. The sequence continues at coordinate 6,092 of NZ_MOWP01000031.1, forward strand.
GCGAGACCAGCGCCGCCGAATGTGTGTCTCCTATCAGCGCGTAATCCTCGATCAGGGATGGCACGGCTTGTTCTCCTAGCTCGGGTCGGTACCTCGGTCGTCTGACGGTCGTGAGCGGGTTACGCCAGGTGGGGGGAACTGGCTGCCAGTGCTACGCCGCACAAGGTCGTTCACCTTACGGACCCCGCGCACGGTTTACGTTGGGGGTACCGGTGTCCGTCACCGAGAGACTTCACCGGACCAGAATTCGTGCCCCGTGGTGACAGGAACCGCCTGATGACGACGACCTCCCGTCCGACCTGGATTCGCCAGACGCTGGACTATCTGGCGGACCCGCGCCGCCGAACGGCGGTGGTGCTGGGGGCGCTGGCAACCGCCGGCCTGGTGGCCTTCGGTGTCTACGCCATCGTGGCCGGCCCGCCGCCGCAGGTGGAGGCGGTCGTCGTCTTCGACCCGGAGGCGACCACCGCGGAGAAGGAGGCCGTGCGGGCCGCCTGCCCGACGGTGGGCAAGGCGATCCAGGAGCCACCGGACAGGAACGGTCTCGCGACCAGCCGGGTCTATCCGCTGCGCTATGACATCTCGCAGGCCTCCTCGGTGGACCGCGCGGCGATCTACCGCTGTGTGCAGGCGCAGCCGAAGGTGACGGGTATGAGCGAGTTCACGCAGGGTCAGTAGTCGGCCCGCTCGCCGGCCTGCTCGTGGCCGGGCCTGGTCTCGTGCTCGGCCTGCTCTCGTTCCCGCTCGCGCTGGTCGAGCAGCTCGGCGGGGGTGGGCAGCCCGGCCTCCCGGGCCTGCCTGGCCTGCCAGAGGCTCACGATCATGGTCGCCAGCACCACCAGGCCGGAGAAGATCAGGCTGCCGCCCGACCAGGGCGACGAGGCGGGCAGCGTGTCGACGGCGATCCAGGCGACCCCCGCGGCGATCATGCCGAGCCCGAACACGATGGTGAAGGCGCTGGACAGCGCGTTGGCGGCGGCCTGGTCCGCCAGGTCGGCCGCCTTCTGGCGCGCCTGCTCGAACCGGTGCCGGGCCCATTCGTACTCGAGGCTGAGGATGAAGAAGCCGAGGGCGATGATGAGGAAGCCGGGGCCGGGCAGCGCGAGCATCGCCACACCGAGCCCGAGAACCGCCAGACCGACCACCGTCAGGACGATCCGCCGGATCMGCCGGCCGCTTCGATTGAGCACGATGTCGTCCCCTTCGGCCCGAGTGGTGGGCCTGTGTCTCACGCCCGCGTGCGCGGGCTCCCCGGATCAACGGCTCGTCCCGCGTGCGGCGTTCCCGCATCCTGGCTGGTTGCCGGGTTGTCCTCCCTGGAGTGTGCGCGATGGCGCCCCCTGGCGGGGAGTGGATTCGGTCGCACGGGTTGTCGGTCGTGCGACTGCGGCGTTGTGTCCGGTGGGTCCGCCAACCCGGTTCGCCGGACCCACCGGGCTAATCTGACGGCGGGTGGAACTCACGGGCATGGTGTCTGCGTCACTCATGCAGGGGTGCCCGTGATGTCACCGGTGTCGTGGATGCCTTGAAGGTGGTGGACGCCCGCGCGACGGTGGAGCGGGGGCCGAAGATCGCCCCGGGCATCGGGTGCACCCGGAGCACGGGCGTCAGTGCTGACGGAGGAAATGAGTGGACGTCGAGGAGACCCCGCTGCCGGGAATCGGGCTGCGGCACGACTTCAGTACCCGATCGGGGCGCCGGCTCGGTGTCGTGACTCGCCATGACGGGCGTCGTGACCTGGTCATCTACGATGCCGAGGACCCGGACGCATCCCGCGAGTCGATCACGCTCACCGCGGAGGAGGGAGACGTTCTCTCCGAGCTGCTCGGCGCCCCGCACATCGTGGAGAAGCTCGCGGACATCTCGCGGGCGTTCGCCGGGCTCGTCGGTGACCAGATCCAGATCCTCGCCGGCTCGCCGTACGCCAACCGCCTCCTGGGCGACACCCAGGCACGCACCCGGACCGGTGCGTCCATCGTCGCCGTCGTCCGGGACCACCAGGTGCTCGCCTCCCCGCGCCCGGACTTCCGGTTCAGCGTGGGGGACGTGGTGGTCGTCGTCGGCACCCCGGAGAACACCACGGCCGTCGGCCGACTGCTACGCGAGGGCTGACCGAAGGGAGCGACCGCAGACCCGTGCACGACACCGCGACGACCTTCCTGGAGCTGGGCGCCGTCCTGTTCGTGCTCGGAGTGCTGGGTCACCTCGCGTCGCGCTTCAGCGTCTCGCCGATCCCGCTCTACCTCGTCGCCGGCCTGGCCTTCGGGCACGGCGGCCTGCTGCCGCTGGGCGCGAGCGAGGAGTTCATCGAGATCGGCGCCGAGCTCGGCGTCATCCTGCTGCTGCTCACCCTCGGGCTGGAGTACACCGCCGAGGAACTGCTGTACGGCCTGCGCAGACAGGCCTCCGCCGGGGTGCTCGACCTGACGGTCAACGCCGTGCCCGGTGTGGTCGCGGCACTCGTGCTCGGCTGGGGGCCGCTGGCCGCGGTGGTCATGGGCGGGGTGACCGCGATCTCGTCGTCCGGGATCATCGCCAAGGTGCTGGGAGACCTCGGCCGCATCGGTAACCGGGAGACGCCGGTGGTGCTCTCGGTACTGGTGCTGGAGGACCTGGCCATGGCCGCCTACCTGCCGGTGCTCACCGCGCTGCTGGCCCATCACACGCTCGCCCGCGGCTCGCTGACCGTCGCGGTGGCGCTCGGAGCGCTCGTCGCCGTCCTGTACATCGCGCTGCGGCACAGCGAGAAGGTGACCCTGCTGGTCTACAGCGCGCGGTCCGACCGCAACGACGAGGTGCTGCTGCTGCGGTCACTGGGCCTGACCATGTTCGTGGCCGGGGTCGCCCAGCGGATGCAGGTCTCGGCCGCGGTCGGCGCGTTCCTGGTGGGTATCGCGCTGTCCGGGCCGGTCGCCGTGGGTGCGAGGGAGGTGCTGACACCGCTGCGTGACCTGTTCGCCGCGGTCTTCTTCGTCGTCTTCGGCCTGCAGACCGACCCGGCGCAGATCCCGCCGGCGCTGCCCGCCGCGTCGCTGCTCGCCGTGTCCGGCGTGATCACCAAGGTGGCCACCGGCTGGTGGGCGGCGCGGCGCGCCGGCATCGCGTCGATGGGCCGCTACCGGGCCGGGGCGGCGCTCGTCGCCCGGGGTGAGTTCTCGATCGTCATCGCCGGTCTCGCCGTCGCCGCCGGGGTGAACGCGAAGCTCGGCCCGCTGGCGGCCTGTTATGTGCTGTTGATGGCGGTCCTCGGCCCGCTCGCGGCCCGGTTCGTGGAACCGACCGTGCGGACCTTCCGCCGCTGGTCACAGACACGGCGGTCGTCGGAACCCACCGTCACCGGCGACGTCTGAGGAAATCGGCGGCGCAACTTCGCCCCGGTGGCGGGAACCGCCCGCGATGTTTGGCAGGATGACGTTCCATGAGCGGACTTCTCGAAGGCAAGCGCGTTCTCGTCACCGGTGTCCTGACCGAGGCGTCGATCGCGTTCAGTGTCGCCCGCATCGCCCAGGAACAGGGCGCCTCGGTGGTGCTCACCGGTTTCGGCCGCGGCCTGTCGCTCACCCGCCGCATCGCGCGCCGCCTGCCCGTCGAGGCTCCCGTCATCGAGCTCGACGTGACCGACGAGGAGCACCTGGCCGGGCTCTCCGCCAAGGTCCTCGAACACGTCGACGGGCTCGACGGCGTGCTGCACGCGATCGGGTTCGCACCGGAGTCCGTCCTGGGTGGGAAGCCGTTCGTCGAGGCGGCCTGGTCCGAGGTGGGAACCGCCCTGCAGGTGTCCACCTGGTCGATCGCGTCGCTGACCCGGGCGACCCTGCCGCTGTTCGGTGAGCGGGCCAGCATCGTCGGCCTGGACTTCGACGCCACCGTCGCCTGGCCCTCGTATGACTGGATGGGCGTCGCGAAGGCCGGACTCGCCTCCGCCACCCGCTATCTGGCGCGTGACCTCGGCCCGCGCGGGGTCCGGGTCAACCTGGTCTCGGCCGGCCCGCTGCGCACCATGGCGGCGAAGAGCATCCCCGGCTTCGGCCAGTTCGAGGAGGTCTGGGGCACCCGCGCGCCGCTCGGCTGGGACATCCAGGACACGACGCCGGCCGCGCAGGCCTGCGTCGCGCTCCTGTCGGACTGGTTCCCCGCGACCACCGGTGAGATCGTGCACGTCGACGGTGGCTTCCACGCCGTGGGGGTGTGACCGGGCCGTCCACCCGTGCGTCCACCCGTGCCGCGGCCGGCACGGGTGGACGGGCCGAGTAGATCAGGTGGGCTGAGCAGGTCGGGCGGGCCGAGTCGGATCAGGTCCGCGCGGGTGTTCCGATGCGGGCAGTGGTCAGGCGTGCCGGGCGGCGGCGGAGGCCGTCCCCAGCCAGGTGTGGGGGTTGCCCTCCCAGCACCAGCCCAGCTTCGGTGCCCGCCCCGAGATCCACATCGCCGGCACCCTCCGGTCCCCCCGGCGTGATCCGGAGAGCATGAAGCAGTTGTTCTTCTCCAGCACCTCCGGGAAATGGGTGACCAGGGCGATGCCCTCGTGGATCGTCAGCGGTGTGCGCCTGCGCTCCAGCACGGCGGGCAGCGCGTCCGCGGGTCGGATCCCGCGGAACTCCTCACCGCGTTCGACGTCGGTCAGCAGATAGACGTCCGAACGCGGCAGGTTGAGGATCGGCAGTGGTCGGTAGGGCGCGAGTCCTCCCTCACCGTGGTTGCGGTCCACGGTCCCGGCGTCGGCCCGGCCGGAGAGGGTGAGCAACGGCACGATGTCCTCGGCCCGGACGAGCTCCTCCGACACGACCAGGACGAACGGAACCCAGGAACGGGTCGCGGGGCGGTAGGGGCCGGGCATGGCGGCGTGGGCCACGGTCCGCAGCGGCTCGCAGAGCGCCTCGAAGTCCGTGGCCTCCAGGCCGGCCAGTGCCGGGTATCCCAACCGCACCAGTCCCGCTACCTGCCTGTTGAACGCCTGGTCGAGCGGATCGGCCCAGGCGGCGGATCCGTCCGTGCCCGGATCGAACGAGGCGCTTCGCGCGGCGGTGCTCAACGTCGCAGCGCGGCTCGGCATGCGGCATCCCCTCGGTTTCCCTGGACGATCTGTGGCGGTGTGAGACGCCGGTCACCGGCGTGGAACCCGGGTCGGTGACCGGACGTCCCACCCACAACGCCGAGTGTTCCCAGGGGGTTCCGGCGGTTGTCGGGATGGGCAGCCACGGAAAGGGGTGGCGCCGCTGCATGCTGTGTCGGAAACACGGCCCGGTCGCGGCGGGCGGGCGGGCCCGGCCGCGCCGGGGCGGCCTGGTCGTGTCGGGCGGCGTGGTCAGCTGGTGGCGCGGTCAGCCGGTGGCGGCCTCGTCGATCAGGTCGAGGGCCGCTCCCACGATCGTCGCCGTGTCCACCGGAACCCGGCCGCCGGCGGGTGAGCCACCGGGGAAACCGGGCGACGGCGCCGGATACGCCACCGGCCTGGCCGAGCCGAGCGTCGTGATGTGCTCCCCGTGTACGCCGGCCAGGAAGCCCAGCACCCTGGGGTCACCGTCGACGACCGTCAGCAGCGGGCCACGCCGGCCGGGTGGGAACAGCTCGGTGAGGATCGCGTCGTCGGCGTCCGCCAGACCTCGCCGGGCCGAGAGCGCGTCGAACAGCAGGTCGGGCGAGGTCACGCAGACCACGCCGATCTCCCGGCGCAGGCCCGCGCTGAGCTCGTCCGCGGCCCGGAGCACCTCCGGCATCACAGCGCCCATCCCGACCAGGGTCAGCGGAGCCGCCGGCTCCCCGTCGCGCAGCCGGTAGCCGCCGGCCAGCGCACCGGCGCGCCGCCGCCACCAGGCCGTGGGGTCGGTGGACAGGCCGGCCAGGCGCTGGTCCACCACCCGTGCGCTGAGCCGGACCAGGCTGGACGCGCCGTCGACACGCCCGAGCCGACCCAGGGCCTCCAACAGGCACCAGACCAGATCCTGAGCGAACGCCGGTTCCCAGCAGGTGATGCCCTCGACGCCGACCAGGCCGTGGCGCCAGCCGCCCGGCCGGACCGGGTCCACTCCGGTGTCCGCGACGGCCAGCAACGATCGCCCGTCACCGGCGCTGCTGGTCGACCAGCCTGGCAGCACCCGCGGGGCCGCCATCTCGTCGGCCACACCGATCGGCAGCAGCGGCAGGCCGAGCCTGCTCCAGGCGACACCGAGGGAGGCCAGCACACCGCCGAACGCCGTGGCCGACAGCCCACCGGCGACATGGCGCCCGCCACCCGCGCCACCCGCGCCGCCGGGGTCGGTCGTGCCGCGCAGGACCGGCGAGGCCCGGTTCGCACCGTTCTCCTCGCCGTTCTCGGCTGTCGCGTCGATCCAGCCGGTCAGGACGTGGTCGGCCTCGCGGGTCGAGACCGTCACCACCGCCGCGGCGGCCTCCGGTGCCAGCGCCGGCAGGTCCCGCAGCGTGGCGCCGAAGACCTCCTGGGTCGACCGGTGCCCCAGAAAGGGACGTCCGGTGTCGACCGGCAGCGTCGCGGGGGTGGCGAGGGCCGGTGGAACGCGGTCGAGGTACGCCGCCACGTGCCGGGCGAGGCGACCACCCGGTGAGGCTGGGGGCAGCGCCACGACCGGCCGGCGGCCCGGTCCCGGGACCAGCTCACGGCCCGGTCCCACCGGCGCGTCGCCGGGATGCGGCGCGGAGGACTGCGCGTCCCACGACGGCCGCGTGTCCGGCGCCGGGGAGGGCTGCGAGTCCCAGGCGGGCTGCGCCTCCCAGGCGGGCGGCGCGTCCTGGACGGGTTGCGCGTCCTGGACGGATTGCGGGGCCGGCGGTCGCGCCGGGCTCGGCAACGGGCCGGTGAAGGCGAAGAGCACGGTGGGGCGGTCGGCGGCGACCTCGTCGAAGGCGTCGATGATCAGAGGCAGGTCATGGCCACCGAGGTCACGAAGCGCCGACAGGATCTCCTCGTCGCTGAGTGCGTCGAGCAGGCGGCTCACCCCGACGCCACCGGCCCCCGGCCCGGCGAGCCGGCGCCGCAGCTCGGCACCCTCGAGGAGAAGCAGCGAAAGGTACTCGCCGGGCGGCATCGCGTCGAGGCGGGCACGCAGCGCCGCACCACCCGGGGCGCGGAAGAGCGCGCTGAGCCGGCGGCCGTACCGCAGCGTCAGCACCTGCCAGCCGGCCGCCTCGAACATCCGTGCCGCGCGCGCGGGTGTCCCGACTCCGCCGGCCGGCGCGGTCGGCTCGGCGAATCCGGCGCCGCCGCCGATGCCGGCGGTCGGGGCGCCGGTGACGAGAACCACCCAGAACAGCTCGCCCAGGTGGGAGATCCGTTCGTCGGCGATCGCCTCCCAGACCGCGGGGTCACGCAGCTCCGCGAAGTCGATCAGGCAGATCTGTCGTCCCTGTGGGGCCCGGTCGAAACGCTGACCGGCGAAGCGGCCGGCCAGTGCCGACCAGATCGTCCCGTTCGGCCCGATGTTGCCGACGCCGGTCGCTCGTGGTGACTTCCTCGCCGCCGTGGGCATGGCAGGGGGCGCCGTACCGGCCGCGCCGCCTGCGCTGTCGGCACCGCCTGCAACGCCTGTGCTGTGGGTGCTGGCTGTGCTGTCGACCGTGGCGCCCCGCAGCACCTGGTGGACGGCGCCGAGCAGGGGCCCGGCATGCGGTGTGGCGGAAACCCTGTCCTCGACCCGGAGGGTGTCGAACCACAGCGCCGTGGCGATCGTGGCGGCAGCCGCGCCCATCGCCCGGTCGGCGTCGGCTCCGCGTGGCCCGCGTGAGCCGGTCGCGACCGCGTGGTCGATGCCAGCCGCGGTAAGCGCTCGCAGGCGCTCCTCGATGGCGGCCAGGGCCCCCAGGTCGAGTACACCACCGGGAGGCCCAGGAACGATCTCCGCTGCACCGGACGGATCATCGGGCCGCACCAGGTCGCCGCCGGAGCCGCCGTCGACCGCGTGGGCCCCGCCTGCGCCACCGGCCCCGGTTTCCCGAACGCCTCCCGGCATTCCTCCGGGAACGCCTAATGCCCCGGTTCCGGCGGCGGCCCCACTCCCGGGAACGGTTTCGGGCCTGGATTCCGGCCTCGATTCGGGCCTGCTCCCGGCGGCGGCCTCGTTCCCGGGGACGTCGCCGTTCCCGGGAACGGCGACGCGGCGGGGCCCGGTCTCGTCGTCGACAGCGCCGGCGGGCCGCGGTGAACCCTCCGCGCCGAGTGTCACCTCGTCACGCCCGCCGTAGCCGTACCCGTGCTCCCCGGCCCGGACGTCCGTCCTGCGCAATCCACGTCTGCGTCCCATCGCGTCGACGAACTACCGGGAGTCCAGACGTGCAGGCGGAGTGGAATGTTGCGCGAGTTCCGCGACTCTCGCGGCGACGATGTCGTCCGGCGCGTCCACGGCCACGAACTTGACCCTCCCGATCGAGCGGCTCAGCGTCACATCGGCTCGCCGCACCCCCAGCGCCTGCGCGATCGCGCGCAGGGCGGCCTCGTTCGCACGTCCCTCGACCGCGGGTTCCCGTACCCGTACGACCAGCAGCTGGCCGTGGATCGGGTCGGTGGTCACCGGCCCCACAGCGGTCCGGTCGGAGGCGGGACGAACCCGGATGGCAACGTGCACCCGGCTATCGTCCCTGACGCGTCTGTGCAGAGGGCGGGCGAGTGTCACCGGCGCCACCTGCCGCCTGCTTCCCGCCTGACGGTTACGATCCGGCCCATGGTCGAGAACGAAGGTCGAGTGGCACTGGTGACCGGCGGTAACCGCGGGATCGGGGCGGCCTGCGCGGCGGCGCTCGCCGCGTCGGGCGACCGGGTCGCGGTGGCCAGCCGCGGTGGCGAGGCGCCGGCCGGGATGTTCGGCGTTCGGCTCGACGTCACGAGCGCGGACAGTGTCGACAAGGCCTTCGCCGAGATCGAGGCGGAGCTCGGGTCCGTCGAGATCCTCGTCTCGAACGCGGGCATGGTGCGTGACACGCTGCTGCCGATGATGTCCGAGGAGGCCTTCCAGGACGTCGTCGACACCAACCTGCTCGGCGCCTACCGGGTGGCCAAGCGCGCCTCCCGCTCCATGATCCGCAAGCGCTCCGGCCGGCTGATCTTCGTCTCGTCGGTGGTGGGGCTTTCGGGCGGTCCCGGGCAGTCGAACTACGCCGCTTCCAAGGCCGGTCTGGTCGGCTTCGCGCGGTCGCTGGCGCGCGAGCTCGGCGGACGTGGGATCACCTCCAACGTGATCGCTCCCGGCCCGATTCGCACCGACATGACCGATGCGCTGACGGACGCCCAGCGTGAGTACCTCGTTTCCGCCACCCCCGCCAAGCGGATGGGCGAGCCGGCGGAGGTCGCCGCGGCGGTGGTGTTCCTCGCCTCACCCGGCGCCGCCTACATCAACGGTGCGGTGCTCCCGGTCGACGGCGGCGCGGGCATGGGCCACTGACCCCTTCCGCACCTTCCACCACCCGGACCCTTCCGCGGCCCGGCGCCTTTCACCGCCCCGCGGCGTTCCACCGGTTGGCTGGCCACCATGGGCCGGCCAGGCCGGCCTGGCTGCCCAGGGCGGCCGAACGGCCGAGCATCCGGTCGACCCCGGCCCCGCGCGGTCGTCGACGGGCCGGTTGACGGGTCGTCGGCCGATGTCGATCACCGAATGGTGGCGGTCCCGCGCACCGGCGCAGATCTGTCCGGGCCAGCGGTCGACGCGGCGTGCAGGATAGGCCACGGTGGTAAGCGGCGAGGCGGCTGGAAAGCCGGCGCCACCGGCGGGGTAGGCCGGGCGACACGCGGATGCTCGGAGGTGGCGGCGATGGGTGTGATCAAGGTCGAACCGGCGGGCGGTCGTGGTTACCAGGTGGAGGTCGCGGAGGAGACGGCGCCCGGCGTGCACGGGCTCACCTTCTCCTATCGCGTGCGGGTGGACGACGAGGTGATCACGGCGCTGGAGCTCGACCCCGACGATGACGCGGCGCTGGTCGCGCTGGTGCGGGAATCCTTCGGCTACCTGCTCGCCCGCGAGCCGGCGACAGCGATCCTCCAGGCCTTCGACCTCTCGACGATCTCCCGGTACTTCCCGTCCTATCTGGAGGAGATCCGGGAGCGGGTACCACGCTGACCGAGGGCCGGTGACCATCACAGGAGTGGGAAGGAGGACAGGGTGACGAACGGCGCGGGTGCTGACCGCGCGGGTGCTGACCGCGGTGGGCCGGGTGGGCTGGATGTGGACGCGCTGCTCCTCGTCTCCTTCGGGGGCCCCGAAGGGCCCGATGACGTCATGCCCTTCCTGCGGAACGTGACGCGTGGCCGGGCCGTACCCGAGCTTCGTCTCGCCGAGGTCGCCGCGCACTACGATCACTTCGACGGGCGCAGCCCCATCAACGACCAGAACCGGGCGCTGCTCGCCGCGCTGCGCGAACGTCTCGCGCCGCTGCCCGTCTACTGGGGCAACCGCAACTGGGCGCCCTACCTGGCCGACGCGGTGGCTCGCATGCGCGCCGACGGCGTGCGCCGGGCGGCCTGCTTCGTCACGGCGGCGTTCGCGTCGTACTCGGGCTGCCGGCAGTACCGCGAGGACCTGGCCGAGGCGCTGCGGCAGGTGGGCCCGGGCGCACCCGACCTCGTGAAGCTGCGGCTGTTCTTCGACCACCCCGGCTTCGTCGAACCGATGGTCGATCACTGCGTCCGGGCGGTCGGGTCGCTGCCCGCCGAGGTCCGGGACGGCGCCCGGCTGGTCTTCACCGCCCATGCGCTCCCGCTCGAGCAGGCCGTGGTGAGCGGTCCCGACGGTGGCGCGTACGAACGGCAGCTGCGGGCGACCGCGGAGGTGATCGCCGCTCGGGTCGGCGCGCGGCTGGGCCGTTCGCATCCGTGGCAGCTCGCCTTCTGCAGCCGCAGCGGCCCACCAGGTGCGCCCTGGCTGGAGCCGGACATCAACGACGCCCTGGCGGTGCTCGCCGAGGACGGCGAGCAGGCCGCCGTGATCGTGCCGGTCGGCTTCGTCAGCGACCACATGGAGGTCGTCTACGATCTGGATGTCGAGGCGGTCCGCACCGCCGGGGAGCACGGCATCGCCGTGGCCCGCGCCGGCACCGTCGGGACGGACCCGCGCTTCGTCGACATGGTGGCCGACCTCCTCGCCGAGCGGCGGCATCCTGACTGGGATCGACCGGCGTTGAGCGAGGAGGGCCCCGCGCACGACGTCTGCCCGCTGCACTGCTGTGACCCGGCCGGGCCGCTCGCGTTCTGGGCGAGGACGGGGGTGAACGGCTCCCGGGCGGTGATGACGGGCGGCGCGGGCACCCGCGCGCACGGCCGGCCGGGTGTGAGGCGCCCGGCAGCCGCCGGAGTGCCGGCGGATCTGTGCGGGCGGGGGCACGGGCGTCCCGGTCTGTCAGGGCCCGGGCCCTGCGGGCAGCCGAACGACCCGGGGCCCGCGGATGGCCGACCCGGCGATGAAGCGACGATACTGGTGGAGGAGCGGGCAAGCGTCGCGCGGCCCGACTCACCTCCCGCAGGCGAATAAGACGGAGCGATCCGAGACATGCAGCGATTTGTGTTCGACCCGCCGGAACGGTTCGTGGTCGGAACCGTCGGGCAGCCCGGGGACCGTTCGTTCTTCCTCCAGGCCGCGGCCCGCGGCCAGCTCGTCACGGTGGGGCTCGAGAAGACCGAGGTGACCGCGCTCGCCGAAGGGCTGACCGCGCTGCTCGGCCAGGTGGGCCAGACGCAGGGGATCCCGCTGCCCACCGCAGCCGAGGTCGAGGTCGACCTCGCCCCGCTGGACGCACCGTTCGAGGAGGACTTCCACCTCGGCCAGCTGACCGTCTCGTGGGATGGTCACCGGGTCTTCGTCGAGGCGGCCGGTCTGGCGGCCGGGGAGGCCCGGGTCGCGGAGAGCGAGAGCGAGGTCGACTCGCTGCGTGTCGGCATGTCGATCGAGCAGACGAAGGCCTTCATCGAACGGGCCCGCAGCATCGTCGCCGCCGGGCGCCCGCCGTGCGTGCTGTGCGGGCGGCCCGACGATCCGTCCGGGCATTTCTGTCCCCGTCTGAACTGATCTGCCCCCATCTGAACTGGCCGCCGCTCAGCGGGCGGCGTTGGCGCTCAGCGGGTGGCGTAGGCGGGGTCGAAGGCGTCGTACGCGGCCTCGTAGGCCCGGCGGACGGCGGCGGACAGCCCGCGCAGCGCGTCGGAGCGGCGGCCGATCTCGCTCGCGGTGACGGCGGCGCCGTCGTCGAGCGCGGCGAGCTCCAACAGCTCCGCGAGCCGCTCGGCGCGGGCGAGCAGGGCGTGCGCGTTCGGCGGGTAGCCGGGGCCCAGCCCGGGCCCGGGCTCGGGCTCGCCGCGGTCCCGCAGCAGCGCGAGCACCTGGGGCCGTGCGCTGGCGATGTCCAGATCGACGAGTGCCGCCGTGGTCTGCCTGATCGCCACCGAGAGCTCGTGGTCGGCGGCCCGCAGGCCCGCCGGCGGCGGGGGGACGCGCGCGGCCCGCAGCACCCGCCAGTGGACGGATTCCATCACGCCCTCGACGGCCGGGCCGTGCACGACGACCGACGGGACGAGCGCCAGCGGCGGGTTCGGCCCGATCACCAGCAGTGCCTCCCCGGCGGTCAGCGCGTCCTGGTTGAGGTCGGACGGGCCAGGCAGGCTGCTGACATCGCCGGGCACGGGCAGGACCAGGCGCATCCGCTCGGCCCCGACGCGGCGCAGGGCACCGAGGCCGAGCACCAGCGGCTCGTCGCCGAGCGTGTGCGGTGCGCCGCTGCCCAGGGCCTCGTGCACCCGGGTGATCACGTCGTCGAGGCCGACGAGTCCAGCCAGCCAGGCATTGCCCCATCCAGCGAGGACACCTGAGCGAGGGGAGGCGGGCATGTCGGCAAGCACATGCCTACCGTAGGGAATTCACCGGCCCGACGCGGTGCCGAGCCGCCGGAAACCGTGGTTTCTTGCCGGTGGATCTCGCCGGATGACCCGCGTGCGACCCGCCAGCCAGGGAATCCCGATCGTGACGACCCAGTGGAGATGGTCCAAGGTCCCCGGCGGTGGGGGCTCATGGTGCGGATCCGGCAGGTCGGCGAGGATCATCCCGCTCTCCCGCAGTTTCTCGGCGAATGCGCGTGCGATGAGGCGATGTCCGTGCGGCCCCGGATGCACCCGGTCGACGTCGAAGGTCGACCGGCGGTGGATGGCGGGATGCTGGCCGAGATCGACCACGAGCACCCCGGGGTCCCGCGCCGCGGCCGCGTCGATCGCGGCGTTGAGGTGCCCGACGCGTTCGGTGAGCAACCGTGCGAAGGGGCCCGGAAGGGGGAGCAGCCCACCCGGGTCGGGCAGTTTCGCGGTCAGCACGACCACTCCGGCGGTGCGCAGCCGGCCGATGCTCCACACCAGGTCCTGGCGCAGCCGAAGCGGGTCGAACGTCGGCTTGAAGACGTCGTTCATGCCGGCGACCACGCACGCCAGCGCGGGCCGCAGGGCCAGCGCGACCGGGAGCTGGCGGACGCGGACCTCCCGGGCCGTGGCGCCCGTCCGGGCCAGGTTCTCGTAGTGCACATGCCCCGGTGGGGCCAGGGTGGCCGCGAGCAGTGCGGCGAAGCCCCGGCCGGCGAGGGCGGCCGGGCCCCGGTCGCGGCCCATGCTGACGCCGTCACCCAGACCGGCGGTGAGGCTGTCGCCCAGTGCCACGAAGCGCAGCAGCCCGTTCGTGTCGCCCGCCGCGCCGCCAGCGGGCGACCCGGCGGTGCTGCTCGCAGTGCTGCCAGCGGTGCCGCCGGACGGGCCGCCGGCGGGGCTGAGCCACCGCGCGTCGTGGGTGTGGACGGTGATGTCGGCGCCGGCGGCGCGCCCGGTCTCGGTCACGGTGTGAAGGACGTCAGGCGGCGAGCGGGTCGCGCGTCGGGGCCGGCTCGCTGGCCGGGGGAGTGGGCGCCTCGGCGTCGTGGCACCGCAGGAAGCCGGTGATGGTCGCCTCCCAGGGAAACTGCTCGGCCCGGCGGCGGGCGGCCTCACGGCGGTGGTCGGGGTCGACGGCGAGCAGCTCCATCGCGGCGTCGGCGAAGGTGAACCCCGTTCCGGCGGCGCTCAGACCGGCGACCTGGCCGTCGCCCGTCCCGGCGACCATCTCGGCCAGCGCGCTGGAATGGTTCACGACCGGAGTGGTGCCGCTCGCCATCGCCTCCAGCGCGGCCAGCCCGAAGGTCTCGATCGGGCCGGGCGCGAACGCCAGGTCGGCGGTCGCGAGCAGGCCGGCGAGGCGGGCCGGGTCCGCGACGAACCCGAGGAAGGTCACCGGCAGCCCGGTCGCCATCCGCTCCAGGCGCCCGCGACTGGATCCGTCGCCGGCGATGACGAGCCGGACCGGCACCCCGCGGCGCACCAGCTCGGCTACCGCGGACAGCGCGATGTCGACCCGCTTCTCCGGCGAGAGCCGGGTCGCCGCGACGATGAGGATCTCCCGGTCGCGGGCGAACGCGCGCCGCAGCGTGCGGTCGTGGTTGGCGGGGGTGAACCGCTCGAGCTCGACGCCCAGCGGCACCTGGGCCAGGTTCTCGGCGCCGATGCGGACGAACTCGGTGGCGGCCCAGCGGGTTGTGGCGACCACCGTGTCGAAGGCGGCGGCGAGCGCGCGGTTGGAGTGGTCGGCCGCGGAGCTGACGGGCAGCACCCCGCGCAGCGGCGCGGGCGTCCACAGGCTCAGCAGCCGGTCGAGCCGCTCGTGGCTGACCACGAGCGAACGGACGCCGGCCCGGCGGGCCCACCGGCCGAGCGGGCGCAGCGTCGCCCGGTCGTGGATCTCGATCCGGTCCGCGCCGACCTGTTCGGCCACCGCGGCCACCCGCCGCGGGTCGGCCAGGATCCGGTAGCCGGTCCGCGGCAGGAACGGCGCGCGCAGGGTGATGATCCGTGCGTGTGGCGTGCGCTCCTCGTTGTCCGCAACTCCCGGAATGATCTGCACCACCTCGTGGCCGGCGGCGGTGTATCCCGTCGCGAGGTGCCGCAGGGTCGTCCGGATCCCGCCGGAGGCGGGCGCGACGAAGCTCGCCGCCTGAACAATCCTCATCGTCGCCACCTGTCGCTCGTCGTGGTCGTGGGGAGCCGGGTGCCCAGGACGTCCCGGTAGTGCCCGAGCAGCTCCTCGCCGATCGCGTGCCAGGTGCAGCCCGCGACCGAGGCCCGCGCCGCCGTCGCGAGCCGGGTCCGCAGCTCGGCGTCCTCGACGAGGCGGAGCACCTCGCGGCGCATCGACACCGGGTCCCCGGGGGCGTAGTGCAGGCCGGTCCGCTCGTGGTCGATGACGTCGAGCAGGCCGCCGGCCGCCGGGCCGACCACCGCGACGCCGCTGGCCTTCGCCTCCTGCGCGGCCTGACAGAACGTCTCGTTGATCCCGGTATGGACGAAGACGTCCAGGCTGGCGATGGCGGCCGACAGCTCGGTGCCGGTGCGGAAGCCGAGGAAGGCCGCCTCCGGCAGCGCCCGGGCCAGCGCCGGCCGGCACGGGCCGTCGCCGACGACGACCAGCCGGGCGCCGGGCAGGCCGGCGGCCCCTACCAGCAGCTCGACCCGCTTCTCCCGAGCCAGCCGCCCCACATAGCCGACGAGGACCTCCCCGTTCGGCGCCAGCCTCGCCCGCAGCTCCTCGTCCCGGTGCTCGGGGTTGAAGCGCTCGAGGTCGACGCCACGGCTCCACCGGGCGACCCGCTGCACGCCCTCGGACAGCAGCGTGTCGACGGCATCCCACGACGGCGCCAGCGTGCGGCTGGCGAGCCGATGGACGGTCGCCAGCCAGCGCCAGATCGTCCGCTCGGCCAGCGCCAGCCCGTAGCGGGTCGCGAAGGCGGCGATGTCCGTCTGGTAGACGGCGATGCTCGGCACCCCGAGCCGCCGCGCGGCGTAGGCCGCCTGGGCCCCCAGACCCGCCGGAGCGGCCAGATGGACGACGTCCGGACGGAACTCGCGCAGCGCCGCCGGCAGTCCCGTCCACGGCGTCGCGAAGCGGAACTCGGGGTAGCCCGGCATCGGCGCGGACGGGCTCCACAGCACGGGCGCCCCGGCATAGCTGCG
The DNA here is from genome assembly GCF_001983215.1 of Frankia sp. CcI49. NCBI lineage: Bacteria > Bacillati > Actinomycetota > Actinomycetes > Frankiales > Frankiaceae > Frankia > Frankia sp. CcI49. The sequence goes on from NZ_MOWP01000031.1 coordinate 22,098, forward strand.
CGGCGCGGTGCGGCGAGCCGCCGGCGCCGGCGCCGGCGCGATGACGAGGGCCTCGTGACCGGTGTCGCGCAGATGCTCCAGCACCCGGCACACGGAGTTCGTCACACCGTCGATCTGAGGCAGGAACGACTCACTTACCACCGCGACTCGCACACGAGCACGGTGGCAGCGACCGGCGCCCACGTGAGGACTACAATCCGTCCGCCGCGTAAACTTTCGGACACTACTTGGTGCGACGGGAACTTATGGCCGGGTCCGGCGCCCGTGATCGGCGTCGGGTGTCCGATCTCGCGCCACGGATCGTTGTATCGCGCGGGCGAGAGTGGGCAGGATGTCCAAGGGGCACGACCCACTCTCGGCCTGCTGGCCCTGCCGGGCGGCTGGCCTGGTCCCGGTGGGGTGATCGGTCGACATGGGCAGGCGGCGGTTGACGTGAGGTGGCGACGAGGCGAGCCCGTGCTGATCACTTCGGCGGCTGAGGCCAGGCCGGAGGAGATCCGCCGGCGCGAGCAGCGCTACGTCCTCACGATGCTGGTCCGGGTGGTCTGCTTCGTGCTCGCCGTCGTCGCGTTCTCCGGCTGGCTGCGCATCGTCGCGGTGGCCCTCGCCGTGATCCTGCCCTGGATCGCGGTCGTGGTCGCCAACGGCGGGCCGGCACCGTCCGACCGTCGCCAGGCGGGCTTCGTCGCCAAGGACGCGACCACCGCCGAGCCGCTCTCCCTGGCCGCCGGCCACACCATCGTCGACGCCACGGTGGTCGACGGGGAGCAGTCGGGCGACCCGCCGCCGGCGGCGACCGGTCCCGACTCGGTGGATCATCACGATGATGATGTCCAGGTGGGCGTTGCGGACAGCGTGCCGGGTGGCCCCGCGGAGCCCGGCGGTGGCGATGACGTCGATCCGGGATCCGAGCGTCGCGGCGCGGGCGGCACCGCCGGCGCGGGGACGATTATCGATGCGGTCGTTGTCGCATCAACCTTCGCTGACAGCCCCCAGCCCGCCCGGGAGCCGGATGCCGGGCCCGCGGCCGGCGGCCCTGGGCACTGAGACGTGAGTGATCTACCGGGTAGGCCATTCACCTGTGACCTGGGCACTGGCCACCTGGGCGCTGGTCGGGTGTCGTAGCCGCTGGACGCGCAGGCCCGGCCGGGGGTGCCCCGGCCGGGGCACCCCCGGTCAGTTCGCGAAGCTGGCGGCCATGCCGGGTTGGTAGCCACCCGCCGGGGTACGCATGATCACGTTCATCCGGTTGGCCGCGTTGATCAGGCCGACGAGGCAGACGAGGGCCGCGATCTGGTCGTCGTCGTAGTGCTTGCGGACCTGCGCCCAGGTCTCGTCGGATACGCCGAGGTGGGCGTCGGCGAGCCGGGTTCCCTCCTCGGCGAGTGCCAGCGCGGCCCGCTCGGCCTCGGTGAACACGTCTGCCTCGCGCCAGGCCGCGACCAGGTGGAGCCGGGTGGAGGTCTCACCGGCAGCCGCGGCCTCCTTGGTGTGCATGTCGACGCAGAAGCCGCAGCCGTTGATCTGGCTGGCCCGCAGCGACACCAGCTCCTGGGTGGGCTTCGGCAGCGACGACTGGTGGATCACCAGGCTGGCGTTCGCGAACCGCTTGCCGAACCTGGTGGCGAGCTCGTTGCCGAACATGTCGAATCGGGCTTCCATGATGTCGTCCTCACTCGTGGTGTCGCGTGCTGCCGCACCGGACGAACACCAGATGCCGGCGACCCCGGTCTCCGTGACGACCTGGCCTTGTGATCTGGGCCACAGGTCGCTGTCGCCGTCGGATCGCGATCGGCGGATCAGCCGGCATCGGCCGCGGTCGCGACCGGCCCGGCCGGTCGTCCATCGGCGATGACCGGCCCCGGCGTCCACCCCGCGGTCCCGTCGTCGCCTGGCGGGGAAGCGGACGGCGGAAGGGCTGCCTGAGTGTCACAAACCGGTGGGGTCTGGCGTCTCATGGATGGTCCAGCCGCGCGTGAACAGGAGTTGCCCATGGCCGGTACTTCGTCGATGACGCCCGACGGTGGGAGCCCGAAGCAGGAGGACGGCTCGCCAGACCCCGCCACCGAGATGTTCGTCGCGCACCGCAACCTGCTGTTCACGGTCGCCTACGAGATGCTTGGCTCGGCCRCGGACGCGGAGGACGTCCTCCAGGAGAGCTGGCTGCGCTGGGCAGGCGTCGACCTCGCCACGGTGCGGGACCCGCGGGCGTACCTGGTGCAGATCACCACCCGTCAGGCACTGAACCGACTGCGCACGCTCGGCCGGCGCAGGGAGTCCTATGTCGGCCCCTGGCTGCCGGAGCCGTTGCTGACCGCGCCCGACGTGGCCGAGGACGTCGCGCTGGCCGACAGCGTCTCCATGGCGATGCTGCTGGTGCTGGAAACGCTTCGGCCGGCCGAGCGGGCCGTGTTCGTGCTGCGCGAGGTGTTCGACTTCGGGTACGACGAGATCGCGGCAGCCGTCGACAAGAGCCCGGCCACGGTCCGCCAGATCGCACACCGGGCGCGGGCGCATGTCTCCGCACGCCGTCCGGCCGCGGTCGTCTCCGCGGCCGAGACCCGGGGCGCGCTCGACGCGTTCCAACGGGCGGTCGAGACCGGCGACCTGCAGAACCTGCTGGACATCCTGGCCCCGGACATCGTCCTGCTGGGAGACGGCGGCGGGGTCAGGAAGGCCGTGTTGCGCCCTGTCGCCGGAGCGGGCAAGGTAGCCCGGCTGCTGGCCGCCGGGCTGGGCAGGTTCGGCGCTGTCCTGTCGCTGCAACAGGTACAGGTCAACGGCTACCCGGCGCTGGTCCTCCGGCTCGACGGTGAGATCGACAGCGTCGTGACGGTACGCATCGACGACGGCCTCATCACCGGGCTCTACGTCGTCCGCAATCCCGAGAAGCTGTCGCGCATCGAGCGGGAGACCGCCCTTCGCCGCTGAGCGTGGCCACCAGCGAGCGCGGCAGCTCCAGCCCCCTGCCCGCACTCGGCCTCGGCCGCGGATCCACTCCTCGACACCGCCGCCGGAGGTCGTCGGTGGGCGATCTGGCCGAATTTCCGCCGCTGCGTCGGACCGGTTCCCCTTCTGTGCCGTAAAGGGCCTGTCCACCTGCATCGATCCGCGGTCTGGCGGGTGCGGGCGGCGCTAGCCTGACCTGCGTGCTTCCGCTTGAGGGTGTGACCGTCGTCAGTCTGGAACATGCCGTGGCCCTGCCGTTCGCGACCCGGCACCTCGCCGAGCTGGGCGCGCGGGTGATCAAGGTCGAGCGTCCGGGGCGTGGTGACTTCGCGCGGGACTACGACCGGGCGGTGCGCGGTGGGATGTCGGCGCACTTCTCCTGGCTCAACCGCTCGAAGGAGTCGCTGACGCTGGACCTGAAGGTGCCGCGCGCCCGCGAGGTGCTGGATCTGCTGGTCGCCCGTGCCGACGTCGTCGCGCAGAACCTCGGGCCGGGTGCCGCCGCCCGCCTCGGGCTGGACGCGCAGACGCTCGTCGGCCGCCACCCGGCGCTGGTCGCCGTGAACGTGTCGGGCTACGGTCCGGCCGGGCCGTATCGAGCCCGCAAGGCCTACGACATGCTCGTGCAGGCCGAGTCCGGGCTGATCGCCGTCACGGGCAGCCCGCAGCAGCCGGCGAAGGCCGGCTTCGCCGCCGGGGACGTCGCCGCGGGCAGCTACGTCATCCAGGCCGTGCTGGCCGCGCTGCTGCGGCGGGCGCGCTCCGGTGCCGGCGCGGCGCTGGACGTCGCGATGCTCGACGCGCTGACGGAGTGGATGGGCTACCCGGTGCAGACCGTGGAGCACACCGGGCAGGAGATGGCCCGGTCGGGCATCAGCCACCAGTCGATCGCGCCCTACGACGCCTACCGCACGGCGGACGGTGACGACGTCCTGATCGGGGTGCAGAACGACGGGGAGTGGCGCCGGCTGGCCGAGGGCCCGCTCGCCCGCCCGGAGCTCGTCGACGACCCCGCGTTCGCGACGAACGTGGCCAGGGTGCGCAACCGGGAGGGGACCGACGCCGTGGTCGCCGCGGAGGTCGCGAAGCTGGGCACCGCCGACCTGGAGGCGGGCCTGGACGCCGCGGGCATCGCCTACGCGCGGGTCAACACCGTCGCGGGCGTGCTCGCGCATCCCCAGCTCGCGGCCCGTGAACGCTGGGTTGAGATCGGCTCGCCGGTGGGCCCGGTCCGGCAGTCCCGGCCGGTGGTCGAGTTCCCGGGGGAGAACGCCCGCCTGGACCCGGTTCCGGCGCTGGGGGAGCACACCGACACCATCCTGCGCGAGCTCGATCTCTCCACCGAGGAGATCGCCGGACTGCGCGCCGACGGCGCGATCTGACGTTTCGAAGGGGCTGACGGGGCTATGGGGGCGTCGCGGGAACACGAGCGCGCCGGGGGACGGGAACACGAGCGCGCCGAGGGAGACGAGCGCGTCCCGGGAGACGAGCGCGCGGTGGACGATCCGCGCTGCGTCAGCCTGCTGACGGACTACGGCCTGGTGGACGGCTTCGTCGCCGCCTGCCACGGTGTCCTGCTCCGGCTCGCGCCCGCGGTGCCGATCATCGACGTCACGCACCTGGTGCCACGAGGTGACATCCGGCGCGGCGCTACGGTGCTCGCCTCCACCGTCGCCCACCTGCCGCGCGGGGTTCATGTCGCCGTGGTCGACCCGGGCGTCGGTACCGCCCGCCGGGCGCTCGCGCTGCGCACGCCGGCCGGTTTCCTCGTGGGGCCCGACAACGGGTTGCTGGTGCCCGCGGCCGAGGTGCTGGGCGGCGTGCTGGAGGCGGTGGCGCTCACCGTGCCGGCGGACGTCCCCGCCACCTTTCACGGCCGGGATGTGTTCGCCCCCGCGGCGGCGGCCCTGGTGGCCGGTCGCCCGCTGCGGGCGCTCGGCCCGGTGGTCGATCCGGAGAGCCTGGTCACGCTGCCCAGGCTGGTGGCGAGGGTCGCGCCGGCAGGTCCGGATGGCGCCGCCCGCCTCGAGTCGGACGTCCTGTGTGTGGACGGCTTCGGGAACGTGGCGCTGGCCGCACCGGCGGACCTGCTGGCCGAGCTGGGCCTGCGGCCCGGCGACCGGAGCCGGCTGACCGCGTTGCGCGGGACCGGTCCGGCGAGCGGCGGCGCGAGCGCCGCGCCGGCGGCGCGCCCTGCGACGGACTCGGCGGCTGGCCCGCCGGTGGTCGCGGTGGAGGCGATCGCGGTGGAGGTGGCGGTGGGCGTGACCTTCGGCTCGGTGGAGCCCGGGGAGCTCGTGCTCTACGCCGATTCGGATGGCCACGCCGCGCTGGCCACCCGGGACGGGGACGCGGCGCGTGCGCTGGGGCTGGGGCCGGGCGACCGGGTGGTGATCACACCGGCCTGACCGGCCCGGACGTCAGCAGAACCCCGGGGTGGCGTCCCAGGCGATCGGCGCCGCCGGGACGTCGTCCCGCAGGACGGTGCCCTCGATACGGCCGTAGGGGCGGTCCGCCGCGAGGTAGACGCTGTCGGGGTTGTCCAGGCCGAACGGCGCCAGATCGACCAGGAAATGATGCTTGTTCGGCATCGACATACGGATCTCGGCAACCTCCGGGAAGGTCGCCAGCACCTTTTCGCCCATGTGGTAAAGGGTCTGTTGCAGGGCGAGGCTGTGCAGGCCCGCGAACGTCTCGACCAGCGTGCGCGGGATCTCCGCGGCCAGCCGCGCGAAATCAGCGCCGGTGATCCCACCGTCGGTGGCGGTGTAGCGCCACCGGGCCGTGACCTCGGTGGCGAGGATCCGGTCGGAGGTTTCCGCCAGTGTTGTGTAGCGATCCCGGGGAAATCCGTGGAACTCCGAGCCGGTCGTCTTGAGGACGACCAGCCCGGCGATTCCGGAGACGACGTGCACGTCGTCGGCGTCGATGGTGACCACCGTGGTTCGCCGGTTCTGCCCGGACCGGACGAAGGAGTGGTCGTGGGCCGGCCCGGCCACGTCGATCCGGTCCCATCCGAACTGCTCTATCTCGACCCGCGCGCCGGTGATCCAGCCGTACGCGGCGGTGAAATGCCGGCCCAGCCGGGTCCCGAACTGTTCGATCTCGCCGACACCCCCTTCGCGAGCGAAGGCGTAGACGACGTTTTTCTGGGTGTCCGTCGCGAGAACGTGGCTGTTGTCACCCCGGGTGTGGGCCGCGGTGAAGTCACCGCGCAGGGCGGTGGACACATTCAGGTCGCTGATCCGGTGGACCGGGGTGGATCGGTCCACGTGGACGAGGCGGACCTCGGCCTTGCCGTACTGGTTCGGTCCGAGAACGATGGGCATGAGCACCTTTCGGGTCGGCGGCGGCTGGCCCGCCCGAGGCAGCCGGCTGGTGGCCAGACGATCCCGGCTCCCGGTGCCGGCGTACCCGGCGGGGAAGCCCCATTCTGGGGTGCCCGGCCGCGCCGGCCTGTTGTGGTGGCGTTTCGCCGCTGTTTCCGGCGTGCGCGTCCGGAGGGCTGACCGGCCGGCACTCCGGTCCCCGGTCGGTGCCGCGACGGGATGGTTCCGGCCCGAAGTCGGCACATCACTTCCGGCGGCGGTGTTCGGCGCGCTCCGGCGCTTTCCGGCGCGACTCGTCGGTCGGAGTGCCCGAGGGTGTCCCGGCGTGCGGCCGGTGGAAATCCGGGCACGCGAATCCGTACGGCACCAAGGTGTGGCTGCGCTGCGTGCAATATCTGGCACGTCCGGTAGTGGTTAGTGTCTACTCGCGGACAAATCCGGTACTGGCCCCGGTGCGGCTTCTCGTCGGCGCGCAACTTTGTATATGAGTCGTGCGTCGGACGAAACGGCGCTGGGAGGGGTTTATGGCAGCGGACCGGGGAGCGTCACTCTCCGAGATCGGAATATTAGCGGCGGGTAGTTGTGTCACGGGTGGGGCCGGGTTTTCCCGTGATCGACGGGACGTGGTTCGCGGTCGTGGGTACGGTCCGCTCGTGGGTGGTCGAGCATGTGCACTTTCTGTTTCTGGCCGATCCCTTTCGGTGAGGCCGCTGCGGTTCGTCGCCGCGTCGCGGCGCCCGCTGGTCACCAGCCCTGGTGATCCGGTGCCGGGCGATCCGCGAGCCGACGGAAAGCCCTACACCTCGTCGTTGCTCCGGTCTTCGGAAGAAGGCATCGCATGTCCCGCTCGATGATGAGCCCGGCTCGAGTTCTCCGTGGCGGGCTGCTGCCCGCCTCCCGTTCCGTCCGCCAGCGTGGCGGCGGGGTCGTCGCCCTCCTGCTCGCCGTGGCGCTGCTGGCGTCGTGCTCGTCCGGTGGCGGTGGTGGCGACGAGGCGGCGCCGCAGACCTCGCCCCCGCCGGCGACACCGACGCTGACCGTCACCCCGGCGGACGGCGCGGCCGGCATCGCGCTGACCGAGTCGGTCGTGGTGACGAGCAACGCGCCGCTCGCGTCGGTCACGGTCGCGCGCGGCGCGAGCGCCACCGAGAAGACCGAGGCGGGCACGCTCGAGGGAACCTTCTCCGCGGACCACCGGACGTGGACCTCGGCGAGCGGGCTGTTCTCGGACAGCCGCTACGACATCCAGGCCACCACCGCCCAGGCGGCGGGCCTGACCGGCACGAAGAGCATCACGTCGAGCTTCACCACCGGCATCCCGGACAAGGCGTTCAAGGTGTCCTGGGAGCCCGTGGCCGGCCAGACCGTCGGGGTGGGCACTCCGATCAGCCTCACCTTCAGCGCGCCGGTGACGGACCGTGCCGCGGTGCAGCGTCGCCTCGCGGTCAGCACCGACCCGCCGGTGCTCGGCGCCTGGCGCTGGATGTCGAACCGCCTGGTGATGTGGCGGCCCCAGGAGTACTGGGCACCCGGGACCAAGGTGCACGTGGCGGCGAACCTGGCCGGCTACGACTCCGGCACCGGCTGGATCGGCGTCAAGGACCGCACGATGGACTTCACCATCGGCGCCGCCCAGGTCAGCGAGGTCGACGCGTCGACCCACAGAATGCAGGTCTACCAGAACGGGCAGCTGGTCCGGACCATGCTGATCAGCGGCGGCAAGCCGGGCTCACTGACCATGGAAGGCCCGCACAACGTGCTCGGCAAGTCCCCCATGGTGATCATGGACTCGGCGACGGTGGGCATTCCGGTGGGCGACCCCGACTACTACCGCGAGGAGGTGCAGTGGGCCGTCCACTACACCAGCGGTGGGCAGTACGTGCACTCCGCGCCGTGGTCGGTGCCCTCACAGGGGCGGGCGAACGTCTCGCACGGGTGCGTGAACGCGTCGCCCGCTGATGCGGAGTGGTTCTACAACTTCAGTCAGTTTGGCGACATCATCAATATCAAGAACACCGGGCGGCCGGCGGACACGTCGCAGCTCGGGAACGAGTGGTCCGTCCCGTGGGCGACCTGGAAGGCCGGCAGCGCCCTGCCCGTCGGCGAGTCGTCGGACAGCTCCACGCTGGCCGGGGGCTCCTCCGGTGCTGGTACCTCGGCCGGCGGCACCTGACGTGCCTGGCCGCTTCGGCGGTGCGGGTGAGGCTCCGGGGCCGGGTTCCCCGGATCGCGGGGCCATGAAGGGTGGGTAACACCCGGTCGGTGACGGGCGGGTGGTCACGGAGACGTCTCTCGGTGGCCACCCGCCCTTGCGCTCGAGAACGGCTGCCCATGATTGGCTTGTCGGCGCAAGCTGGACGAAGAGAGTCGGACACGGCGAGCCGCGGGACGGACCGGGAGTCGAGGCGTGGTGGATCAGACGAACCGGGACAGTCAGAACAACCTGGGTGACGAGGCCCTCCGGTCGGCGCAGAGCGGCCAGGCCGGGCCGGGTGGGTCGAGTGCCCCCGGCGGGCAGGGCGGGCCCAGCGGCGGGCGATGGTGGCGGCGGCTGCGAAACCCGGCCACCGGCCTGCCGAAGCTCTGGGTCGAGGCCGTCCTGCTGGTGTCGCTCTACTACGTCTACACGGCGACCAGAGGCGCGGCCGACGCGTCCGCCGCGGATGCGAACCGACTCGGCTGGGACATCCTGCACCTGCAGGAACGGCTGCACATCAACATCGARCTGAGCCTCAACAGCTGGCTGCAGAGCGTGCCGGTGCTGGCGGTCATCTGCTGCTACTACTACGCGACCCTGCACTTCGTGGTCACACCCTCGCTGCTGGTCTGGATGTACCGGCGCAACCCGGGGCGGTATGTCCGCGCCCGGTGGACCCTGGTCTTCACCACGCTGATCGCGCTGTGCGGCTTCTTCCTGTTTCCCACCACCCCGCCGCGCCTGCTGCCCGGGACGTCCTACGTCGACACGATGTCCCATTTCGAGGGCTGGGGCTGGTGGAGCGGAAGCGCCAGTGCGGCTCCGGACGGCCTGGAAGGGCTGGCCAACCAGTACGCCGCGATGCCCTCGCTGCACTGTGCGTGGGCCCTCTGGTCGGGCTTCCTGCTCGCCCGGTTCGCCCGCCGGCCGGTCGTGCGGGTGCTCGGCTGCCTGTATCCGGCGGCGACGGTCTTCATCGTGATGGCGACGTCGAACCACTACATCCTGGACGCGGTGGCCGGCTGGGCCGTGCTCGGTGTGAGCACGCTGCTCGCTTTCGCGATCACGGTCCGCCACCGCAGCCGGCGGGCCGCGGACGTCCCGCCGGCCACCCCCGCGGACGCCGAGGCGGGGGTGGCGACGGCGGAGGTGGCCGTGCGGGAGGAAGCCGCGGCAGGGACGGCATCGGCTGGCACGGCGTCGGCGGGGACGGTTGGCACGGTGTCGGCGGGGACGGCGTCGGCGGCGGGTACGGCGGCGGTGGGCACGACGGCGGCGGCTGCGCGCGCCCGCGTCAGCGAGGCCTGAAGGGGCTGGACGTGGCGGTTCCTGGGCTGGCGTGAGCCTTCCCCCGGTGTGTTCCCGATGTCGGGCATATGGGAAAGTTTCCGTACGCTGCGGTTTCTCGCAGTGCCCCCATCGCGTATCCCCCCTTGAGTAGGGAGCACGGAGTACCCATGTCCTCGCTGTCGGTGGCGCTCTTTCGGCGCCCCCGTCCGGTCGCGTTCGTCGTCTCACTGCTGGTCGCCTGGGTGCTGCTGGGGCTGCTGGCGCTCTGGCTGCGGCGTGGCCCGATCGAGGACGACCTGGGCACCCGGGCGGCGGACGCGGTCCGCGCGGCTGGTGTCAGCCGGGCGCGGGTCAGCGTCGAAGGTCGTGACATCGTCCTGCACGGCCGTTTCGAGAGCCCGCAGGAGGCCCGGGAAGCCCAGCGGGTGGCAGCCGTGTCCGGCAGTGCCTCCGTGCGGCTGTCCGGGGACGCGGTCGTCGCCACCGAGCCGTCCCGGCCGATCGTCATCGGGGTGAGCGGTACCGGCGGCACACCGGCCGACCTGGCCTTCAGCGCCACCGTTCCGGACAGTGCGACGCGGGCGCAGCTGCTCGGCGCGGCGGCGGATGTCTCCGGCGGTGCCGTCTCGGCGACCGTCACCGTTGATCCCAGGGTGGCGACACCGGCGCTGGAGTCGTTCGGCGACGTGGCCAGGGCGCTGGGAAAGCAGTCGGGTGTCCGGTCCGTGACGATCGACGGTTCGTCGCTGGTGCTCCAGGGCACGGTCGCGGATCGGGCTGCGGGCACCGCGATCGGGGCGGAGGTGCTGGCGGCCGTCCGGCACCAGGTTCCGGACGCCTCGCTCGACAACCGGCTGACGGTCGGCGCCGAGGTGGCCCTCGACCCGGCCACGGGTGCGGTCAGCCCCGTCGCGACCGATTCCACGAGCGACGATTCGGCGGCCCCCGGTTCGTCGGTCACTGCTCCGTCGGCTCCTGCCCCGTCGGCTACTGGTTTCACCGGTGCTGTTCCCGAGGCCGGGCGTACCCAGGGCGCGCTGCAGGCCGCGCTGGAGGGAACCAGCCTGACTTTCGCGGTGGGGGAGTCAACCCTCGACGCGTCCGTGCGCGCGGGTCTGGACAAGGTCGCCCAGGCCCTGCTGCCGGGAGACCTCACCGTGCTGGTCGGCGGGCATACGGACAGCACCGGCCCGCTGGCCTTCAACCAGGCGCTGTCGATGGACCGGGCCAGGGCCGCCCGTGAATACCTGGTGCAGCGGGGAGTGCCGGCCGAGCGGGTGCGGGTGGCCGGCTTCGGACCGGAGCGCCCGGTCGCTGACAACGCGACCGTGGCAGGTCGCGCCGCCAACCGCCGGGTGGATGTGACAGCGGTCACTGGCTGAGAAGTCGGCCGCAGGCACCTTCGGCCCGGGTGGTACTTCCGGCGCGCTGTCGAGTGGTGGCGCGGCCTTCGGGTCCGAACGGCAAACGCGGTTTCCTGCGGCGGGTGGGTTTGAGCCGGCGGCCTCGCCTTCCCGGGCGGCCTGGGGGCCTGTGGGACCCCGCTGCGGGCGCCCGGGAGCCGATGACCCGTGTGGCATCACCTGCAACTGCTGGCATCCGCCGCGATCCGCCGGCGCTCGCGGGGACTCGCGGTGACGGCTGTGCCTGCTGCGCGCGCGGTGCTTGCGGAAGGGCGATGTCGCTCGTCGTGCGGTGACTCGGATGCGACCAGGAGTGGGTTTCATCGCCGGAGGCGCCGGGGGTTGTCACCCTGCGCATCAGGGGTTTGCGGTCGGTGTGTGGCGTAGGTAAGGCTGCCTTGCGTCTGCCGCCCACTCCGTGGCACTCTAGCGATTAGGGAAGCCTTAGCTAAGCCTGAGCCTCGGCGCGAAGGGATCCCGGAACGGTAACGACAACCTCTCGGCGCTTCGGCGTCGACATCTCCGGGCGTGGTGAGGTGCGGTGCTCGTCTGTTCATGCTTTGCTGTCTCCGATCGGACGCTACGTAGCGTGATCGCATCGGGTGCCTGTGACGCAGAGGAGATCGGTGCGAGGTGTGACGCCGGCACAGGGTGCGGCGGATGCCTCGAGGAGATCGACGAGATGCTCGATGCGGCGGTGCCGCTTCGTCGCCGTCCGGTCGCCAGATCAGCCTAGGGACCCACCGGGGCCTCCGGGGGTGATCTCGGTGGGTCGGAGCGGAAACCCGCTGCCGTCTGCGGGATCCGCTTTTTTTCGCGCGGTATTCCGGCACGCCGGTCAAGGGCTTCGTGCTGCCTTCGCTTGCCCGTCGAATCGCCTGTGGAGGTTTCCGGGTGATATTGGTGGAGGTAGTCGGCGATGCGTGGCGACGAACAGATCGTCGAGCGGCTGAACACGGTTCTGACAAATGAACTGACCGCGGTCAACCAGTATTTCCTGCATTCCAGGATGCAGCGGAACTGGGGTTACAAGCACATCTCCGAGCACTACTACCATGAGTCGATCGACGAGATGAAGCACGCCGATCGACTCATCCATCGAGTTCTCTACCTGGGCGGTCTTCCGAACCTGCAGCGCCTGAACACGCTTCGCATCGGGGAGACGGTTCCCGAGCAGCTGGAGCTCGACCGCCAGCATGAATCCGAGGCCGTCGACGTTCTCCGCGAGGCGATCGCCCTGTTCCGGTCAAAGGGCGACATCGGCTCCGCCGTCCTGCTGGAGGACATCCTGACCTCCGAGGAGGAGCACATCGACTGGCTGGACGCCCAGCTCGAGCTCATCTCCCAGCTCGGTGCCACCGAGTACCTCTCGCAGCAGATCCACGAACACGACGACTAGGGAGAGCCCGGGGTACGGCTCGCGGGGCGCGAATGGCCCGCGGAAGGGTCGTACCCCGACCGGGGGATTCGGCGGCTCGTTCCGCCGGCGGTGCACTTGGCCCGCCGCGCCGGTCATGCGCGACAATGTCGGGGACCATCACCTGGGTGCCCGGTGAACGTGGGTGCTCCGTTGGCCCACGCGCACCGAGGGACGCCAGATGACCGACAGCGGCGGCGGCTCGCCGACCAGCAGCGACGGATCCTCCACAGTTCCGAGCCCACGTGAGGAAACGCAGTCCGACCCGGCCGTGGTCGCCTCCGGCGTCTCACCGGAGGACGCACCCATCGAATCCGGCTCCAGCACGTCCACGGCGCCCGTGGTGCCGTCCGGGAGATCGGCGCCGGACGCCCAGCCCCGGCCCGTCGGGTCCGAGGCCTCGGAGTCCGAGCGGCAGCTTCCTCCCGGCCATCCGACGGCGCCGGCGCCGGCCGCGGTAGTGGCAGCTGCTCTGTCCGGCGGTGGTCGCGGTGGTGTCAGCGGTGGCGGTGTCGGTGGTGGCGGTGTCGGAGGGGGAGTGGAGCCCGCGGCGGCGGTGCGCCGGCCGGCTCGGGTGATCCTGTATCTCTTCGCCGGCCTCGCGGTGGTTCTTTTTCTGCTCGGTGGGTTCGGCGGCCAGTTCCAGGCCAAGCTGGCAGAGGTCCAGAAGAACGACAACGCCGCGTTCCTGCCCGGGTCGGCCGAGTCGACCCGGGTGGACAAGGAGGCGGAGAAGTTCCGCTCCGAGCAGACGCTGCCCGGTTTCATCGTCTATCAGCGCGTGGGCGGGCTGACGCAGGAGGACCGCGCGAAGATCGCCGCGGATGCGCGGGCCTTCCGGTCCATCGAGGGTGTCGACCCGAACCAGATCGCCGCACCCCAGTTCTCGCCGGACGGCAGCGTTGCGAACGTGGCGGTGCCGCTCATCGGCAAGAGGGGCGACGTCGAGGTCCCGGGCGATGAGCTGGTCGACGTCGAGAATGCTGTCGTCGAGCTGGCGAAGACGGACGTGCCGGCCGGCCTGATCGTGCACAGCGCGGGCCCCGGTGGCCTTCTCGTGGCCTTTATCGAGGCATTCGAGGGCATTGACGGTGTGCTGCTGCTGGCCGCCGGCCTGGTTGTGATCGTCATCCTCCTGGTCGTCTACCGCAGCCCGGTCCTGTGGTTCTTTCCGCTGTTCAGCGCCATCATCGCGCTGGGGGTCTCGGTCCTGATCGTCTACCCGCTGGCGAAGCACGATGTACTGACCCTCAACGGGCAGAGCCAGGGCATCCTGTTCGTGCTGGTCATCGGCGCCGGAACCGACTACGCGCTGCTGCTCATCAGCCGCTATCGCGAAGAGCTGCACGCCTACCCCGCGAGAATGGACGCGATGATCGCGGCCTGGCGGGGCGCCGCACCCGCGATCGCCGCCTCGGCGATCACCGTCGTGCTCGGGCTGCTCTGCCTCGCGCTCGGCGAGCTCAACTCGAACAAGAGCCTCGGCCCCGTCACCGCGATCGGTATCGCCTGCACCGCGCTCGTGATGCTCACCTTCCTGCCGGTGTTCCTGGTGCTGTTCGGCCGGTGGGTCTTCTGGCCGCGGATTCCACGCTTCGACCAGCAGGCCGACCTGGCCACGCACGGTGCGTGGGCACGGTTCGCCACCAGGCTCGCCGGCCGGCCGCGGCTGGCCTGGGTCTCGACCGCCGTCATCCTGCTGGCCTGCGCCGGCGCGATGACGACGCTGAAGGTCGACGGCCTGTCGACGACGGACAGCTTCACCAGCGAGCCCGATGCGATCCTCGGCCAGCGGATCTATGACGCCCACTTCAGCCAGGGAGCCGGTGCCCCGGCCGTGATCATCACGAACCTGGACCGCCAGGACGAGGTCGTCGCGGCCGCGTCGAAGGTTCCGGGCGTCGCGCCCGGCCCGGGCTCCGTGTGCGTCCAGGTCGACTACGCGAAGCTGGCGCGGGCGTTCGCCGCCGACAGCACGTCGATCAGGCCGGGTGCGGACGGTTGCCTGCCGCCCGCGCTGCAGGTCACGCCGGTCGGCGGCCGCATCGCCATCGATGCGACCCTCACCAGCCGTTACGACACACCCGAGGCCTTCGAGACGGTCCGGGCGCTGCGCGCGGCGCTCCATCCCATCGCAGGGGCCGATGCGCTGGTGGGCGGCGCGTCGGCGATCAACTACGACACGCAGCAGGCGTCCGCGCACGACCGGAACCTGATCATTCCCATCGTCCTGGTGGTCATCCTGATCGTGCTCGGCGTGCTGCTGCGGGCGCTCGTCGCCCCGCTGCTGCTGATCGCGACGGTGGTCCTGTCCTTCGCGGCGACGCTCGGTGTCAGCGCGGTGTTCTTCAACCACGTCTTCGGCTTCGCCGACTCCGATCCGGGTTTCCCGCTCTTCGCGTTCGTCTTCCTGGTCGCTCTCGGCATCGACTACAACATCTTCCTGATGACCCGGGTGCGGGAGGAGACGCTCGAACACGGGACCCGTGCCGGGATCGTCCGTGGCCTGTCGGTGACCGGCGGCGTGATCACCTCGGCGGGGGTCGTGCTGGCGGCGACCTTCGCGGTCCTTGGTGTTCTCCCGCTGGTCTTCCTCGCCGAGGTGGGCTTCGCCGTGGCCTTCGGCGTCCTGCTCGACACGATCATCGTGCGTTCCATCCTGGTGCCCGCGCTCAGCCACGACATCGGAAAGAAGATCTGGTGGCCGTCCGCCCTGGCGAAGGGCGTGGACTGATCCGGGGCCCGGACCGCCCCTGACAGGCCCGGACCGCCCCTGACAGGTCCGGCCTGACCCTGGCAGGCCCGGGCCGACCCGGCCTGGCAGGCTGGAACGCCGCCCGGGCAACGTGCTTTGCTGGGGCGGATGGACGACACGAAGATCTTCGAGCGCATCGACACCCTGGTGGCGGAGGAGCACAGCCTGCGGCTGCGCCGATCCCAGGGGGACATCGACTCGGACGCCGAGCGCGACCGTCTCGTCGAGCTGGAGCAGACCCTCGACCAGTGCTGGGATCTGCTCCGCCGGCGCCGCGCGGCCCGCTCCGTCGGAGCGGACCCGGACGACACGCATGCCGGCTCCGGCAACCAGGTCGAGGGCTACCTTCAATAGCGCATCGAGGTGCGGACGGCTCAGCCGGCCGAGGGGCGGCGCGGCCTGAGCAGCCCCGCCGTGACAGCGATGCTGACCACCATCAGGGCCGCGCCGCCGAGCCATGTCGCGTGGTAGCCGGCCGTGAGGTCGTGTGCGTTCAGTGCACCGTCGCCCGCCGCGCTCTCGGTGCGCCATGCCGCGAGCGTCGTCAGGGCGGCCAGTCCCAGTGCCCCGCCTACCTGCAGCGTCGTGTTGCTCAGCCCGGAGGCCAGGCCGGCGTCATCCTCCGGCACTCCCGACATGGTGAGCTGCGTGAACGCCGGCAGTGCCAGGCCGCCCCCGCAGCCGAGGATGATCGCCGCCGGCAGGATGTCCAGCGCGTACGAGGCGTCGGGCGAGAGCCGTGCCAGCAGCAGGAGGCCGACGGCCAGCAGTCCCAGGCCTGGCAGCGCGACCAGCCCCGGACCGAGATGCTCGGCGAGCCAGCCGGTGAGTCCCAGTGAGAACACACCGATCGTGATCGCGACGGGGAGGAAGGCCAGGCCGGTCGCCGCCGCGCCGTAGCCGAGGACGCGCTGGAGGAAGAGCGCGAGGGTGAACTGGAACGCGAACAGCCCGCCGGTCATCAACAACTGCGCCACGTTCCCCACGGCCAGCGGCCGGGAGGAGAACAGCCGGGGTGGTAGCAGGGGCTGCCGGGTCCGCAGTTGCCGGGCCACGAACCCGACCAGCAGCCCCAGCGAGAGGAAGCCGAGTCCGAGGGTGCGGGCGGACGTCCAGCCCGCGTCGTCGCTGCCCACGATCGTGAAGATGCCGATCATGAGGCCAGCGGTGACGAGTACGGCGCCGAGTGCGTCCGCTCCGGCGGCGAGGCCCAGACCGCGGTCCCGCGGCAGGACCCGCAGGGACAGTCCGACCGCGGCCAGGCCGACCGGCACGTTCACGAAGAAGACCCAGTGCCAGGTGAGCACCTCGATGAGCAGCCCGCCGGCGAGCAGTCCGATCGAGGCTCCGGCGGCACCGACGAAGCTCGACACTCCGAGTGCCCGAGCCTGTGCCCGAGGTTCGGGGAAGGTCACCACGATCATTCCGAGGACGACGGACGAGGCGAGCGCGCCCCCGACTCCCTGGACGAACCGTGCGGCGAGCAGCGTCTCGGGGCTCGCGGCCAGCCCGCAGACCAGCGACGCGACGGTGAACAGGGCGAGACCACCGACGAAGACCCGCCGTCGACCGACGAGGTCGCCGACCCGCCCGGCCAGCAGAAGCAGCCCGCCGAAGGCCACCAGATAGGCATTGACCACCCAGGCCAGCCCGGATTCCGAGAAGCCCAGGTCGTCCTGGATGGCGGACAGTGCGACGGTGACGATGGTGCCGTCGAGGATGACCATGAGCATGGCGGCGCACAGGACGATCAGTGCGAGCCAGCGGGGTGGACCTGCTTCGGCCGCCTCGGAGCGTGTCTGGACCGGCGCTGGGAGCGTGAGCTCGGACATGTGTGCACTCCAATGGGGCACCTTTTGTTACAGGGCCCACTGCTTGTTGCGGGGGGAACGGTCAGTGACCATGCTGGGGGAGCGTTTACACCGGCGGAAGAAGGCACTTTCATGTCCCAGCGGAACATCGATGTGACGGGTGATGGCCGCACCGTGGATCAGGCCGTCATCGAGGCCTGCCCGATCATGGAGGTGCTTGACCAGGTCAGCGGCAAGTGGAGCGTCAGCATCCTGATCGCGGCCGCGCACGGCCCGGTCCGCTTCACCGAGCTGGAACGCGGTATCGACGGCATCAGCCGGCGCATGCTGACCCTGACCCTGCGCCGGCTGGAACGAGACGGGCTGCTGACTCGCAAGGTCTATCCGACCGTGCCGCCGAAGACGGAGTACACCGCCACGAGCGTGGCGCGTGAGCTTTTCGCGCCGCTTTCCGCGCTCCGCGACTGGGCGGAGCGCCACCAGATGACCATCGCCTCGGCCCGGCACGAGTACGACCACCGGGCGGCGGAAACCGGGAGCTGAGAGCGGGAGCCAAGGGCGGGAGCCGAGGGCGGGTCAGCCCTGCTCGGCGGCCTCCACGGCGGATTCCAGGGGGCTCGTGAGGTCGGGACGTATCGGCAGACAGACCCGGAACCGGGTGTCGCCGGGCACCGAGGTCACCGTCAGGTTGCCGTGGTGGCGGTTGACGACGATGCGCCATGAGATGTCCAGGCCCAGCCCGGTTCCCTCACCGACCGGCTTGGTCGTGAAGAACGGCTCGAAGATCCGGTCCTGGATGTCCGCCGGGACACCCGGGCCGCTGTCCCGGATCTCGACCACCAGGTCGTCGTGGTCGGCGGCGGTGACGACGGTGAGGGTGCCCGCGCCCCCCATCGCCGCCGCGGCGTTGTCGATGAGGTTCGTCCACACCTGGTTGAGCTCGGCGGCATGTACCGGGATCTCCGGCAGGGCCCGGTCGTACTCGCGCACGACCTGGATCCCCGCGAGCTTGGCACCCAGCATGGCCAGCGTGCTGTCCAGCAGCTCATGGACGTCCGCCTGCCGGTAGGGCGCCCGGTCGAGCTGGGAGTACTGCTTGGTCGCCGCGAGCAGGCCGGAGATCCGGTTCGTGGAGTCCTCGATCTCCTTCATCAGCAGCTCGCTCTCGACGGTGTACATCAGCCAGCGGACCGCGCCCTCCAGGATCTGCGCGGGCACGGTGCCCGCGACCCGTTCCAGCCAGTCGACGTCGAAGCCGGCCTGGACGAAGGTGGGTGCCAGCTCCCAGCCGCCCGCGATGCCCTGGTCGTCAAGCCAGTCCGAGATGCTGTCCTCCCGGTCGCTGGTCTCCATCGGTGTGAGCGCAGGAGCCTTGCCGACCCGCTCCGCCGCCTCCTCCTGCAGGGCGATCAGCGCCTCCAGGGCCGGGCGGTCGTACGGTCCGGCGGCGATGAGGCCCAGCTTGTGCCGCATGCCGGCGACCCGTTCGCGCAGGGACGCCGTCGCCCGCACCGCGGCGGCGGCCGGGTTGTTGAGCTCGTGGGTCAGGCCCGCCGACAGCGAGCCGAGAGCCAGGAGGCGCTCGCGCTGGCCGGTCTGCTGCTGCAGGTTCTGCAGCCCGAAGAACAGCCCCTCGAGCATGTGGACGGCCATCGGGAACCACTCGCGCATGAGCCGCGCCAGCGCCACCCCGTCCAGCACGACGAAGCGTGACGGGGAGGTCACCCGCATCGAGTTGTTGTACAGCTGCGGCACCCGGTCGCCCAGGTAGGCGAACCAGGCCCCGGCGTAGACCCCGCGCTGGTCGGTGCGGGTGACCTCGACGTCGTCGTCGCCGATCCGCCGGGTGAGTACCAGCGAGCCCTCGACCAGCACGTAGAAGCAGGTGGCCGGCTCGCCCTCACGGAACACCGGCCCCGGCTCGATGAGCTCGACGTGGCCGTTGCGGCAGATCCAGTCAAGCTGCTCGTCGGTGAGCTTCTCGAACAGGAACAAGGTGCGCAGCTCGTCGATGTCGCAGGGCAGCCTGTTCTCCGCCGTGCCGCCCGCCACGTCGCCCGCCATGTCAGCCTCCCTGTGGCCGATCAGCGCCCGGCCAGATAACGATGCACCAGCGCGACCGCCATCGCGCCCTCGCCCACGGCCGACGCGACCCTCTTCACCGACTCGGCGCGCGCGTCGCCCGCCACGAACACACCCGGCAGGCTGCTCTCGAGGTGGTACGGATCCCGATCCGGCGCCCAGCCTGCCGGCCGACGGCCGTCGACGATGAGATCCGGCCCGGCCAGCACGAACCCGTGCTCGTCGCGGGCCACGACTCCGTCGAGCCAGTCGGTGCGGGGCGCGGCCCCGATGAAGACGAACAACCAGTGGGTGTCGACCTTCTCCGTCTGGCCCGTCGAACTGTCGCGCAGCACGAGGCCTTCGAGGTGGTCGGTGCCGTGCGCGGACACGACCTCGGTGCAGGTCCGGACGGTGATGTTCGCGACGGCCGCGATCTGCTCGATGAGGTAGTGCGACATCGAGGCCTCAAGCCCGGAACCCCGGACGAGCATCGTGACCGACCGGGCGTGCCGGGCGAAGTACATCGCCGCCTGCCCGGCGGAGTTCGCCCCACCCACGATGTAGACGTCCTCGCCGCTGCAGCTCGGAGCCTCCGTGAGCGCCGAGCCGTAGAAGACGCCCTGGCCGGTCAGGTCGCCGAGGCCCGGGGCGTTGAGCTGCCGGTAGGAGACACCGGTCGCGAGGATGACCGCGTGGGCGTCGATCCGGCCACCGTCACCGAGCACCAGCCGCCGGGCGGGGCCGGCGGTCTCCAGGGCGACCGCGTCGGCGGTGGTCAGCAGCTCCGCGCCGAACTTGAGCGCCTGGCGGCGGGCCCGGTCGGTGAGCTGCGAACCGGAGACACCGTCGGGGAACCCCAGGTAGTTCTCGATCCGGGAGCTCTGCCCGGCCTGGCCGCCGGTCGCGTGCCGTTCGACGAGGAGCGTCCGCAGGCCCTCGGAGGCCCCGTACACCGCCGCGCCGAGGCCCGCCGGCCCGCCGCCGACCACGATCAGGTCGTAGAAGTCGCCGGCCGGCGCCGTCGCGAGCCCGACCCGGTTCGCGAGCTCGACGTCGCTCGGGTTGACGAGCGCGGTGCCGTCGGTGGTGATCACGCACGGGATCGAGTCGGGCTCCGCGCCGGCCGCGGCCAGCAGCCGCTCGCCCTCCGGCTCGTCCGCCAGGTACCAGCGGTACGGCACGTGGTTGCGGGCCAGGAAGTCTCGCACCTCGTAGGAACGGGCCGACCAGCGGTGCCCGACCACCCTGGCCTCGGCGACGGGCTGGCGGTCCGCCAGCCGCCAGGCTTCGAGCAGCGCGTCCAGCACCGGGTAGAGCTTCTCCTCCGGCGGATCCCAGGGCTTGAGCAGGTAGTGGTCGAGGTCGATGACGTTGATCGCGTCGATCGCCGCGTTGGTGTCCGCGTAGGCGGTCAGCAGGACGCGCCGGGCCGCGGGGAACAGGTCCATCGCCTGCTCCAGGAACTCGATGCCGTTCATGCCCGGCATCCGGTAGTCCGCCAGGATGACGGCCACCTCGCCCCCACGCAGCTTGATCTCGCGCAGTGCCTCCAGCGCCTGGGACCCGGACTCGGCCCGCACGATCCGCCACGACCCGCCGTAACGCCGGCGCAGGTCACGGGCGACCGCCCGCGAGACGTTCACGTCGTCGTCGACCGTCAGCAGCACCGGCCGATCCCCGCCCCGCCCAGCCGAGGCGGCATCGCCGGTGCCGGTGCTGGGCGCCGGATGAGCCGACGTCTCGGTGGGCGTCACCGCTGTGCCGGCGAGGCTGCTGGATGAGCTGGCTGGCGGGCCACAGGTGGTCGACGGCGTTCGGTCACGGGCCTCAGTCTAGGTTGCTCACCCGCATCAGCCGGCCGGTCCGGACGAATGCCCTGGAAGTGGGCGTAGCGGGTGGACTACGCGGCGTGGTGCCGCAGGGCCACGACGATCAGTGGTCCCGATGGTCGAGAGCCTCCTGGCGGCCCAGGAACCGGCGGATCTGATCGCTCGCGGACGCACCGGTGGGCCGGACGCCGCCTGCCCGCGCCGGGCCCTCGCCCCGGCCCCCGCCCCGGCCCCCGCCCGCAGCTCCCGACGACCACCCGGCCCTGCCGCCGCCGGCTGGCGTGGAACTCGGGGGTATGCCGCCGGGCAGGTGCCCGACCAGCACCGTGTCGACCGGGACGAGGGGAACGACTCCGTCGAGAATCAGCTGGCCCGGCGCACGGTCTCCCTCCCAGGCGCCGCCGGGCCGTTGGACGAAGAGCTCCTGCCCGTACACCGCGAAGCGCAGCGGCACCTGCCCCGGCCGGGCGGAGCGCGCAGGCGCACCCGTGCCCCGGCCCGCCGCGATTCCCACGTCCTGTTGTCCGGCACCGAGATCGGCACCGACGCTCAGGCGTTCCGCGGCCGCCTTGATACGCCGTGGGCTCAGACCGGCGCGGCGCAGCGCGGCCACGGCTCTGGCCTGGGTCAGCTCGCCACGCCCCGGACGTACCAGGCCGGAGCGGCGCCAGTAGGCCAGCTGGCTGGGCGTGACGCGGCCGGTGTCGGAGGATTCCGGAGCAGGCCTGGCCGTTCGGCGCATCCTGTCCGTCACCCGGCGAATGTAACCGCCGGGGCCGTATCGGGCTCGTCCGAGGTGTCGCCACGCTTCCCGCGCCGGCGACAGCGGGGCGCCGGCGCCGGTACTGGTCCGGGCGAGCGGTCGGCCGTGAATCAGGCTGGCCTTGACGCCGACGTGAACGTCTAGCGTCGACGGTGACGCGGCACGACGGCGAAGTGGCGGCACGACGGCGAAGTGGCGGCACGACGGCGAAGGAGACACGGATGCGCATCGGTGAGTTGGCACGGCTCGCCGGCACGAGTCCCCGGGCACTGCGGTACTACGAGGAGCACGGGCTGCTTCCCGCCAGGCGGATGTCCAACGGCTACCGGGACTACGACGCCACGGACCTCCGCGCGGTCGAGGAGATCAGGGCCCGGGTCGCCGAGGGCTTCGCGCTCGCCGAGACGCGCCCCTTCGTCGAATGCCTCCGGGCCGGGCACGGAAGCGGTGACGCCTGCCCGGATTCCGTCGACGGCTACCGACGCCGGATCGCCGAGATCGATGACGAGATGGCTCGCCTTCTCCAGGCACGGGAGCGGATCGCCGCACGACTGGAGGCAGCTCGCCGCGCCGGCGGGGCGCCGCAGGCTCCCCCGCCGGCCGAGGCGGGCTCTCCCGGCCCCTGGCGGGACGTCCGAGGTCTTGGTGTCTCCGCCGAGCGGCCGAGGTGCGCGCTGTTCCCGCCCGACGCACAGCGCGACGACGGGGCGGCCCGGTCACCCGCCTCCTTCGTCGAGGGAACAGCGTGACCGGCAGGAGAAACGCGATCCGGATGGAGTAGGTAACAAGATCCCGAGAAGTGGCGGATCTGGGGCCACCGATATCGACCCGGCTGGTCCGTGCCCAGCCCGCCGCACGCCGACCCACCGGTATCCCGCGCCGGCCGCACAGGGCCGAAAATTCACTCCTCAAAAGAACAAACAGGGCGCGAAGCCGTTTGGCGATCCGCAGGAGGTAAGGATTTCGGTTGTTGTGGCAGCCGGAATCCTTACTTCTTGCTCGGGAGCGGCGGTCGCAGCGGAAGCCCCGGATTCGGGATTCCGTGACGGGCCCCATGGCCATGAACGCCGAATTCCCATGACGACATTGACGCGAGGGAGTTTTCATCTCATGAACACATCTGACGTCCTGGGCCGCCCGGATCTGAGGGAGAACGACGCCGAGGCCGCGGTGCGGCACGCGGACGATGAGACGTTCGCCCAGATCGTGCTGGGTTCCCCGGTGCCCGTTCTCGTCGACTTCCACGCCGACTGGTGCCCGCCGTGCCGGCTGATGCGGCCGATCCTCGGGCAGATCGCGGCCGAGCTGGCAGGGCGTCTGCGAGTGGTCGAGGTTGATGTCGACGCGAGCCCGAAAACGGCCCTGGCCTACGGCGTGCTGGCGATGCCGACCATGGTCGTGGTCCGGGACGGCACCCGGATGGCGACCATGGTGGGAGCGCGCAGCCGACGGCGCCTGCTGGATGACCTCGCCGCGTACCTGTAGCGGATGCGGGGCCCGCGGCGACCCCGCGGTGAGGCGCCCGCGGCAGGTCGCCCGGGTCGCGAGGCACAGCGGCGACGGTCGCACCGGAGCCTGGCGGTTCTGGAGCGTTGGGGTGGTGCTCCGTAGGCTCGCGGTGTGAGCGAGCGCCTGTACTTCCGTCAGCTTCTGTCCGGTCGCGACTTCGCGGTGGGGGATCCCGCCGCGACCCAGATGGTCAACTTCGTCTACCTCATCGGTGATCGGGAGACCCGCGAAGCTGTCGTCGTCGACCCGGCCTACCGGGTCGGGGACCTGCTCGACATCCTCGCCGCCGACGACATGCGGCTGACCGGGGCGCTGGTGACGCATCACCACGCCGACCATGTGGGTGGCACGGCCTTCGGCATCGAGCTGGAGGGCATCCGTGAGCTGCTCGAACGCACCTCGGTGCCGATCCACCTGCAGCGGGACGAGGCGGAGTGGGTGCGCCGGGGGACCGGTGTGGGCCAGGCCGAGCTCGTCGAGCACTCCGACGACGACGTCGTCACCGTGGGCGCGGTCGACATCCGGCTGCTGCACACTCCGGGGCACACGCCGGGGAGCCAGTGCTTCCTGGTCGACGGGCGCCTCGTCGCGGGGGACACGTTGTTCCTCGAAGGATGCGGGCGGATGGACTTCCCCGGCGGCGACGCGGCCGCGATGTACGACAGCCTGCGCCGGCTCGGTGCCCTGGCGGACGACGTGACCGTCTACCCGGGCCACCGGTACTCGGCGGAGTCCTCCGCCGAGCTGAGCGTCGTGCGCAAGATGAACTACGTCTTCCGGCCGACGAGTTCGAAGCAGTGGCTCGCGATGCTCGGTGCCTGACGGCCGGTGCCTGACGGCCGGTGCCTGACGGCCGGTGCCTGGACGGCCCGGCCTGGACCGGTTGACGGCGCGGCTGTGAGGCCGGACGTTGGGGTTGGCGGGCGTGGCCGGGCTGGTGCCGGGTGACGCGGCTGTCGGGGTGATGGAGATGGTGGCAATGGGTGCTGAATCCGAGCCGGCGGCTGGGGCCGGCTCCGCCGAGCTGGGTGGTCCGGGCCGGCCCTGCGTGGAGATCGAGTACTGCACCCGCTGCCGATGGCTTCCACGCGCCGCGTGGCTGGCCCAGGAACTGCTCACGACCTTCGAAACGGATCTCGGCTCGGTCGCGCTCGTGCCGGGCAGTGGCGGCGTGTTCACCGTCCGGCTCGATGGTGAGGTGCTGTGGGACCGGCGCGAGCAGGGCTTTCCCGAGCCGTCCGCGGTCAAGCGCGCCCTGCGTGACAGGGTCGCGCCGGGGCGCCCGCTGGGGCACGTCGAGCACTGACCGCGGCGCCGCATCGAGCCCTGCGGCCAGTGTCGACGTCACCTGTCGTCGGGTGCTCCCGCACCGGCGTGGTCCTGGAGCCGGTGCCGGTCAGCGTGTTCCGAACACCTGCGTCCAGTAGTAGCGATACGAGCCGCCTTCGGCGTAGCCGACGCCGATGTGGGTGTAGGCGCAGTTGAGGATGTTGGCGCGATGGCCCGAACTGCCCATCCACAGCGCGATGGCGGCCGCCGGGGTTGTCGAACCGGCCGCGATGTTCTCGCCGACGTAGGAGGACGGGAAGCCGGCAGCCCGGGCCCGGTCGCCCGGCGAGGTGCCGTCTAGGCCGGAGTGGCTGAAGTAGTTGTTCGCGGCCATGTCCGCGGAGTGGGCCTGGGCCGCGGCGGACAGGCTGGCGTCGACGGCGAGCGGTCCGCATCCGGCCGCCTGCCGCTCGACGTTGGTCAGCCGGACGACCTCGTCCTGCCGGGTTCCCGCCGCCGGGGCCGCGGGCGTGGATGGTGCCGGGACCGGTCGCGGCGATGCGCTCGGCGTCGTCGCGGGCCTGGTGGTCGTGGGCGGCGGTACCGGCGCTGGGGCCTGCGCCTGGGTGGTCGCCGGCGCCGGGATCGGTCCGGCGGGGGCGGTGGATGTGGCCGGGGCCGAGGCCGGCGGTGTCACCTCGGCCGCGGTCGTGGTTGGCGCTGTCGGTGTGGCCGGTGTCGGCTCGGTTGGCGTCGCCGTGGCGGGTGACGCGCTCGGCGTCGCGGCGGCGGTTGTCGGCCGGCCGCCGTTGTCGGCCAGGTCGATCGGATCGGTACGGCAGGACGAGGCGGCCGCGACAAGGGCGGCTGCGACTGCTGCGCTGGCGACGGTCTTACGGACCCGGGCCATTGGAGACTCCTTTGGCGATCTCCCCCCTCGCAACGCCTCGAACTGTAGCGAACCCGGCATTCGGTGCGCGTGTCGGGTGGTCGCTTCCCGGTTCGGAGCTCAGATCCCGGGCTCGGCCTGGCTGTAGACCTCGACGTGCTTGCGGTCGATCGTGAGCCACACGGTCGTGCCGCGGACGAGCCGCAGCTCCGCCAGCCGCCGGGCCGGAATCTCCGCACGCACCACGGGTGTGGTGGAGATCTGCACCCGTACCTGGTCGCCCAGCTGCTCCACGGATGTCACCGGCCCGGTGAGGACCAGGACGCCTTCCGCGCGCAGGGGCTCCTCCAGGTGCACACCGACATCCGACGGGCGCAGCGCGACGAGGACCTTCCCGGCCGGCGCGTCGGCAGGCCCCAGGAGCGTGACCGGCGTTCCACCGCCACCTCCTTCGCCGCTGCCACCGCCACCACTGCCTGCGTCGAGGGTGACCACACCGTTCGAGCTGGTGCCGGGAAAGAGGTTCAGCCCGGCCAGCCGCGCGACGTACGGCGTGCGCGGGCGGGTGATCACCTCGACCGGGGTGCCTCGCTGCACCACCCGGCCGCGTTCGAGCACGGCGACGTCGTCGGCCAGGGTCAACGCGTCCACCGGGTCGTGGGTGACCAGGACGACGGGGACGTCCAGGGTGGGCAGCAGCGCACGGATCTCGGCGCGGACCTCCAGGCGGGTGCCCGCGTCCAGCGCCGCGAGCGGTTCGTCCAGCAGGAGGAGGCCCGGGTCGGGGGCCAGTGCGCGCGCGAGCGCGACCCGCTGCGCCTGCCCGCCGGACAGTGCGTTCGGGCGCAGGTGCGCGACCTCCGCGAGGCCTAGCCGGGCGAGCCACTGGCGGGCGGCGGCGCGGGCCGCCCCCCGGCGGACCCGATGACGTACCCGCGGTCCGAACGCGACGTTGTCGATGGCGTTCAGATGCGGGAAGAGCAGATAGTCCTGGAAGACGTACCCGGCGCCGCGGTGCTCGGGGGAGACGAAGTGCCGGTTCTCCGGCTGGTCGAGGACGACTCCGTTCAGCACGATCTGCCCGGACCGCAGCGGAACGAGCCCGGCGAGGGCGCGCAGCAGGGTGCTCTTGCCGGCACCGTTGGGGCCGAGAACGGCGAGGGTGCGCCCGGGCTGGACGGTCAGCTCGGCGTCGAGGTCCAGCGTGCCCAGCTGGATGCCGATGCGGGCGACGAGGCCGGTTCCGTCGGATTTTATGATCATGCGATCCCCTGGGCCTGTCGGCTGTTCCACCAGCGTCCGCGCAGGGCGACGAGCACGACGATGCTGACGCTCAGCAGCACGAGGGACAACGCGATGGCCTTCTCCGGATCGACCTCCATGGCCAGGTAGACGGCGAGCGGCATGGTCTGGGTGGTCTTCGGGAAGTTGCCGGCGAACGTGATCGTCGCGCCGAACTCGCCCAGCGCCCGGGCCCAGCACAGCACGGCACCCGCGCCGATCGCRGGAAGGATCATGGGCAGGGTCACCCGGCGGAAGGTCGTCACCCGGCTGGCGCCCAGCGTCGCCGCCGCCTCCTCGAAGCGCTGGTCGGCGGCGCTCAGCGCGCCCTCGACCGACAGGACGAGGAAGGGCATCGCGACGAAGATCTGCGCGAGGATCACCGCGTCGGTGGTGAACGGGATGGTCAACCCGAACCAGTTGTCGAGGTGGCGGCCGACGATGCCGCGCCGCCCCAGCACGAGCAGCAACGCGACACCGCCCACCACGGGCGGGAGGACCAGCGGAATGGTCACCAGCGCGCGGATCAGGTCCCGCCCCGGGAAGGACGCGCGGGACAGCGCCCACGCGAGCGGAATGCCGAACACCATGCAGATGGCCGTGGCGATGGTGGCCGTCCGCACCGAAAGCCACAGCGCGTGCCGGGTCGACGGGTCGGTGAGCAGATCGGGCAGGGACTCCCACGGCGCCCTGATGATCAGGGCGAGCAGCGGGAACAGCAGAAAGACGGTGGCGAGCGCCGCCGGCACGGCGAGCGGCCAGGGAGCGCGGACCCGTGCCTCGCGGCGTGCGCGGGTCACAGGCCGCGTGCGGGCTGCTCGCCGTGCCAGGCGGCGGGTGGTCACTTCGCCGGGCCGAAGCCGGCTTCGGTGAGCACCTTGGTGCCGTCGGCGGACAGGACGTAGTCGACGAAGGCCTTCGCGGTCTCCGCGTCCTTCGACTCCTTCAGCGCGACGATCGGATAGCTGGTCTTCGCGTTGACGTCGGCCGGGATCTCGACGCCGATGACCTTCTTCGGGTCGGCCGAGGCGACGTCGGTCTGGTAGACGAGGCCGGCGTCGACCTCACCCAGGCTGACGGAGGTCAGGACGGCCTTCACGTCGGCGCCGTAGGTCACCGGGGTGACCTTCTCGCCGGCCTTCTCGAGGACGGTGGTGGCGGCCACGCCACACGGTACCTGCGCCTCGCACAGCGCGACCTTCACGCCGGCCTCGTCGAGGTCACCGATCTCGTCGATCTTGGCCGGGTTGTCCGCCGGCACCGCGATCTCGAGCGAGTTCGTGGCGAAGGTCGTCGGACCGGTGGCGTTGCCCGCGTCGACGACCTCGGTCATGTTCTTCGCGCTCGCGGAGGCGAACACGTCCGCCGGCGCGCCCGAGTTGATCTGCTGCGCCAGAGCCGAGCTCGCGGCGAAGGAGAACGTGACGGTCGTGCCGGGGTGGGCCGCTTCGAACTGCTTGCCCAGCGTGGTGAACGTCTCGGTCAGCGAGGCCGCGGCGAGAACGGTGATCTTGTGAGGCTCCGCCGACGCGGTGACGCTGGCGGAGGGAGCGGCGGTGGCCGTGTCGTCATCGTCGTCGGACCCGCAGCCCGCCGCGACGAGCGCGAGGGCGGGGACCAGGACGAGGGGAACGGCGAGGCGAGAGACACGGGCTTTGCGCCCTGTACGGATCATCGACACGGATGCACGATACAGCCGCAATCGCGGAATCTGTCTCCTTCTTCAGGCCGCGTTTACGGATCGGTAACCGCCTGCCTGCGCGCATGGGAGGCTGGCCCCATGACGGTTGATCTCAGCGGGCGCGGCGCGGCCTTCCTCGAGTTCTGGCGGGAGCGGCATCTGTGCAGCCTGACCACGGTGCGTCCGGACGGTACGGCCCACGTCGTCCCGGTCGGTGTGACGCTGGAGCCGGCGGCCGGCCTGGCGAGGGTGATCACCTTTCGGCGTTCACGCAAGGTCGCGCTGATAAATGGTCGCGATGGGGTCACGGCGGGTGAGCATTTCGCCGAGGCGCGGCCGGCTGCGGCGCCATTCCGTGACGATCCTGACGCCTTTGATGGCGAATTGTCCGAAATTAAAGCGCGCGGCGGCGTTCATGCCGACTCGGGGAACGAGTCGGGCCGGGATGCGTCACGGCCGCGATCGGCGCCTGGCGTGCCCGTGGCGGTGTGTCAGATCGACGGGCCTCGGTGGTCGACCCTCGAGGGGCTGGCGGTCGTCCGGGACGATCCGGCGGCGGTCGCCGAGGCGGTGCGTCGTTACGCCGAGCGGTACCGGGCCCCGCGGGTGAACCCGGAACGGGTCGTCCTGGAGATCTCGATAACCCGCGTTCTCGGCACACTCTGACCAGGAGTTTCGAAGTTCCTTCCCCGGCGAGATGTGATGCGGATCACGGAATTTGTTACGGGT
Source organism: Frankia sp. CcI49 (assembly GCF_001983215.1). NCBI lineage: Bacteria > Bacillati > Actinomycetota > Actinomycetes > Frankiales > Frankiaceae > Frankia > Frankia sp. CcI49. The sequence goes on from NZ_MOWP01000031.1 coordinate 51,263, forward strand.
GGGTTACGTGCGGAGTGGCCTGGTCGTGATCGCTGATGACTCGAGCCAGCGGGTGGATCGCGGCGATGGCCGACACGGCGCGGTGACCGACAGACCGGGGTGTTGTGGACATTAGACTGCGCACTCCGGGCGGCGCGGTACGGGAGGTGCGGTGATCGCTGGGGTTGCGGGCCTGGCCGCGGCTGCGTCATCGGTCGGGATGCTGATCGTCACCGCCGACGGCCGGGTGGCGTGGGTCAACGACGCGCTCGTCGAGCTGGTCACCGGCACGCGTGACCCGGACTCGCCGTTCGAGTCCCGCCTCGCGGTCGCCGAAGCCGGGCTGCCCCTCACCGGGCTGCATCCAGGTGCCCCACCGGCGGTCGCCGACTGGACCGCGGTCGACGGAACGTCGCATCTGCTGCGGATCACCTGCCGTGACATGAGCGCGGGTCAGCCCTCGGAGCTGCTGCTCTTCGAGATCGTGGATCTGGCGGACGAGGCCGTGGCGAGCAGCCTCGGCCTGCTGCCCGGATCTGCCGGCGCGGCCGTCGACGCCACGCCGGGTGTTCCGACGCGGGATCCGGATGATCCCGCGGACGGCGTCGGCCTGCCGGGCGGTGCAGCTGGGCCGGGTGGTGCAGCTGGGCCGGGTGGTACGGGCGCGCTGGGAAGCGCAGGCGCACCGGGCGACGGAGCCGGGTCGTCCGGTGAAGTGATGTTGCCCGGTGCGGGCGAGGTGGTGCCGCCTGACGGAGCCGCGCCGTCTGACGGAGCGCCGGATGGTGGAGCCGCGCCGGATGGTGGAGCGGCGGCCGAGGTCGGGGCAGCGGCGGCGGCCGGGGTGTCCACCGATCCGCTGACCGGGCTGCTCACCCGGTACGCGATGGCGGAGGACCTGGAGATCCGGACCACGGGCGTCCAGACCGCGGTGGGCTCGCTGCTCCTGCTTGACGTCGATCATCTTGCCGATGTCAACGATCTGCAGGGCTACTCGGTGGGCGACGCCGTGCTCCGTGCCGTGGCCGGCCTGCTGCGGGAGGAACTGCCGGCGGACACCGTGCTCGGGCGCCTCGGTGGGGACGAGTTCGCCGTCCTCCTGCGCGAGGGCGGGGGAGACGAGGGCCTCGCGATCGCCGAACGCCTGTGCGCCGCGGTCGCCGCCCGCACCGCCGCGGCCGAGGAGGTCGCGGTGCAGGCCACCGTCAGCATCGGCGTGGTCCCGCTGGAGCTCGCGGCCGGCAGCGAGGCCGCCTTCGCCTGGGCGGACCTCGCGCTGCGGGAGGCCAAGCGGGTGGGGCGCAACCGGGCAAGGCTGTTCACCCGTGAGCAGTACGACGAGGCGGCGTTGCGGGTCACGGTGACCAGCAGGGTGGCGGCGGCGCTCGACAACGGCCAGATGTCGCTGGACGTCCTGCCCGTCGTCGACCTTGCGAGCCGCGAGGTGATCGGCTTCGAGCTGCTTTCCCGGCTGCGGGACGGGATCTGGCCCGAGCTGGGCCCACGCGGCTTCCTGGCTGCCGCCGAGCACACCGACCTCGGTCTGCACCTTGACCGCTGGGTCGTGCTGCGCGCCGTGAACGCACTGCTCAGCGGACTGTCCGGGCGGCTCTACGTGAATCTCGCGGCCCGTTCACTGCGGGATCCGGCCTTCGGTGACTTCGTCCTCTCGACCTTGCGGGATGGTCGTGTCGACCCCTCCCGCCTGGGCCTGGAGATCTCCGAGAGCGCCGCGGTGGCGAATCCGGATGCCGCGCGGCGCCTCGCCGAGCAGCTCGGCGCGGCTGGCTGCGCGGTCCTGCTCGACGACTTCGGGATGACCACCGGGGCGGTGACGGCGCTGCGGAACCTTCCGCTGTGGGCGGTCAAGATCGACACGGGGCTTGTTCGCACCATCGACACCAGTCCGCGCGATCGGGCCCTGGTCGAGGCGGTCGTCCAGATCGCACGGTCGGCAGGAATGATCGTGATCGCGGAAGGCGTCGACCGTGCCACGCTGCCGTCGGCACTGCTCGACATCGGTGTCGGGATTGCGCAGGGTTATCACGTCGGACGGCCACGGCGCCTGACCGAGCTGCTCGGTGGTCCGGACGGGGATGACGTCACGACGGTGATGAGCCTGGGCGGCCGTCGCTGACCGGGCCACCGTTGACCAGGTAACCATGGCCTCGCGGGACCGTTCCGGGCCGCTTCGGACCACTCTGGAGCACGCACGGGTTTCGCTGATCCGGTCGCTCCGGAGTGGTCGCTGTGCGTAGTGTCAGAGCTGTGGTTGGGGCGTCGGGAACGGCGCCGTCGCGGCGCGCCCGGCTGGGCTCCCGGGCGTTCTCCGCGCGTGGGGGTCGCCCGTTCCGATGGCCGCCCTCGACGGGGTCTGTCTGGTCAGGGGCAGCGGCAGCCGCGGTGCTGGGGGGAACACTGCTGGCCACCTCCGGGCCGCCGCCCGCCGGCGACAGCGCGCCGGCGGGCCATCCTCCGCCGGCTGCCGCGGCGGCTGTGCGGTCGCGACCCGACCAGGTGCCGCCTGACCAGGCGCCGCCCCCCGACCAGCCAGGGCCGTATGCGGTGGGCTACCAGACCCTGATCGTGCCCAACCCCGACCGCCCCGACCGCACCCTGACGACGTCGGTCTGGTACCCGACCTGGAAGGGGCCGACGCCTGCCGCCGAAGGACCGCGGGACGGCGCCGCCCGCTACCCGGTGGCATCCGACATCGCGGTGCCGTCACGGGTCGCCCTGCAGGGGAGGACGATCGCGCCCGGCCGTTTCCCGCTGGTGGTGATCTCGCACGGCAGCGCGGGCAGCCGGGTGCAGCTCGCCTATCTCGCCGAGGCGCTGGCGACGCACGGCTTTGTCGTGGCCGCGCCGGACCATCCGGGCGACACCATGATCGAGGCTGCCGAGGGCCGGCAGGCACCACTGGTGGAGCTGGCCAGCGACCGGTCGGTGGACGTCTCGAACGTCATCAGCGCGTTCACCGATGACGACTGCCCGCTCTCCAGCATCGTCCGGGCCGATGCGATCGGGGTGGTCGGCTTCTCCTTCGGCGGTCTGACCTCGGTCGTCTCCACGGTCGGGTTCCTGCGCGCGCCAGCCGACCCTCGGGTGCGGGCCGTGGTCGGCATCGCCCCGGCCACCGAGGTCGTCCCGGCGCGGCTGCTCGGCCGCGTTCGGGTACCGGCCCTTCTGATCGGCGGTCGTCTGGACGGCGCGGTTCCGTTCGAGCGCAACGCGAGACGTGCGTTCGACGAGCTCACCGGCGCGCACCCGCGCTACCTGGTCACGGTGGCGGGCGGGACGCACAACTCGTTCACCGAGATCTGCGCGCAGGCCGCGGCGGCCCGCGGGCACGAGGTCGAGGACGGAGTGCGCGTCCGGCTGGAGGTGACGGAGGAGCTGACCTGCCGACCACCGGCCATCGACATCGACCGTGCGCACGGCCTGGCCACCTACTACACGGTGGCTTTTCTGGAGAGCCGGCTGGCCGGCGTGCCGGGCTACGACAGCTATCTCACCGTGGCGGCGGCAGAACGCCACCCCGAAGGCGAGCTCCGCGTGGCGAGCTGAGCCCGGCAGGAAACGTCTGTGGTCTGATCAGCCGCTACGCTGCCGTTCACCTGCGGTGACGCGTCGAGCGACGGCGATGCCACCGTCGTGGAAGGCCAATCAGATGACCGCCCCCGATCACGGCGGCTACGGTGACCCGACCGGCCGGTGCCGACTCTCCCGGCGGCTGGCCGGTCGTCGCCGGTGTGGCGGGCAGCGTCCAGCGGTACGGCGATGTGACCCGCGAGGAGGTCGACCAGCATGTCCGCTCGCCAGATCCGGCGGTTTCACCTGGAGCGAGAGGTAGACGTGTCCGGAGTTTCGGGCACCGGGGCGGTGGCCTACGGAGTGCAGGCTCCGGACGGTACCTGCGTGTTGTGGTGGAACTCCGACCACGGATCCGTCGCCATCTACCCGTCGATGCAGTCACTTTTGGCGATACACGGCCACGGCGGGATGACCAGCGCCGTGTACATCGACGGCCCGGAGGCGGCCGGCCGGGCCGCTGCCCTCGTGCCACCCGAGTCCGGCACGACTGACCTGACGGGCGCGACCGGGGCGACCGGGGCGACCGGGGCGACCGGGGCGGCGCATGACGCGCCCAGGTCGTCGGTGGGTGCGCCGCGTGCCAGGCGGGTACCCGCAGCCGCCCGGATCGGCGGCGGGCGGGGCGCCGTGGCACGCGGCGCCGGCCGGAACGGGCGCGGGCGCATCGCCAAGCCCTCCTGGGGAGCTGCCGCCGGCCTGATCATCGGGCGGGCGGCCACGCGGGGTGGTGCGGCCCGGGCCCTGCCTGCTCAGGCCAGCGGGCGGAAGCACGGCGCGGTCGGACCATCCGGGTCGATGGTGTAGAGGGCAAGCGTGCCGGCCATGTCCTGAGGGTCGACTCCGATCATTCGCATGTCCTCGGCGAGGCTGGCCATCACGCCGAGGGCATGGCGCAACATGACGGCGGCCATGCCGCGCGGGCTGTCGACCTGGGCGCGGAACTCGACCGCGGAACCGGCGTCGGACGTCAGCGCCGCCAGCGTGCCCAACCTGATTCGATCGGTCAACGTCTCCCAGACCCGCTCCGAGTTCGGAGCCTCCGGGCTACGCCATACCTGGCGATAGGTCATCGCGGCGACCACCGCGGCCGGGGGGCGCCCCGTCCGCAGGTGGATCGTGACCGTCCACATCGCCAGCAGCCAGGACAGTGCTGTCATCGTGCGATGGGGGTCATCCTCCACTCGTTCGACGAGCTGTTGCTCGGCGGCAAATCTGGTCTGAACTGACAGCCATGCCACGACGAGTCGCTCTATGTCGACGACGTCGATCATGGGTAGTTCACGGGGATGGGGACGGGCGAGCGCGGCGGCCCGCCGTGAGCTGGTATCTACCAGGGCCAACGCCCCCGCGTCCGGGAGAGTCTGCCAGGCAAGTCCCGACAGCGGCATGGCGCACACGCTAACCCGGAGCGGGAGCTTTAACCATCAGGGTTGATGAAAGCTTGTTGTCAGTTACGTTTCCCGCCCTACCCGTCTGTGCCGGTCGGTCGGTTTTTCTGCCGGTTCCGTCACCTTTGCTTCCCGATCGGTGACAGGCGATGCCTGGCGGCGCGCCCAGAGTGCCCGGTCAGGGACACAGCGGGGCCGCCGCCGCATCGTCACTCGCCCAGAAGGTCTAGGACGATGGTGGGGGGCTGGGTGGGTGTGGTCGTGATGTGGGTGCGCCAGTGGGTATCGGCGGCGTCGGGGTCGTGGTGCGCGATGAGGTCGAGCAGGTGGGTGTGGTCGTGGTGGTTGTGAGGCGCGGGGTGCGGGGGTGGTGTGTGGGTGTCGAGGATGTGGCGGAGCATCCCGGCGATCATGGTGAGGGTCTGGTTGCCGGCGTGCTCGAGGAGCTGGTGGTGGAAGTGGGCGGGGTCGGGGTGGGTGAGGGCCGTGTGCAGGGCCGTGAGCGTGGCGTCGGTGTGGTGGGTCGCAAGCAGGCGGACGGCCGCGGGTTCGAGCAGGGTGTGGGCGGTGTGGACGTCGGCGAGAGTGGTGTGGCGGTGTTCGAGGACGAGGCCCGCGTAGCGTGCGGCGACCTGGCCGTCGGGAGTGTGGACGCGGGCACCGCCGTGGGCGCCGCGGCGGACGGAGATGAGCGCTTCGGATTCGAGGACGCGGAACGCCTCGCGCAGGGTGGGGCGGGAGACGCCGAACTGCTCCATGAGGACGGCTTCGGGGGGCAGCGCGTCGCCTTCGACGAGCTCGCCGCGGACGATCTGGCGGCGGAGCTGGGCTGCGACGAGCTCGGCGGTCTTGGGCACCCGCACCTGCTGGCCGACCTTGTTCTCGGGCAGCGGGCCGATGCGCGGTGGGCCTGCCGACCCGGCGCCTGTTCCGTCGGCTGCTCCCGCTGTGGCGGATTCGCTGCCGCGCCGGGGTACGCGCAGCGCATGCCCCCCGCGCACTGCACTGATGTTGGCCGGATTCAGTAACGCCATGACGGTGCTCCCCCAGTTCCTCATGCCACCGGCATCCGCGGGTTGACGCGGCCGGCCGCATTGGCGGTGTCCATGTCCACGCTCGTCGTTGAGCAACGGCCGCGCCGGAGGTTCTGGCGCGCCCGCGATGGCGTCCGACTGGCCTGGCGGACACCACCGTGGGCGCCGAGCGATCGAAACCCGACGACGACTACAAGGCCCTGACTACAAGGCGTGCTTGTGAAGTTGCATTGTGGCATCAGATGGACTGGGTTGGATGGGCTGGGGAGAATCAGACCACGGTGTAAACCACAAATGGCTTGGCGTAATACGGCCGCGTCGTTACTCAAAGTGGCGAGATCGCAGTGGTCGCCGCCCGGCTCCCGGTGCGTTCCCGGGAGAGTGCCCGGCCCCGGATCCACATGCCGACCGGCATTCGTCGACTGTGGGCGGCCGATGGCCGAGTGGCTTCGGCGACGTCGCCGCCGAAGCCACGCAATCACACAGGGTCGCGCTGCGTGGCTGCCCGGATCGGAGAACGATTTCGGTAGCCACTCCGCTCTCGGCGCGTCGCGGCACTCAGAGTGCCTTCGTCGTCGGCGTGTCGCGCCCGGGGTGGTGGCCGTTGATGTGCTGCGGAACGCGAACGGGCCCGGCGTCGCGGCCGGTGCCACCGCGACGCCGGGCCTCATGCGAACCTGACGCCGGCCTCAGGCAAACCTGCAGGGCCTGCCGTCCTGCAGGGCCTGCCGTCCTGCAGGGCCTGCCGTCCTGCAGGGCCGGCTGCGCCGGCCGTTCTTTCCGGGTGGGCCGCTGGGCCTGTGTCAGGTCGCCGCGGCGACCTGTTCGTGTGCCTCGATGGTCACCGCCGCGGCGTGGACGACCGAGGCCACCCGGATCGCGTCCTGGATGACCTCCCGGGAGACGTCCCGCTTGCGTAGCTCCTGTTCGTGGGCGGTGAGGCACATACCGCAGCCGTTCACGGCCGAGACGGCCAGCGACCAGAGCTCGAAGTCGACCTTGTCGACGCCCGGGTTGGCGATGGCGTTCATCCGCAGCCCGGCCCGCAGCCTGGAGTACTCCTTGTCCTCCAGCAGATGCATCGTCCGGTAGTAGACGTTGTTCATGGCCATGAGCGCCGCGGCGGTGCGGGCGGCGGTCGCGGCCTCGGGGGTGAGGAACGCCTGGGCCTCGGCCTCCAGCTCCGCCAGTGCGGTGCGGCCGCGGCTGGCGATCGCGGAGGCCAGCACCGTTCCCCACAGCTGCTGGGGGCTCAGGTTGGACTGCGACGTCACCGAACCGAGGTTGAGCCGGATGTCCTTGGCGTAGTCGGGAAGCAGCTCCCGAAGGCGAGCCACCCCCATCAGGCCGCGACCTCCGCGGGGGCCTTGCCACCGCCGAGCGTGGCCTCGCCCTTCTGCCAGTTGCACGGGCACAGCTCGTCGGTCTGCAGGGCGTCGAGCACCCGCAGCACCTCGGCCGGGTTGCGGCCGACGCTGCCCGCGGTGACCATCACGAACTGGACGACGCCGTCCGGGTCGATGATGAAGGTCGCCCGCTGTGCCACACCGTCGTCCCCGAGCACGCCGCAGGCCTGGGTCAGCTCGCGCTTGATGTCCGACAGCATCGGGAACGGCAGCTCGCGCAGGTCCTCGTGGCTCTGCCGCCAGGCGAGGTGGACGTACTCGTTGTCCGTCGACACGCCGAGGACCTGCGCGTCACGGTCGGCGAACTCGCTGTTGAGCCGGCCGAACGCGGCGATCTCGGTCGGGCAGACGAAGGTGAAGTCCTTCGGCCAGAAGAACACGACGCGCCACTGGCCCGGACGGCTGCTGGAGGTCTCCTGCACGAACGCCGTGTCCGGGTTCAGGGAGACGACCCCGGTCAGGTCGTAGGCGGGGAAGACGTCGCCGACGGTCAGCATCCGAACGATCTCCTGTCTCTGGTGCCCCGGGGTGGGGCGACGGGCTCCACTCTTGCGACCGTCTACTCAGAAGGGAAATCGAAAGATTTGGGGAATCTGATAGCTTGAGGCTATGGCTCAACCTCAGCCCACCCTCGCCCAACTCCGGGCGCTGGTGGGTGTGGCGGATCACCGGCACTTCGGTCGGGCGGCGGCCTCGCTGCACGTCAGTCAGCCCACTCTGTCGAGCGCGGTGGCGGCGCTGGAGCGCACGCTCGGCATCCAGCTCGTCGAGCGCACCACCCGCAGTGTGCTGCTGACGCCGGTCGGGGAGGAGATCGTCGCGCGGGCCCGTGGGGTCCTCGGGGCGGTGGACGACATCGCGCAGGTCGCGGTGCGTGCGCAGGTGCCGCTGTCGGGTGATATCCGGCTCGGGGTCATCCCCACCGTGGCGCCCTATCTGCTGCCCCGTCTGCTTCCGCTGCTGCGTGCCCAGCGGCCGCAGGCGAGCCCGAGGCTGCGGGAGGCCCAGACCGCGGCGCTGCTGGAGGAGCTGCGTGGCGGTGCGCTCGACCTGGCGTTGCTCGCGCTGCCGACCGACGAGCCCGGAGTCGCCGAGCTGCCGCTGTACGACGAGGATTTCGTCCTGGTGACACCGGTGGATCATCCGATGGCCGGCGGGGACGGGCTGCCGGTGGCCGCGCTCGGTGGCCAGGAGCTGCTGCTGCTGGAGGACGGGCACTGCTTCCGGGCCCAGGCTCTCGATGTGTGCCGGGAGGCGGGGGCGCGGGAGCGCAGCGCGTTGCGTGCCGCGAGCCTGTCGACGATCGTGCAGATGGTCGCCGGTGGGCTGGGGCTCACACTGGTCCCCGCGGCCGCGGTGGGCGTCGAGGTGGGGGAGGGGCGTGGCCTCGCGACGGCGACCTTCTGCACCCCGGCGCCCCGCCGCCGGATCGGGCTCGCGTATCGGGCGACGTCCGCCCGGGTGGCCGAATGGAGTCTGCTCGCCGCCGAGATCCGCGCGGCGCTGCCGGGAACCGGCCTGCCGGTGACACCGGCCGCGCTGACGGCGGGTTCCTGACGCATCCGAGGGGTATCGCCGGCAACGGATTTCGTCTCCGTCGGCGTGGTTTTCCTTCGGATTCTCGCCTCGTCGGCCGACGTCTTCGGTTGTCGCGATTTCTGATGTGCCGATTCCCGCCACCGGCCCACGATCTCGATCTCGATCGAGATCGTGGCGCGTATCCCGACGGCCGTCCTGGTGGGCCCGTGCCGGTCGGACTCGGATGGTGACCGATGGGTCGTTCCGTCCTCGTTCCGTCCTCGTTCCGTCCCCGGACGGGTGGCTGCCCGGGGCCTGCGGCGCTATCGGCCGCCTGACGATCCGAGGCGCGATTAGGGCGATTAGTCACGGTTTAAACTGGTTCTCTGCGGGTAGGGGAGGCGTGCTGGCGGTGGCTGCGGCTTGCCTTGGCCGGCACGCAGGCGTCGTCCCTGCCCGCGGTGCAGCGGGGGGAGGGTGACCGTCCGCGGATCTGGCCCGCATGGAATCCGCCATGCGTGGTGGACCGCGCCCGAACAGGTTCGGAGCCGACTGTGAACAGGCCCGATGTGAACAGGCGAGGCCACGGGGTGCCCGTGGAGCCGAGGATTCCCGTGCGTGGGATTCATCTGCGCGGCATGACAAATCATGACATCCCGCCCGGAATAAATCGGGCCCGGGTGAGCAGCGGTGATACGCCCAGGAYATATCCCCGTAACCCGTCGGCCCTAGTGTAGGTATTCATGAGCGACGCGCGGATTGCGGCGGTCGGTGTAGAAGAAGAATTTCACATCCTCGATCTCGAAACGCGGCGACTCGTTCCGCGGGCCGCCGAGATACTGCGGGGGCTCCCCGACGACCAGTTCTCCCAGGAGCTGCTGAAGTCCGTCGTCGAGACGAACAGCAGGCCGTGCACCGACTTGGCCGACCTGCGGGYGGACCTGGTCGACCTGCGTCGTCGCCTCGCCGCCGTCGCGGAGCCGCTCGGCCTGGGCCCGGCGGGCGCCGGAACCGTACCGATCTCCACCCAGGCCCACGACGTCTCACCGGACCCGCGATACCTGCAGATGGCGGAGGAATACCAGCTCCTCGCCCGCGAGCAGCTCATCTGCGGCGCTCAGGTCCACGTCGACGTGGCTGATCGGGACCTGGCGATGGCGGTCACCTCCTGGGTGGCACCGTGGCTGCCGATGCTGCTCGCGCTCTCGGCCTCCTCACCGTTCTGGAACGGCGAGGACAGCGGCTACGCGAGTATGCGGACGATGGTCTGGCAACGATGGCCCACCGCCGGCGTCGCCGGCCCGTTCCAGACCGCCGCGGAATACGACCAGCTGGTGGCGGACCTGGTCAAGACCGGTGTCATCAGCGACCCCGGAATGGTCTATTTCGACGTCCGGCCCTCGGCGCATCTGCCCACGGTCGAGCTGCGTATCTGCGACGCCTGCCCGGATGTGGACACCGTGATCCTGATCGCCGGCCTGTTCCGAGCGCTGGTGTGCCGGGCGATCGACTCCATCACGGCAGGCGACCCGGCGCCACCGCCCCGCGGCGAGCTGCTGCGGGCGGCCACCTGGCGGGCGGCCCGCTCCGGTATCGAGGGCGACCTGGTCGACACATCCGGCGCCGGCAGCGTGCCGGCGGAGGAGCTGCTGCGGCGGCTGCTGGCCGAGGTGCGTCCCGAGCTTGAGCAGCTCGGAGACTGGGAGCTGGTGGGGCATCTGGCCGAAGCCGCGGTCGGGCACGGCAGCGCCGCCTCCCGCCAGCGCCGGGCCCACGCCCGCCGCGGGCTGCTGACGGATGTGGCCGACCTGCTGCTGACCGAGACCCGCGAGTCGCCGTCTGCGGCGACGGATCCGTTCGACGGGGTCGGCACCCGCGGCAGTGCTGGTGCTGCTGGTGTTGGTGCTGCTGCTGCTGGTTTCGGTGGCGCCGTGGCGTTGCCGCCGCCGCCGGCGGCCCGGGCCGCGCGCTCCCTCCTCGGCCAGTACCGGCCGGCCGGGTTCGACGAGGTCATGTCGATCGAGGACGGTGTGCGGCCCGCGTACCGCGCCGTCGCGCGTGCCCTGGAACGCCTGGGGCCGGCCGTGCTCGCGGAGCGCGGCGAGGCCATGCAGGGCGAGCAGGTGGAACGCGGCGTGGTCTTCCGCGTCGACGGCGAGCAACGCCCGTTCCCGTTTGACCTGGTGCCACGGATCGTCGCCGCGGCCGACTGGGAGCGGCTGCAGGCCGGGCTGACCCAGCGGGTACGGGCACTGGAGGCCTTTCTGCGTGACACGTACTCCGAACGGGCCGCGGTCGCCGACGGCGTCATCCCGCCGTGGGTGGTCAACGACTCTCCGGGCCTGAGGCACACCGGTCGGGTGCTGTCCCGCGACGGCGCACCGCTGTCCGGTGGGGCCCGGGCGACGGTGGCGGGCATCGACCTCGTCCGCGGCGGCGACGGGGGATGGCTCGTGCTGGAGGACAACCTGCGGGTGCCCTCCGGGGTCGCCTACGCGATCGAGGCCCGGCAGCTGACGCGTTCGGCGTTGCCCGAGCTCAGCCCGCCGGGTGCCATCCTGAGCGTCAGCACGGTGCCCGCACTTCTGCACGAGGCACTGGTCGCCGCGGCGCCGCCGGCGGTGCACGGCGAGCCCRCGGTGGCCGTGCTCACCACCGGGCCGCGGGACTCGGCCTACTACGAGCACACCTTCCTCGCCGAGGAGATGGGGGTGCCGCTGCTGACCCCGACGGACATCCTGGTCGACGACGACATCCTGTACGCCGTGCCGGGTGGTCGGGGCCGGCGCCGGCGTGTCGACGTCCTGTACCGGCGGGTTGACGAGGACGAGCTGCTCGGGCTGCCCGGCGCGGACGGGGCGCCGCTCGGGCCGGGTCTGCTGCGGGCCGTCCGTGCTGGCACGCTGGCGCTGGCGAACGCGCTGGGCAACGGCGTCGCCGACGACAAGGTGGTGTACGCCTTCGTYGCCCGGATGATCACCTATTACCTGGGTGAGCAGCCCCTGCTCGACGATGTCCCGACCTACGTCTGCGGGGACCCCGACCAACGCGACCACGTCCTGGAGAACCTCGACCGGCTGGTCGTCAAGCCCGTCGACGGCTACGGCGGTGCCGGTGTCGTGATCGGCCCGGCCGCCGAGCCCGCGGAGCTGGCCCAGGCCCGCGCGGGCATCCTGGCCGACCCGCGGGGCTGGATCGGCCAGGAGGTCGTGTCACTGTCGACTCACCCGACCTGGGTGGACGGCGAGCTCGCGCCCTGTGCGGTGGATCTGCGGGCTTTCGTCTACGCCGGGCGGGAGACGATCGTCGCCCCGGCGGCGCTCAGCCGAGTCGCACCGGTCGGCAGCCTGATCGTCAACTCCTCGCGCGGAGGCGGTTCCAAGGACACCTGGCTGCTTCGGTCCTGACACCCCGAGGCTTCGGGTCACTGTGGTGTTGCGCACAGCAACACCGCTGTCATCGTGGTGAAACCTCGGCCCACGAAGGTGGGTGGCGCGGTAGGCGCCGCGTCACCCACTGATCGCACCTGGCGCGCGTCTACCTGTGACCTTCGCCGACTTCGGTGACTTCGGTGACCCGGATGCGTGGACCAGGCCGAGGGGGAGCAGAACGACCGTCTGACCGACCGATCGACGGGAGCTGGAACATGTGCGGGCTGAGCGGTGAGCTGAGGTTCGACGGCCGCGGGGCGGACGTCGCCGCGGTGGGGCGGATGACCGCCGCGATGGTCGCGCGCGGCCCGGACGGGGTCGGCACCTGGTCGGCGGGCCCGGTGGCCTTCGGTCACCGCCGACTGAAGATCATCGATCTTTCCGAGCGGGGCGCCCAGCCCATGGTCGACACCGCGCTCGGGCTCACGGCGGTGTTCAACGGCTGCATCTACAACTACCAGGAGCTGCGCGACCGGCTGGTCGACGCCGGGTACGGCTTCTTCTCCACCTCCGACACGGAGGTGATCCTCAAGGCCTACCACCACTGGGGCGCCCGCTGCGTCGACCACTTCGCCGGCATGTTCGCCTTCGCCGTCTACGAGCGCGACACCGGCCGGCTGGTCCTCGCCCGCGACCGGCTCGGGATCAAACCGCTCTACGTGACGCGGGACGCGCGCCGACTGCGGTTCGCCTCCAGCCTGCCGGCCCTGCTCGCCGGCGGCGAGGTGTCCTCCGACATCGACCTGGTCGCCTTCCACCACTACCTGTCGTTCCACGCCGTGGTGCCGCCGCCGCACACCATCCTCACGGACGTCCGCAAGCTCCCGCAGGCCACCATCCGGATCGTCGAGGCGGACGGCACCACTCGCGACGAGGTGTACTGGCGCCCCGACTTCACCCGCCGCCCGGAGCACGCCGCCTGGACGGCGCGGGACTGGCAGGACGCGATCGGTGAACGGCTGCGCATCGCCGTGCGCCGGCGCATGGTCGCGGATGTGCCGGTCGGCGTGCTGCTCTCCGGCGGGCTCGACTCCAGTCTCATCGTCGCTCTGCTCGCCGAGGCCGGACAGCGTGACCTGGCCACGTTCAGCGTCGGTTTCGAGGACGTCGGTGGCGAGTCCGGGGACGAGTTCCACTATTCGGACATCATCGCCCGCCGATTCGGCACCGACCATCACCAGATCCGGGTGCCCGGCAGCGGGCTGCTGCCGGCGATCGACGCGGCCGTCACCGCGATGAGTGAGCCGATGGTCAGCCACGACTGCGTCGCGTTCTACCTGCTCTCCCAGGAGGTGGCCCGGCACGTCAAGGTCGTGCAGTCCGGGCAGGGCGCGGACGAGGTGTTCGCCGGCTACGCCTGGTACCCGCCACTGGCCGCGGTACCGCGTGGCGACGCCGTGGACGCCTATCTGAGAGTCTTCGCCGACCGCCCACACGCCGATCTGCCGGAGATGGTCGAGGCGCACCATCTCATCGAGGCCGACGCGAGCCGCCACCTCGTCGCCGAACGGTTCGCCGAGCCGGGTGCGGAGACGTCCGTCGATGCCGCGCTGCGCCTCGACTCCACGGTGATGCTGGTCGACGACCCGGTGAAGCGGGTCGACAACATGACCATGGCCGCCGGTCTGGAGGCCCGCACCCCATTCCTCGACCACGAGCTGGTGGAGCTGGCCGCGGCCTGCCCGCCCGAGCTGAAGCTCGCCTCCGGCGGCAAGGGCGTGCTCAAGGACCTCAGCCGACCGTTGATGCCGGTGGACGTCATCGACCGTCCGAAGGGATACTTCCCGGTCCCGGCCATCCGCCATCTCGACGGCCCGTTCCTGGAGCGGGTGGYCGACGCGCTGACGGACCCGGCCGCACGGGCCCGTGGGCTGTTCCGCAAGGACTGGATCGAGACGATGCTCGCCGAGCCGAACTCGAACCGCACAACGTTGGGAGCCAACGCGCTCTGGCAGGCCGCCCTGCTGGAGATGTGGTTGCAGACACAGGGGGTGTGAATGCTCCGTCCGGTCGAGTCGGTCTCCACCGGCATTCCGCTTCAACCCGCCGCACCGCGGTCGGAGCAGGACGCAGTGGACGTCGCGCAGCACGCGGCGGAGGTCACTCAGCTCGCGGTTGGTGCTGGGCGACAAACGGCGGGCCCCGGGCAGGCCACGGCAGGCGCCGAGACCGACCTTCCCTGGCAGCGGCCCGGCTGCGGCCCACGTGACCTGGTCGACGAATGGGCCGCGCCGCCGAGCGTGCGCGGGGCGTCGCCCGGCCCGGACGGTGCCCTTGCCTTCGTCGGCGACCGCACCGGGATCCCCGCACTGTGGATCCGCGAGAGGGACGGCACCGAACGGGCCGTCGACACCGGCCCCGGCCAGGTGCGGTCCGTGTTGTGGTCTCCTGACGGAACGTGGATCGCCCTGGTCGTAGCGCCAGGCGGCGGGGAACGCACCGAGGTCCACGTGGTCCGGCCCGACGGCACAGGCCTGTGCCATCTGGCCGGCGGGCATGCGGCGGGCACCGCGGAACCGTCGGCGGCGACCGCGGTCCGGTGGGTTGCGGGCGGCCGGCTTCTGCTGATCACCGAATCCGTCCGATCCGGCCTCACCCATGCTCTCGCCGTCGATCTGTCGGGCCATCGTCGTCACCTCGCGGTCGGACTGGCCCTGCAGGTCTGCGCCGTGCACGAGGAAGCGCAAGGTCCGGGTGACGCTGACGGCCGGTTGTCGTTGCTGCTGCGGGAGGGCCCGCGTGGAGCTCGGCGGATCCTGCTGAGCCGGGTCGCGGTCCCCGACTTCGCGGTCGCTGCCCCAGCAGTGGCCGCGACCGCACCGGTGTCCGAGCAGCCGGAGCCGGCTACCGAGGTGCTGCTGCCCGCCACCGAGGTGCTGCTGCCCTCGGCCGCGGTGGCGGCCCGCTTCGTGGTTCCCGGTGGCACCGCCACCACCGTCGCCGGCACGTTCACCGCCGACGGTTCCAGCGTGCTGCTCGCCAGCGACCTGGGGCGGGAGCGGGCGGGCCTGCTGGAGGTCATCCCGCGCCCCGACGGCACCCCTGGCTCGGTGCGGCTGCTGATCGGGCGCGACGACGCCGACCTGGAACGCTTCATCCTGGTCGACCCGACCACGGCCGTGCTGAGCTGGAACGTCGGCGGACGCAGCGAGCTGGTGCTGTTCGACCTCGCGAACGACGTGACCCGAACCCTGCCGTCGCCTCCGAGAGAGGTGGTCACCCGCCTTCTGAGCAGCCCCGATGGATCCACGCTGATCCTGGGACTCGCGGGGTCCACCACCCCCGGTGAGGTGTGGACGCTGGATCTGGCACAGGCGGGAGTAGCGGAGCAGGGCCAAGGCCTGGCTCCGGGTGATACCCACGCGGCGGAGGGGCCCGCCTACCGATGTCTGGTCTCCCACACACCGACGGCTTACCCCACGGTTGAGCTCGCGTCGGTTGAGCCCGCCTCCGTCGACGGTGTGCTGGACCGGTCGGCGTTGGCGGCCGAGTCCGTCGGCTACCGGCTGGTCCGCCCGATCTCCCACCGCTTCGGTGCCCACGACGGGCTGGAACTGAGCGGCTGGTGGTATCGCCCGCCTGTCGGCCCGGGCCCGGTGCCGACGCTGCTGTACTTCCACGGTGGCCCGGAGGCGCAGGAACGCCCTGTGCTGAACCCGCTGTTCCACGCGCTGCTCGCACGGGGCATCGCCGTCTTCGCACCGAACGTGCGGGGCTCGACCGGGTTCGGCCGGTCCTTCGAGGAGGCCGACCACCTGGAGCGGCGGTTCGCCGGAATCGCCGACGTCGCCAGCGCCGTCACCTATCTGGTGGATGAGGGCCTGGCGGCCCCGGGCCGGATCGGGGTGGCGGGCCGCTCCTACGGCGGCTACCTGACGCTGGCCGCGCTCGTCGGGTTTCCCGAGCTGTTCGCCGTGGGCGTCGACGTGTGCGGCATGGTGGACCTGGAGACCTTCTATCAGCACACCGAGCCGTGGATCGCCGCACCTGCCGTCACCAAGTACGGGGATCCGGTTGCCGATCGTGATCTCCTGCGGGCGCTCTCGCCATTGCACCGGATGGACGCACTCGCGGCTCCGCTCATGGTCGTGCACGGCGACCACGACACCAATGTCCCGGTGTTCGAGGCCGAGCAGACTGTCGCCG
Organism: Frankia sp. CcI49; assembly: GCF_001983215.1. Classification (NCBI taxonomy): domain Bacteria; kingdom Bacillati; phylum Actinomycetota; class Actinomycetes; order Frankiales; family Frankiaceae; genus Frankia; species Frankia sp. CcI49. The sequence continues at coordinate 67,759 of NZ_MOWP01000031.1, forward strand.
CCGCGCGGGCCCGCGGGGTGCCGTGTGAGTACCTGCTCTTTTCGGGAGAGGGGCACGAGGTCTCCGAGCGGGGTAACAGGCTCGCCTTCGTTCGCGCCGTGGTGGAGTTCGTGGCAGCCCACCTGGTGACCGCGGATGTGCCGGAGACCCTCGGCGAGGCGGTCTGAGGCGCGCGGTCGCGGCTACCCGGGCCTCCACCGGGGGTGTGTCCGGGCTTCTCCCGCCTCGTGGGGGAGCCCGTCCACACATCGCGCGATGGAGCTGTAACAATGAGTAATGTGAAGATAGAGGAGCTGGAGGCCGAACGTACCTGGCTCGCGTTCGATCCCATGAGGCAGCTGCGGCCTCACCTGACTTCGGCCGGTTTCGTCCGGCTGGTGAACGAGGAACAGCGGCCGCAGGGGTACCGGCTGGTGGGCTCGTGGGACGGTGAGTCGGGCCGCGTCGTCGCGGCCGCCGGGTTCCGGGAGAGCAGTTCCCTGGCCTATGGCAGGCATCTGCTCGTGGATGACCTGACGACGATGCCGAACATGCGTGGGCGCGGTCATGCCACCCGGCTGCTCGCCTGGGTCGAACGCGAGGCGCGCCGCCTGGGCTGCGCGCAGATCCACCTCGACGCCGGCACCCACCGCCATGACGCGCATCGGCTCTTCCTCCGTACCGGCTTCACGATCCCGTCCTTCCACTTCGCCCGCCGTCTTTGAGCGGTGTGAGGCGGGATGGGATCCTTCGAGATCGCTGGGGTCTGCCCTGCTCGTCGGCCGAGCCCTCTCGTGGGGGACGCGGTCCCCGTGGCCCTTCCTCAACGCCAGGTCAGCGACCCGGCCGGCGAGCCCGTCGTAGTTCGCCGTGCCCGAGTACGCCACCCGGCTGCTGGCCGCAGGCGCCCGTGGGACCGGCTACCTGCTCAAGAACGGGTCCTGCATCCCGACCATCTCAGCCGGACGCTGCACCGGCTGGCCGCCGGCGGCACGGTGATCGACCCGGACGTCGTGGGTGAGCTCGTCGGCTCGGTACACCGGGTCGATCCGCTGGACCGGCGGACAACCGGCGGGTCCTGGCGGTCCTTGCCTGTCTCCAGCGGCGCTGAACCCGCCGGCCCTGTCGTTGTCCGCCTGCAGCTGCTGTCCGCCTGCAGCTGCAGGCCGCTGGTAGCTGCTGTCCACCGCCGCCGGTTGCTGGTGCCCGCTTGCGGTTGTTGCCTGCTTGCGGCGCGCCAGCCTTCGACGCCGCGCGCCGTGGCTGTGGCGGGCCGGTCGGGATCGCCGCCGGTTGAGATCCAGCCGCCGGTCGAGATGTCGAGATCCGGCCGCTGGTCCGGATTCAGCCGCGGTTCTAGAACCAGCCGCGGCGGGCGCCGAGGGCCTGCAGCTGCTGGTGCAGCGCGCCGGCCATGGCGTGGCGGTCGGTGTCGTGGTGGCCGACCCGGAAGCGGCTGAGCTGGTCGCCGCCGGAGTGCAGCAGCCCACCGCGGCGGTCGGCCTCCAGCACGACGTCCATGCCCGCGCCGTCGACGAGGAAGGTGACCTCCAGTTCCTTGATCCGGTTGGCGTACTCCCCGGACGGCTTCAGCTCGATCTCCTGGTAGAAGGGCAGGTCCGAGCCGTGCACGTGGCCTTTCTCGACGTCGGCGGAGTGGAAGTGGAAGCCGAGGTCGCCGAGCGCGGCGAGCACCGTCTCCTGCACCGGCAGCGGATGCACGGCCACCGGGTCGAGGTCACCCGGGTCGAGTGCGCCGGGGATCGACAGCGTGGTGYGCACGCCGATCTTCATGCCGTGCAGATGCCAGCCGGCGACGTCGGTGATGGGTGTCTGCCAGGGCACCGGCAGCTCGAAGCGGCCGGACTGCTTCTCGCCGGGCCGGATCACGAACCCGCCGCCGATCTGCTGGGTGCCGAAGGTGACCTGCTCGTGCCAGGTGGAGTCCTCGGTCTCGACCTCGACGGTCGCCTCCAGCGCGACGAGCACCCGTTCGATCTCCTGGTCGACCGAGCCACCGGTGATCGTGGTCAGCCCGGTCACCACCGCACCGGGCAGTGCGTCCGGACGATCCAGCACCGTCTCCACCTCGGCGGCGCCGACACCGAGCCGCGACATGAACCGCTTCATTCCCATGGCTGTTCCGTCCCCTTGTCACTGGATGGGTTGTCACTGGATGTGTTCTCCGGTGGAACGCAGGCGGGTGCGTCCCATGCCATCACATAGCTGTAGCAGGTACGCGGCGCCTGATCGCGCCAGGTCATGGACCAGACACCCCGGGCTGGCCGGGAATCCATACGCCTGACGAGAAATCATCTCGACACGGTGAGACACGGTGCGACACGGTGCGACGGGGTGCGACGGGGTGCGACACGTCGTGTGTCGAATCGTCCGTGGGCGTCGGGATGTGGGCGCGTGGAGTCAGTGAACTACGCCGCCGATGGCTCGACATGGTGGATTTCTCGACCCACCTGGAGGACGGTGAGCCTATGGGGCGAGCAACAACGCGACGTCGGGTCATGCGGGTGACTCTGGGGACGGAGCCGACGTCGCGACCCGACACCATCGTCGGGGAGGAACCGCTGGAGATCCGGGTGGGCGGGCACCCGCTGGCCGTCACGATGCGGACGCCCGGCGACGACATGGATCTCGCGATGGGCTTCCTGCTCGGTGAGGGCCTGATCGCGACCGCCGCCGACATCGCGGGCATGCGCTACTGCGCCGGCAGCGAGGGTTCCGTCGACGACGAGGGGCGCCTCACCTACAACGTGCTGGATGTGACACTCGCGCCGGGCGTGCCCGAGCCCGATGTGGACCTGCGGCGCAACTTCTACACCACCAGTTCGTGCGGGGTGTGCGGGCGGGCGAGCATCGACGCGGTCCGCCTGCGCGGGCGCTACGAGATCGGCGCCGACCCGGTGCGGATCACCGCCGAGGTCCTGGTCGACCTGCCGGGACGTCTGCGCCGTGCGCAGCGACTGTTCGCCGCGACGGGCGGGCTGCACGCCGCGGCCCTGGCGGACGTCGACGGTGAGGTCCTGGTGGTGCGTGAGGATGTCGGGAGGCACAACGCGGTCGACAAGGTCGTCGGCTGGGCGGCCCGGGCGGGCCGGGTGCCGCTGCGGGGCCATGTGCTGCTGGTGAGCGGCCGGGCGTCCTTCGAACTGGTGCAGAAGGCGCTGCTCGCCGGCATCCCGGTGCTGGCGGCCGTGTCGGCGCCGTCCGCGCTCGCGGTGGACCTGGCGGAGGAGTGCGGGATGACTCTCGCCGGCTTCGTCCGCGGATCGTCGATGAACCTGTACACGGGTGCGCACCGGGTGATCCTGCCCGCGGTGGCCGCCGCCCGCTAGCCCGCTCGCCAGCCCGCCCGGAAGTTGGAAAACCGTCGTGCGATGGGATTATGGGCGGGCGATGACAGGCTGGCCGGCGGTGGCCGGTCGGCCCGCCGGAACCACCCGATAACATCTCCAACCGTGACCTGCATCGTCGGTGTGGAGCACGACGGACGGGTCGTGATCGGGGGAGACAGTGCTGGCGTCGCCGGCTGGTCGATCACGGTCCGTGCGGACACGAAGGTCTTTCGTAACGGCGAGTTCATCATGGGGTTCACGGATTCGTTCCGGATGGGCCAGCTGCTGCGTTACAGCCTCGTTCCGCCCGTTCCTCACACCTGGGACCTTGACCGCTTCATGGCCACCGAGTTCGTCTCGGTCGTCCGGGACTGCCTGAGGGAGGGGGGCTACGCGCGCAACGACGCCGGCAACGAGTCGGGCGGCCAGTTCCTGGTCGGTATCCGGGGTCAGCTCTACCGGATCGATTCCGACTACCAGATTGGCCGGACCGTCGACAACTACGATGCCGCCGGCTGCGGCGAGGAGTATGCGCGCGGGTCGCTGCACAGCACCATCGGCGAGGAGCCGGAGGAGCGGGTCCGCAAGGCGCTGGAAGCGGCGGCGCACCATTCCACCGGTGTCTGCCCGCCTTTCCACATCATCTCCGACGACGGCACCCATCGCGACGGCGGCGACATCGACGACCGCACGACCTTCTGAGCCTGCGCGGGCGAGATACCGCAGGAGCGCGTCCCGTCCGCGTCCGAGCACCGGTGCCCGGACGCGGACGGCGCCATCGCACGTCCGGCAGCGAGCCGCACCCCTGCCGTGGCAGGAGTTCTGTGACCCCTCGTGAATTCCGCTCTTGGCGGGTATCGTCGCGGAATACGGCACTACGCTTCGCTCTGCGGAACACCTGGGAGCTGGAACGTGCCAAGCAGAAGTATGCATGCTGGTCGCCGCAGCCGTCTGTCTGACGACCGCACTGCGGCCCTCTGCTGCTTCTGGGCGAGATCCCCGAGCCATGCGGAGCTTCCCACGCCTGTTACGCGGGCAGCCCCTCGTTCCGCTGACCTGACAACTTTGACGCTGCGCTCCCCGCCGAGCCACGTCGAGGTTCTCCCTGGTCGACCAACGGTCACCTGCGGCCGTTTGAAGCGGCGATCGGTGTTGCAGCTCGAGGCCGCCAGCGCTGTCGATGAGCCCGATCCCCTGATCCCACGGGGAAGCCGCGGAGTCGATCGGAGCACGACGAACTGTCACGATGAGATGACCTGGATGCGGGCCGGCGAGAACGCGGCGATCAGACGACAACCATCGACGTCGCCTGATCGAAGGCCCTGCCAGCCGCCTCAGTCCYGGAACGACGAAGCGAGCGTTCGACTATTTTGTAAGCCGAGTATCCGGGGGGCTCAAAAGTGACGGCAGATCCGCAGCGGACCCGGCGTCTGTTGCAGCTGTACGCGTACTCTCTCGCGTGTTTGCTTACTATTGCGTTGGGTGCAGTTCTCGTCTATCTCGACAGCAGTCTCAACCTGCAGCAGGTATCGTCGTCGATCGGACTCAGCCTGATCGCCTCGGTCATCTTCGCGGTCATCTTCGCCATGTTGAGCAACCGGATACAGGAGCGTGCCGCCGCGGAAAGTATCGAGGAGGGAATGAAGGCTGCATCCTTTGAGCTGCGGCAGGATCTGGTGCGGACGAACACCCTCTTCCTTCCATCGGGCTCGTACCCTCCCCTCGACCCGGGGGCCTCTTTTGGAGACCGGTACAACAGCGACATGATGGGTAGCCTGGAGGGGTCCTCCTACTACGCGTTTCGAGGCCCCGCAGGGCGTTATATCGCAGCGAGGCTGAAAAGCGCGCGAAGTTTTCCCCAGGAAGTCCGCGTATCGATACTCAGCCCCGGTGACCACGTCCTGATAGCGCGCCGTGCTGCTGACCGGCAGTCCTGGGTCCGCTACCGCTCGATGACCCAGGCACAGCTTGAGGACCAACTGCGGACCGAACTCATCCTGACCATCGTATCGTTATTTGACTATCGCAGGTTCTGCCCCGTCGACCTGGTGTACACCGAGGACACGGCGGTGTACCGGTACGAGATCTTCGATGACGCCGTGTTCGTGTCGTGGTTCCACGGCCCGAATTCCAGGGGCAAGGAGATGCCGGAGTCATTCCGCTTCGGCGCGTCGTCCTTCATGTATCTCACGCTGCGGCTCGATATTGCTCGAAGATTCCAACTCGCCAACAACAAGATTCGCTTCGACTCGACTCATGACGATCAGTTTCTTGTCGATCACCTAAGCGATCTCACCGGGCGTCCGGTGTCAACGGACGACGTGGAACGGTGGAGGGCTGAGTACGTCTCCCACACGGCTGGGTTCACCACCTACCTGGACGGGTTGCGGGGGCGGTCCGGTCGATGACCATCGGCTGGCGCAATCGGCCATCGGGTCGGGTGGGGTGGGACCAGGTGCCGTCTGATCGAAACCCGCTCGCCCGGCAATGTCACCGAGGATAACGTTGCACTACTGAGAGTATGGGTCAGGTTCTCGGCGGGTGCGCCAGGTTCCCATTGTCCGGGAAGATGTCTCCCGCTTAAGCAGCGAGCCGACGACGGCGCAGGTGTGCCATCTTTTCGAGAACCTTGGTCCTGATCTAACGGCTGACTTCGGGGATGCCGACATCGATGATATAGTCGCTCGGGCGCTCCACGACAGGAATCCATATGAATAGTCTCGTCAGTGACATCTGCCAAGCTTTTGATGCGAGTGATAGTGACGCGTTGCGTTGTCGTGCGGCGAACTTTCTGGAGTGCCTACTCGACGGGTCGGCCGAATACCGTCCGTCGAGGCATCCGCTCGGTTTTGTATGTATCTCGCTGCTCCGTGACAACCATTCGGGCCTCTGTCTCCACCTCTGGCCGGAGGTGCCGGACGGAAAGAAGGTGTCGACGGTTCATTCCCACAGCTGGGACCTTCGTAGCTTCGTGTTGACCGGCTCGCTGGTCAACCGGGTGCATCGAATCGACCGAATCGACCGAATCGACCGAGGCGCCGAGGCGCTGCAGCGCGTCTTCGAGGTAGCAAGCGACGGGCTGTCGGATGTTGTCACACAGACCGTGGACTTTGTGACCGAGTGCGTTGTCGAGGAACGGCGTGTCGATGGGGGCACCTTCTACCTGCTGCCGGCCGGGGTTTTCCACACCTCCGAACCGTGCGGGCCGTCGGTCGCCGCGACCGTGGTGTCCGGCCACCGCCGCGGTGATTTCAAGGACTGCTTCCTCGGCCCTGCTGACATGGCGCCGGGAATACTGCGTCGGTCTCCATGCGATGCCACCGAGGTGATGCGCGTCGTTCATGCCTCGCTGAGCGCTGGCACGTATTAGCCCTTCGGAACGTGATCCCGAGGGGTCGCGGCCTGGCGGACGCCGCGGCCGTGCGCCAGCTGCCCGGACCGCGCTGCATGGGCCCGTCCGCCGATGGCGGTCGGCCGCCGGGCCGGCAAATAGCCAGCTGCGCGGGCCGAGATGGCACCGGTCCCAGGGCCGCGGCTGGCTCGGGAACCTGGGTGGGTCAGCTCCGGTTGCCGACTCGCTCGGCCGCCATCGCCGCCCACGAGGTGGGGCCGGTGAGCGGTGAGAAGTTCTCTGCCGCGGAGGTCAGCGCGTCGTACTCGCCGTCGGCCAGCGTGATCTCCGCCGCCGCCGCGTTGCTCTCCAGCTGGGCGACGCTGGACGCACCCGGGATCGCGACGACGTTCGGGTGGTGAACAGCCCAGGCCAGGGCGATCTGGGCGACGGTCGCGTCGTGCCCGGACGCCACCTCGCGCAGGACGTCGAGCAGCGGCGTGAGACGAGCCAGGTTCTCGGTGAGGAACAGCGGGTTAGCCTTGCGCACCGCCCCGCGCGGGCGGTTCGTGACGTCGTAGCGCCCGGAGAGCAGCCCCTGCGCCAGCGGGCTGTAGGCGATGATCAGACGGCCCTCGCGGCGCGCGAACGGGATCAGATCGCGTTCGGGCTGGCGGCGGACCAGGCTGTACTGGACCTGGTTGGACAGCACCCGGCTGCCCAGCGCGGTCTCCGCGGCGCGCCAGCGCTCCAGGGAGTAGTTGCTGACGCCGACCTCGTCCACGACGCCGACCTGGCGCAGCGAGGCCATCCCGCGCATGGTCGTGCCGTCCCGGATGACGGGGTTGGGCTGGTGCACCTGATACAGGTCGATCGTGCGCACGCCGAGGCGGTTCGCGCTGGCGATGGCGCGCTGTTCGACCACCGGAGCCACCGGGAGCACCGGGAAGATCTTGGTGGCGACGAACGCCTCCTCCGGCCGCACCGCGGTGGACGTCTCCCAGCCCAGCGCCGCGGCCTCGGCGAGCGCGTCGCCGAGGATGCGCTCGCTTCGGCCGAAGGCATACATCTCGGCCGTGTCGAACAGCGTCACGCCGAGCTCGAGGGCACGCCGGACGATCAGCACCGCGTCCGTCTGCGCGTAGGACGAGCCGTAGCCCCATTCGCGCGAGCCGAACTGCCACGTGCCCAGCCCGATCTTGGAGATCTTCTTCGTTGTGGAGACGACATCCACATAGCGCATGGCAACCAGTCAACGCCACCGGCGCGCCGAGGGCGAGGGGAGCCGGGAACATCGGCGGATCCTGCGGTGGCCCGTCCCATATGTTGCCGGGCCGGCGTGCGCCTGCCGGGCCGGCGTACGGCGTGGGCGATGTCCGGGGTCTGACAGGACCGGGCAGGATGCTGGTCCTGCCACCGGCGGCCCGGGCTGCTAGTTTCCCGGACAGTCCGGTTAGTGCGGCTCGTGCCGCGGTGGGCCGGTACGCCGATGGGAGGGAGCGCGGTGGTAACGCAGTTCAGTCGAGGGCAGAAGTCCCAGCTGTCGGCGATCACCGCTGGCACCGATCTGTACATCGGGATCCAGATCAACGCGCCGGGTGAATGGGACGTGTCCTGCTTCGGCCTGGACGCTGCCGACCGGCTTTCTGACGACCGCTACTTCATCTTCTTCAACCAGCCGAAGTCGCCCGAGTCCTCGATCCAGCTGCTCGGCGCGCAGTCCGGTGACACCCAGTCGTTCCGGATCACACTGGACCAGGTCCCGGCGGCCGTCCACAAGCTGGCCTTCTGCGCCGCGCTCGACGGAGCGGGCAGCGCCGCCCAGATCACCTCCGGCTACCTGCGGATCGTCGCCGGTGGTACCGAGGTGCTGCGCTACTCCTTCACCGGCGCGGACTTCTCGGACGAGCGCGCGATCATGATCGGCGATGTCTACCGCAAGGGAGTCTGGCGCGTCGCCGCGGTCGGCCAGGGCTTCCGCGGGGGCCTCGCGGAGCTGATCCGCAGCTACGGCGGCGAGGTGGAGGACGAGCCGGCGGCGCCCCCGCCGGGTGCTCCGTCCTTCGCGCCGCCGCCCGGCGCGGGCCCCGGCGGCGCCCCCGGGTTCGGCGCGCCGCCCGCCCCCGTCTCGCAGACCAAGCCGGCTCCCGCGCCCGCCTACAACGCGCCCCCGCCGCCCTCGGCTCCCGTTCCGGGTCACGGGCAGCCGCAACCGGCCTACAACCAGGGCTACGGGCAGTCGCAACCGCAGCCACAGCCTGCGTACGGCCAGGCCGGCGGCGCCCACCAGGGGTACGCCCAGCCGCCCGCGGCGCCGCCCGCCCCACCAGGGATGCCCGGCGGCCCCGGCCACGGCCACGGCGCTCCCGGTCCGGGGATGCCCGGCCAGCAGATGCCAGGCCAGCAGATGCCCGGAGGGCACGGTGGCCCCGGCGGGCCGGGTGGGTTCGGTGGTCCCGTGCCGGGAGGCTACGGAGCCGGCCCGGGCGGCCAGCCGCACCCGCCGGCCGGGTTCCCCGGGCCGGTGCCCTACCTGCCGTCCCAGGCCCAGCCCATCCAGCCGGGCGCCATGAACAGCCTCAACCCGTACCGCGAGGTGCCGACGGCGGGCCGTTGGACGCAGCAGAACGGCAAGCTGGTCAAGGTGACCCTCGGGCCGGACGCGCTCGCCCTGCGCGGCTCGATGGTCGCCTACCAGGGCAACGTCGAGTTCGACTACAAGAGCGGGGGCCTGCGCGGCCTGATCGAGGAGAAGCTCACCGGGCAGGGGCTCAAGCTCATGACCTGCCGGGGCAACGGTGAGGTCTTCCTCGCGCGGGATGCCGCGGACCTGCATATCGTCGATCTCGGTAACTCGTCGCTGTGCATCAACTCGAAGAACCTGCTGGCCATGGACGCCACCGTGCGCTCCGAGGTCCGCCGGATCGAGAGCCCCGGCATCCCGGGTGGCGGTTTCTTCCACTTCGAGGTCTCCGGGCCGGGCTCGGTGGTCGTGATGACCAAGGGCACACCGATGACCCTGAACGTCGCCGGGCCGACGTTCGCGGACATGAACGCGCTGGTGGCCTGGACGTCCGGCATGCGGGTGAGCGTGTCGACCCAGGTGCGCGTCTCCCGCACGATCTACGCGGGGGCCAGCGGGGAGTCGTTCGCGCTGCAGTTCATGGGGTTCGCGGGTCACTTCGTCGTCGTCCAGCCCTACGAGGTCTGACATGCGTCCGACGTCTGACATGCGTGCGAGGTCTGACATGAGTCGCGTGGCGTGGCCCGACGGCCCGGGGCGTGGACGGGCAGTGGGCGGACGGGCAGAGGGGAGCGTGCCGTGCAGGGCAGCCTGATGGACCACTACGGTCCGACGCCGGTCATGGATCGGATGAGCAAGCACGGATCCAAGATCGCCAAGGTGGTCATGATGCCGGGCCAGGACCTCTTCGCGAGGGTCGGCTCCATGATCGCCTACGAGGGCCTCATCGACTTCAACCCGCAGCCGCCGCAGCTCGGCCGGATCGCGTCGTCCTGGGCGACCGGCGAGGGCGTGCCGCTGATGACCGCCACCGGCCAGGGCCTGCTCTACCTGGCCGACTACGGCAAGGAGGTCATCGTCGTCCAGCTCGCCGGCGAGGGCCTGTCGATCAACGGCAAGAACATCCTGGCCTTCGACGCCGGCCTGCAGTGGGGCATCGAACGGGTCAAGGGCGTCAACATGCTCTCGGGCATGGGGATGTTCAACGTCGTCGTGCGCGGCCACGGCTGGGTGGCGCTGACGGCCAAGGGCAACCCGATCATGCTGGACACCCGGGAGGCGGCCACCTTCGTCGACACCGACGCGCTCGTCGCCTACACCGACGGCCTGCGGGTGGAGCCACGGCGCACCGCCCGCCTCGGTGGGCTGATCGGGCGTGGCTCGGGCGAGGCGTTCCAGCTGGGCTTCTCCGGTCAGGGGTTCGTCGTGGTGCAACCGAGCGAGGACGAGCGCCCGAGTTTCTCGGTGCGGGGCTGACCGTCGGCGTGGGTGAGAGGATCTGATCATGACGCACGGCGGGATGTACGGCGGTCACCCGGGCGGTAACCCCGGTGGGATGCCAGGGGGGATGCCCGGCGGCTACCCGCCCGGCCCGGGTGTGCCCGGTGGCTACCCGCCCGGGGGCATGCCGCCTGGCGGCATGCCCCCGGGGGGAATGCCACCCGGCGGGATGCCGCCAGGCGCGGGTGGTCCCGGCGGGCCGGGTGGTGGCATCCGCAGCAGCCTGCTCGACAACCCCGAGGTCAACAGCAACGAGCGGTTCACGCTGCAGAACGGCAAGATGCTCAAGGCGACCCTCGGCGCCCAGGGCATGCGTGGGTTCTACGCCCGGCGTGGCGCCATGGTCGCCTACCAGGGTGCGGCGACCTTCGACGCCCACTGGGAGGGCTGGGGCTCGCGGTTCCGCAGCTTCTTCAGCGGCGGCGAGGGCCTGAACCTGATGAAGGTCGCCGGCTCCGGCACGGTCTACCTCGCCAACCAGGCGCAGGACATCCATATCCTCGATCTCGCCGGCGACGGGCTGACCGTGGACGGCAAGAACGTGCTCGCCTTCGACAAGGCGCTGAACTGGGACCTCGTCCGAATCGACAGCCAGGTCGGGATCGCCGGTGTCGGCAACTACCAGGTCGACCTGCGCGGCGACGGCCAGGTGGTCGTGTGCACCACCGGGGCCCCGCTGGTGATGCGGGTGACCTCGCAGAACTACTACTTCGCGGACGCGGACGCCGTGGTCGGCTGGTCGTCGAGCCTGCAGGTCTCGATGCAGGCAGCGGTCACCTCCAGCGCGGCCTGGAAGCCGCGGGGCAACACCGGGGAGAGCTGGCAGCTGCAGTTCAGCGGCGAGGGCTACGTGATCGTCCAGCCGTGTGAGCTGCTCCCGCCCTATGACGCGCTGGCCGGTTCGGGCCTCGCCGGGCAGTTCGGTCTCGGTCAGGGCGGGTTCGCCGGCAACCAGCTGGGCGGTCACGGAGGCGGCCACGGCGGGGGTCACGGAGGCGGCTTCGGTGGCCTCGGCGGCTTCGGCGGCGGTCCGGGTGGGTTCGGCGGCCTGTTCGGCGGCAACCCGGGCCGGCACTAGCCAGCCAGGTCCCTGGCCCTTTCGGGTGGGCGGCCCGGGGGAGAGACGATCCACCCGGCCTGTCGGGTGCCCGCGGGCTGTGCGGGACGGCCGCGGCGTGGGCTGACGCCCCTCCAGCGCCGTCCGTTCCGGGTGGGCACTCTGGTGCCCACCCGTGGCGGGGTGTCCGCCCGTGGCTGCGGCTGAGCCCGCATCCGTCCTCCGGACGTCGTCACGCTGCCGGCTCCGGAGCAGCCCGTAGTCGACCGGCTCGGCCGGGACGTCCTACCGGGCCGGGACGTGTCCAGCCACGGCGTCCCGGCCCAGGTCCGGCAACGATTCCATCGATCATCTGCCGGTGACCATGTCTGCGGCCGGAACTGCGCGAGTTCCCGGCCTCTGCCCCGGAGCGACCGGCCCGGTTGATCACCGGCAGGTTCCGGATCCACATCGCCGGAAAGAAATCATCCCGGTGTGTGCACCGTTTTCCTCTTGCCCGATCTGAGGTATTGGTGAGGCTGATTGCAGCCACGCTGGTTCGGTGACCTGGGCTGCATTCCACGGGGAGGCAGGTAGTGTTCCCCCCGCGTCAACACCTCGTAAATTTCCATCGCGTCGGAAGGGCTCTTTGAAATGACTCAGCAGGAGCAGCAGCAGCAGCGTCAGCAGATCGAGCGGCAGCTGCGCCAGAACTGGCGGCAGCTTCGCTACCGGCTGCTCGACCAGTTCGGTCAGGTCAGCACCTCTGACGTTGATTCGGCGACGGGCATCAACGACCTCATCGCCCGGATCGCCGACAAGACCCACCACAGCGAGCGGTATGTCGAGAACCGGCTGCGGGAGCTCGTCGGCGTAGGCGCCCAGGGCGGACAGTCCGGTGAGCGCTTCGGTGGGGACCAGGGCCAGGAGGGTCAGCGCTTCGGCGACCAGTAACAACCCTGCTTACAACCGGCCAGGTGCGGAGGGGAGTTCATGGGCGGGAACTCTGCCTCCCCGCCTCTCCCCACGTGCCTGGCCGGCACACCCGCCAGGAGACCCGATCATTCGGTCGCCGCTGTGAGCAGCGACCGAAACTCCAGAAGGTCATCCATAAGCGACGTGTTCTGCACGGTCCGTGGCATCTGACGAAGCTCCGCCAATATCGCGTCGGTCTCCGCCACTGTCGGGATGCCGTCGACAGAGGCCGTCAGCGACACGATATCAACCACGAGATCACCACCGTGAGGGGTCAAGGGAACGGATGTCCGGCTGGATGTCCGGATGCCTCACTGTTGCATGAAATGATGTATGCGGTGTTACGTGGTGAGTGCTCGCCGGTTACGGGTGCCGGTTCTCGCCCGCGTGATGCGGGATGACTGCCCTCGTCTGGTGCGAGAGATCGCCAGGGAGCGCGAGTCGTGATCGCTCCTGGCGAGAGAACGGATACGGTCGGCCTGCTGATCAAACCGGGAGCGTGTACCGGCGATCTGTTTCGGCGTGAAATGGCAGGCGCGGCATATGTTGATCCGGCCGGTGGGCCGGGTCTGGGCCGTGGAGGATCTCGGTCGGTTGGCGGATGTCAGGGCAGCTGGCTGCCGGCCCTCGGCAGCGTGGGGGTTCGGGCGAGCAGGACGACCCCGGCGGTGATCAGTGTGGCGCCGAGCGTGACGCCCGCCAGCTGCCCGGCGGTGCTCGGTACGGGAACGCCGTAGAGCAGAACCGCCAGCACATAGGAGATCACCGGGTTGGTGATGTTCATCGCCGTGATCGTCGGTGCGAGCGGCCCGCTCGCATAGGCGGCCTGCCCGAGCAGCAGGCTGCTCGCCGTCGCCGCGGCGAGCGCGTAGCCCTCCCAGCTGATCGCCGTATGCAGGATGCCGTCGGTGAGGAGCAGTTCCGTGGTCTCCTTCATCAGCACCGCGGTCAGGGCGTAGAACAGCCCCGCCGCGACGCCGAACAGGCCCGCGCGGGCGGCCGGCGGCCGGCCGAGTGAGATCACGACCAGCAGGCCGGCCAGTGCCACCGTCGCCGCGATCGCCGCGACCAGGCGCGTCTCGTCGATGCCGCCCGAGGCGGGCAGGTCGCCCCGCGCCGACAGCAGCGCGGCCAGGCCACCGCAGATGCCCGCCGCACCCCACCAGGCACTCGGGGACATCCGCCGCCCGGTGCCGATCAGGCCGAGGGGAAGCGCGAACAGCAGCTGGCAGACCATCAGCGGCTGTACCTCGGCGACCGACCCCAGGTGCAGCGCCGCCGCCTGGACGCAGAAGCCGCTGATGTTCGCCAGCCAGCCCAGCACCCACAGCCTGTCCCGGACGAGCTCGGCCAGCAGCCCGATGCCGGGCACGGCGTGCGCGCTGTCGGCGCGGGTCGCGAAGCTGCTGCGGCCGGCGGCGCGTTGCTGCAGCGCGGCCGACGAGGCGAGCAGGAACGCGGCGAGAAGAGCGACGGGGACGACAGCGGGCATGGTCACCCACCCAGGATGGCAACCGGACAGGCAAGATCACGTGATCGGAATTGTCACAGACGGACAGGTGGGTGTCGCGGCCGGTTCAGGCTGATCGGGCCAGTGGCCGCCCGGGAGGTGGCGACGTCCGGGTGCGGCCGGTCAGTCCCGGCGACGTCAGCTCCGGCGCTGTCGGCTCCGGTGATGTCAGCTCGGCCAGCGCTGCCCGCAGCGCCGTGCCGAAGAGCACCGGGTCGAGCCGGGCGGGATCGACTGTCGCGGCGACGCAGTAGCGGTCGTTCCAGCCGAGCGCACCCACCGAGAGCGGTACCTGCGCGGCGAGCGGGACGATCGGGAAGACGTCCCGCAACGGGCACCCGAGCAGCTCCAACGGCCGTGGCGCCCCGCGCATGTTCGACACGATCGCGGTGAAGAACCGTGCGCGGTAGACCGAGCGGGCCGCCGCCCGGTGCAGCGGAGCCGGCAGCGCCCCCATGAGACGCAGGGCCGCGGCGCTCGCCGGCAGGCGTCCCGACGCCCTTCGGCCCCGCGCGCGGCGGGTGATCTGCTCGGCGCGCCGGTCCGGCGGCATCGGCCCGAGTGGCACGTCAAGGCGCAGTGCCGCGGTCAGATTGCCGGGGCCGCGGGGAACGCCGTGCTGATCCGAACCGGGCATGCGCATGGTCACGGGGACGGCTGCGCGCAGCACCTGTCCGGACGGCTCCTCGCCGGCCGCCGCCACGGCCGCCGTGGCAGCGGATCCGACCGCGGCCAACAGCAGATCGGTCACCGTCACCTCGAGTCGGTGGGCACAGGACCGAACCGCGGGAAGCGACCAGGAGGTCGTGAGGTAGGCGCGTGACCTGCCGAGCGGACCGGACAGCGTCATCGGCGGCGCGGCACCGTCACGGGCGAGGCTCACCAGCCCACTCACGACAGTGGCTGGTCGGGTGACGGGTGTGCGCGCGACCCGGGCCAGCCGTCGGGCCCGCCCCGGTCCCGGGGCCGGCCCGCCCGGGCTGGTGGTGACGCTGTCGGCCGGCGGGTGCAGGTTGGTCGGGGAGCGCAGGTTGGTCGGGCCGTGCAGGTTGGCTGGCAGGTGCGGGTCGGTCGGAGCATGCAGGTCGGTCGGAGCATGCAGGTCGGGCGGCGGGTGCAGGTCCTGCGGGCGGTGCGGGTCCGGTGGGGAGGGCAGGTCCAGGAGGTGGCGCAGCAGCGCCACGACGCCGAGTCCGTCCGCCACCGCATGGTGGACGATGACCACGACCGCCACCCGGTGCGCGCCCAGGCCGCGGACCAGCCAGATCCGCCAGGGCGGGCGGTCCGGGTCGAGCGGCGTCACGCTCAGCCTGGCGACCAGGCCGTCGAGGGCGGCCTGCCCCCCGGGTGCGGGCAGGTGCGTCTCGCGGACATGCCAGGACAGATCGATGTCGCCGTCGCTCGCCCAGCGGTGGTGACGCAGCCGGCCCGCCGGCACCACCCGCCGGGTGAGGCGGGACATCGCCGACAGCCGTGCCGCCACGTGCCGCCGCAGTGCGTCCAGGGTCGGTGGTGCTCCGAGGGAGGTGTCGAGCACCGCCACCCCGCCGACGTACTGGGGGTTGGTGGCGGTCTGCACATGGAGGAACAGTTCGTCGGCCGCGGCCACCCGCCGGGTGCCGCTCGCGGTGGCCCGCCGGCCCATCCCGCCGGCGACCGGCGCGGCGACCGCCACGGCCGCGCCACCCGCGACCAGGTCGAGCACGTAGTGGTTCGCCGTCGCGAGGACCACCAGCATCGTCACGCCCAGATGGGCCGCGCCGAACGCCCGGCCGGCCGGGCCGACCCGCCGCGCGCGCATCGAGGCCACCACCATCCACACCGCCCAGGCCACGTGCAGGCTCGGCATCGCCGCGAACTGGTTCGCCCCCGCCGACACCGGCCCACCTCCCCACGACAGCGGCGGATGGTGGATCGCGACGATGTCGACGAATCGCTCCCCGGGCAGCAGCCGTGGGGGAGTGGTCGGCCACAGCGCGAAGCAGGCGACGCCGAGCAGGGTCGTGACCGCCAGGCTGTCACGGGCCCAGCGGTACGTCGGGTCGGCTCGCGCCCACAACACGCCGAGCAGGCCGAAGGTCGTGATGATGTAGGTGGTGGCGTACTCCCAGGCCGCCAGGATCTCCAGCGCCGTGTGTCCGCGCAGCGCGTTGTTGAGCGGCTCCGTCGCGGCGAGGTGCAGCCAGCGTTCCGCGGCGAGCAGGTCCGCTCCTCGCGCGTCCGCGGCGGACCGGGAGACCACCAGGCCGTGCGCCACACCCAGGTAGACGCCGAAGATCGCCAGCCCGATCGCGATCTGACACACCGCGTCGACGCCCCGCCCGGCGAAGCGGGCCTGCCCGGACGGGTGTTCGTGCTTGGTCGGATGTCCGTGCTCGGTCGGGTGTTCGTGCCGTCGCCGTCGCGGCGCCCGCTCCACGGCTGGTTCCGGACGTTGCGGCGACGGCCACGGCCCGCCCGCGGGCGAGGCGGTGACGTGTGCGCGGTCCGGTGTGCTCAGCGCTCGACGGCTCATATCACGTCCCCCTGCCACGCACAGTGCCCCGAATCGGCACTGGTCACGCCAGGTGTGTGCAGACCTTCGATCCAGTGAGCGGCGGAGCCGGTCGGCCCAGCCCTCCTACGCCGACCCGGCAGCGCCCGTCAGTCGAGGGCGGCGAGCTCGGCGAGCCAGCGGTCGGCGAGCTCGGCGTGGCGCGGCACGCTGGCGCTGGCCGTGAACGCGGCGCACACGTGCGCGTCGAGACCGAACAGTGCCACCGACAGGTGCTGCCGGCCGACGAACAGCGGGGGCATACCGATCAGCATGCGGACCTGTCGCCCCGCGATCACGTACGGGCCGCGCATCGTTCCGGTGTTGCTCGCGACCAGAGCGACCTCGTGCGCGCGTGATCCGGAGGCGGCGACCCCGGCGAGCATGCGAGGGGAGGCGTTCGGCGGCACCCGGTCCAGAATCCGCCGCTCGATCGTGCCCATCCGCCCGCCTGCCTTGATCCGCCGGGTCTGCGCGGCGACCCGGGCCAGCCGGCGGCGCGGGTCGGGTTCCGCGCAGGGCAGCGGTATCCGTACCCCGAACGTGAAGTTCGAGAGGATCTCCTGCTCGGCCGGGGTGCGCAGGCTGATCGGCATCACCGCGTGGACGGGACGCCCGTACCGGGTCCATTCCGTTCGTGACCAGGTGCGCAGGGCACCGGCGACGGCCGCGAGATAGACGTCGTTCACGGTCGCGGAGTTGCGGCGCGCGATGCGGCGCAGTCTGTCGAGCTCGGCGATCGCCCAGGTGTGCCGGGCCCCGCCGTGGGGCGGGCCGCCCCAGGAGGTGAGCTGCCGGGTACGGGGGATGCCGCGGAGCAGCCCGGACGCCATCCGGGCGTAGTCGCGTCGGGTGGGGGCGCCGAAGGTGGGCAGGTTCCGCAGCGCCGGTTCGCGGTCGAGCCCGAACAGCAGGTGCAGTGCCTGGTGCAGGGCGGCGCCGTCCTGGTGGATGTGGCTGAAGCGGTAGACGACCTCGACCCCGTCGGGACGGTGCCCGCGCAGCAGCCAGATCCGCCAGAGCGGGCGGTTGAGGTCGAGGGGCCGGGCGGCGATGCGGTCCATCGCCTCCCGCAGGCCGTCCTGCCCGCTGCCGGAGGGCAGTTCCTCGACGCTGACGTGATACCCGAGGCTGGGCTCGTGGTCGAGCTGCCAGCCGACACCGGCCGCCGATCGCCCGGTCGGTGGGGACAGCCGTTCGGTGAGGGCCGGAGCCTCGGCCAGCCGCGTCGCCACGTGCGCGCGCAGTTCGTGGACGGTCAGCGTCGGGTCGTCGACGCACAGCACGACCCCGGCCTCGAGCCGCTCCCCGGGGTTGAGCCGACTGAAATGCAGGAACGCACGATCACCGCTGGTCAGGGGGCGCAGCGGGGGTCTGGTCAGCGGGGGTCTGGTCGCCGGCGAGGTTCGCGGGACGCCGTCGACGAATGTCTGAGTCATGAGCAGCTCCGATCGGCGTCATGCCGCGAACCTCGACGGATGACCGGGTCGACGCCGGTTCCGAGTGGTCCGTCCAGCCTGGCGGGTCAGCGTATACGCACCCGAACAGGAACACCCGCGGAAAACAACCGGCAAACCGCCCGAAAGTGCCGAACCGACCAGGCATCCCGGGCGGTCGAATGGTCGGCCCGCGGGCCAGAACCCTCGTCGGGCGGCCGGTGGCCGGTCAGAACCCGGTACGGGTGTGTGCGGCCCACACCGGGTCGGGCTGTGTGGTGACGACGTCCGCGTCGGATGTGGGGCGGATCGCGACGGCCGGCTTCGGTCGGTGCTGGTCTCGGGGCGCGCCGCGGTCCCGCCGCTCGACGTCAGCCGAAGGCGGGCTCGTCGCGGCCCCAGGGACGGGACGGGAAGGCGTGGTCGTCGAAGCCGGGAATCGCCGGGCGCGCGGTGGTCAGCCGGCCGTGGGTGACCGTCGCGGCGTCGGTGGGCGTGGTCGCCGCCGGATGGCGCGGGTCGCGCCCCGGGGCGTCGAGCAGCCAGGTGGCGGTGCGCGCGAGGGAGGCGGCGACGTCGCGGCCCCGGCCGTCGATGGCGCGGGCCGCCAGCGCGTCGATGACCGCCGCCGCGAGGAAGTAGCCCGTGGCGTGGTCCAGCGCCTGCGCGGGCAGGGCGCCGGGGGTGACCCCGTCGTGGCCCTCGATCAGCGAGATGCCCGCGGCGGCCTGGACGATGGAGTCGAACCCGCGCCGCCCCGCCCACGGCCCGGCGTCGCCCCAGGCGTTGATCCGGGCCCGGACCAGCCCGGGAGGTATCCGCAGGCCGAAGGCCTCGATGGCCCCCGGCCGGTAGCCGGTGACCAGGACGTCGGCCTGGTCGAGCAGCTCCTGGGCGCGCGGCAGGTCGGTACGAAGGTTCAGCAGCGCCGAGCGCTTGCCCTGGCCGGTGTCGAGATGCTGCCAGGTGATCTCGGCGGGCACCGGTGGGTCCACGCGCAGCACGTCCGCACCGAACAGCGCGAGCGTGCGGCCGCACACCGGCCCCGCGAGGACGCGGGTGAGGTCGAGGACCCGCACCCCCGCCAGCGGCAGCTTCCCGCCTGCCGGCGCACGCGTGGAAGGTGTTCGTGCGGACGGCGCGCCGGCCACCGTGTCGTCACGTTCGGTGGTCCGGATGAGCGGCCCGGTGGCAGCGGCCATGCCAGGGGCGCTGGAGCGCCATTCGGCCTCGGTCCGGACCCGGACGGCGATGGCGCCGACCTGCGCCGCGGCGTCCTCGATCTCGGCCGCGGCGCGGGTCGCGATCACGGCCGCGGCTGCTTCCCGGTCGGCGTCGGCAAGTCCGAGGATCCGTAGCAGCCGGTCGCGGTGGTGCGGATAGTTCGCGTGGGTCCGCAGGTAGCCGTCCTGCGTTCGGAAGAAGCCGGACAGTGGTGCGAACGCGTCCGGGCGGGCGTCGCCATCCCGGAAAAGCCGTTCGCTGCCGAAGGCGGCGGCGACGCGCTCGGGGTCGACGGCCGCGTCGGTGACGGGCCCGGCCGCCCCGGCCCGGACGGCAGCCAGCCGCACCGCCTCGACCGAGGCGGTCGCCAGGCCCAGCACCGGAAGTGTCGCGGAAAGCCAGGAACCGGTCACCGGAGGAGTATCGCAGTGGAACACGGCCGGTGGGGCGTCGGTCGGTGGTCCGAGAATCCGCGCCAGCTGCTCCGCTGACGGCGGTCTGYCGGGACATCCGGATGCCCGGCGCCGTCGAGCGGCCAGGAACGCCAGTGCCCGGAGCCCGGCGGCCTGTTGCCTGCGTCGTCACGCTGTAAGATCAATTTCTTGTGGACTATGACGTGGAAGGCGCCATGGTCGTCATCCCGCCGGGGCAGGTGACCCTGTCGGATCGGCGGACACGGCGGACGTGGACGGTCGAGCTCGCGCCGTATTCCATTTCCGCGTTCTCTGTCACCCAGGCGTTGTATACCCAGGTGGTCGGCGAGTTTCCGAGCGCTGTTCGGGGCGGGCGGCTGCCGGTCGAGGGCGTCTCCTGGTGGGGCGCCGTACGGTTCTGCAACGAACTCTCGCGCAGGGAGGGGCTGGCGCCCGCCTATGTGATCCGTGCCGGTGATGGTCACGTCGAATGGGACGAATCCGCCGAGGGATACCGGCTGCCCACCGAGGCCGAATGGGAGCATGCCTGCCGGGCCGGGTCGGTCGGCCCACGGTACGGACCACTCGACGAGATCGCCTGGTATCGCGGCAACTCGGCCGAGCGCCCGCACGAGGTCGGCGGCAAGGCGCCCAACGAATGGGGCCTTCACGACATGCTCGGCAATGTCTGGGACTGGTGCTGGGACACCTACGACGCCGAGGTCTACGGTTCCTACAAGGTGCTTCGTGGCGGCGGATGGTTCGACGAGCACTGGAGCTGCCGCGCTTCGGTGCGGCGCCGTGGCCATCCGGACTTCCAGGTCGATGACGTCGGCTTCCGCCTCGCGCGCACGGCTGTCCCGCGCTGACGGTCCCAGGCGGTGCCCACAGGCGGGCAGCGGGTCACGGCTAGCATGTCGGGGTGCCGACGTTGCTGGTCGTCCATCACACGCCGTCGCCGACGACACAGGCGATGCTGGAGGCCGTGCTCACCGGGGCGCGGGACGACGCGATCGAGGGTGTCGACGTCGTCGTCCGCCCGGCACTGGCCGCCACCGCCGTCGACGTGCTCGCCGCCGACGGGTACCTGCTCGGCACCCCGGCCAACATCGGTTATATGAGCGGCGCTCTCAAGCACTTCTTCGACCAGATCTACTATCCAGTGCTTGAGGCGACCATCGGCCGGCCGTACGCGCTCTACGTGCACGGCAACAGCGACACGACCGGCGCGATCCGCGGGGTCGAGGCCATCGTCACCGGGCTGAAGTGGAAGCGTCTGCGGGAGCCGCTGTCGATCGTCGGCGAGGCGGACGCCGCAGCCCGCGAGGCCTGCTGGGAACTCGGGGCCACGGTCGCGGCAAGCCTGATGTCCGCGTGATGAGCCGGCACGTGGAACGCGAGGGACGGGTGGAACAGGATCAGGAGAATCCGGGTGGCCGTGCCGCGGTTCGGCGGGTTCGATGAACGAGACCTCCAGCGGACCCGAGACCACTGTGCGGGGCCGGCGACGCGGACGGAGGCCGAGTGCCGCGCGGCCGTTGTGTCTGGGATGATCGGGGCATGGACGAGACGCTCGCGACCATCGCGACGCGCGACGCTGTCGCCGTGCTGCGGCGGGCGGGCGCCCGGTTCGCCTATCTGCACGGTAGCCGCGCCGTCGGGTGTCACCGGGCGGACTCGGACATCGATATCGCCGCCTTCTTCGGCGGCCCACGGACTCCGAGCGCCTTCGAGATACTCCTGCCGCCGGGCGTGGACCTGCTCGTTCTTGACAGCGCGCCGCTTGAGCTCGCGGGCAGGGTGGCGGTCGGCGGGCGTCTGCTCTTCGAGGACGACCGGGCCGCGCGGGTGCGCTGGGAGGCGATGACCAGAAAGATCTACTTCGACGAGCTTCCGCGGATCACCCGGGCGCACCGGGAGTTCGCCGCGGCTGTTCTGGGCCGGAGTGCGTAGCCGGTGATCGACGAAGCCAGGGTGCTGCGCCTGCTCCGCGCGATCACCGACGACCTGTCTGTGCTCCGCTCCGAGGCGGACGCCGACGGCGAGCGCCGCGCGGACCCGATCTGGCTGCGCGGGGTGAAGTACACCTTCGTGACAGCGATCGAGGCCTGCGTTGACGTCGCGCAGCACATCTGCGCGACACAGGGCTGGGGACCGCCGGCGGACAATGGCGACGCGATCCAACTCCTTGGCGACCATGGGGCGCTGGCCTCAACGCTCGCAGTGTCGCTCCGCAATGCCGTCGGCTTCAGGAACGTCCTCGTCCACGACTACATCGCGGTCAACGACGAGATCGTCGTTGCTCGACTGCACGCCCTCGACGGCCTTGACGAATTCGTCCGGCAGATAGCGGCGTACGTGTCTGCCGCGGAGGCGTAGCCGAGAACGCACGTCGTCCTGCCCGACCTGGACGATGGCCATGCAGGCCGCTACGGCGAACCTCGTGTGGCACGTAGCGTGACGGCACGACGCACGCGACTTTCCGCGAGTTCTGCGACCAGATCTACTATCCCGTGCTTGAGGCGACCATCGGCCGGCCGTACGCGCTCCACGTGCACGGCAACAGCGACACCACCGGCGCGATCCGCGGGGTCGAGGCCATCGTCACCGGGCTGAAGTGGAAGCGTCTGCGGGAGCCGCTGTCGATCGTCGGCGAAGTGGACGCCGCGGTGCGCGAGGCCTGCTGGGAGCTCGGAGCGACGGTCGTGGCCAGCCTGATGCCCRCGTGACCTGAAACGGGCTGTCACGGGGCGAGTTCTTCGATCGTTAGGCCGCATCATTATGGATGCCGCGCAGATTGCCTGTCGCAAGGTCGCGCGTACCCTGCACCGGTGCCGTCGTGTCACGTCCGTCCGGGTGTCGCATGATGTGATGGCTGCCGTTGAACTTCGCAACCTTGAAGCCCTGACGATCCAGCGCATGGACCGCTGGATGCCTCGCGGACGGAGGTCGCAGGCGGCATCAGGCCGCCACGGTGACGGACACCCCCCGGGATCCCGACTCCTCGATCAGGCCGACGAGCGCCTCGCGCAGGTCGTCCAGCGCGTCCGGCGCCTTCGGGCATGGGCTACTCCTGGACGTAGCTGGCGCATAAGGGCACCAGACGCCGTCGAGCTAATTCATTACGGGTTCTAAACCTACTGCGAATTCTCTGCCGGGGACCGTCGTTGGTCGATACCGACAAAAACTGAGTTCGGAGCGAATCGTTGAGAGTTCTCCGCATATACTTTTAGTAGCTGCTGCCCCAGGTTGTGGCTCCCGATATTTGCCAGCTGTGCAGCATGGAAAAGCAAATGTCCAGCGATGTCCCCTCGTTGGGCAATTCTTTCCGTGAAGTGTGCTCCGACTTCATCGGCGGGAGTTCCGTCATGTAGTCGGTGCTCGGCGTCTTCCACGATGACTGCGACTTCTGTAGTAACCTTCATGAGGTGTAGTAGCATATGCCGGACCTTCGCCAGTGCTGGGTYTTTGATTTGCCATCCAACCTCATCGTAAGCTTCTTGAATAATTTTCACTGACTCCAACGAGGTTCGGACATGCTCGGCCAGTTCGTTGACTGTTTCGTCATTCATTGTGTGTCATCCTTACGTGCGTCTGGCGTCGATTCTTAAAGATCCTCGCGGGGGAGCCTTAAGGTTCTCGTTCCGAAAAGTGAATATTTCAATTCTCACTGTCGGCCGTGCTTGGATCCCCAGGGCATTATGTAGTCATCATCGAGGACCATCCCGTGGTAATCGAGCATTGAGAGTGCCGAGGTGTGCGCGATAATGGCCGCCCTTCGAACATCGAAGCGACCCCCAATTTTTTCGGCGACGGTATTTTGCGTTTCGCCCGACAGGATTCGATCGTCAAGAATTAGGACCCTCGTTTTGGTTGGCAATTCGAAGAGAAGGTTTGGCAGGTAAACGACCCATTTGGATGTGTCGATCCTGACGTAGTTGGAAGCCGTGGCGGCGCGTTCGAAGATACTGTGGCTCGGGAGTCTGTCGTCTCGCCTTGGAAAGGTTGTGCACACTATCAGTGGCACGTCTCTTGAGCTAAGGGTGCTGAAATAGCAGGCGGCGAAACTGCCGGGACCCGACATGGTCAGCAGAAGTTCGGGCGCAAACGATCGGTCGACGTTTGCATGCATCCGGACAATTGCCATCTGTATTACTGGCCATTCTAGAACGATTGGTGTTTGAGTCTTCAGTGATTCATGGATGCTCTCCTCGAGATGCTCGATGGTGTCGGCGAGTTCTTTCAGCAGTGCCGACTGGCGGTGTGACTTGAACCCCTGGCCGGACTGAAGGCCTATCGCGCGAGCGGCGCGGTCCCGTCGGAATTCCACCCTTGTCGGATTGGATTCAAGAGCCAAGAGTTCTTTCGCGGCCGCGGACGTTGGCAGGCCCAGCTGCTCAATCGCCCCAAGGACAACAGTACGAATTGCGTGAAGCTCCCCACGTTTCGAAGTCCCTGATCGCTTTCTTCTCACGGATGCCAAATGGGGCAAGGTGGTCAGCTCGCCGTCGCCGTGAGCACGCACCAGTCCAGGATTAATGAGTCGCTTTAGGTCTTCATAAATCCGGCTGTTCAGATCGTCGGCCAATGGAATGCTGTTTGCCGGGCCTTCTGGTCCCGAATGTGATGACGAATCTTTCTCCTGCACTCCCTGGCCGACCCCCTCGCCACAAGATCCACTTGACGCCTCGCAACAAAACGCCACAAGGCCGTGCGGACGGCTTGGGTGCGATGGTAGTGCCGCCTGCACCGTCACGGCACCCTCATCGCACCGAAACGGTGCACATGTGGGGTTGGTGTTGGCTCCTGTCCGGGTGGTCTCATCGGATGGGACGCAAAGCTCCTGGCAGAAGCGACAAGCCGGGTGGACGGCGACTGCGCAGTCGATCAGGACACGTCGAAAGACCTCGCGTTCCACGACTCATCGCGGCAAACCTTGGGAGACGCTCATGAGCACCTCCGGCACCCCCCGCACTGCCCCTGTCTGGCGGGAAATCCTCATATATGTCCTGGTTCTAGGGCTGGTAGCGGTCGCTGCATGGTTCGGTTGGCTAACTGCTCCGCAGCTGATCGCACCAGTCGTTGTTGAGCTAATGATCGCCACTGCGATCCGACCGAAGATTGCCGAGCGTCCGACACCTGACGATGAGCAAGAAGGCCAAGGCGAGTGCTGACCTCCGCTCTTCGGATTGCTCTCATTCGCAGTGCGAGCAGCCGTCGTCCGTGTCACGGGCTGGAGCCGGGATCGCGGACGTCGTGTCCTGGGGCTCGATGATTACTTGGTCGCGTGCCGCGTAGCTGTTTGAACGCCACGCTCAGTGCGAAGGCGTTGGCGTAGGCGACCTTCCTCGCGATCGTGCCAACCGTCTGGTCGGTCTCCCCTAGCAGGTCGGCGGCCGAGGTGATTCGCCGGCTGGCCAGGTGGGTGATCGGTGGTTCGCCCACCCTGACGGTGACACCACGGGCTAGGCCGACCCTCGACACTCCGATATTGGCCGCCGGGTCTGCCACCGTCCACGGGTGGGCGGGCGTGTCGTGCAACGGCCACGAGACGGCGGTTCACCCGCTCGCCGGCCACCCGCCGCGGACCCGGCGGAGCCCGCGGACCCAGCGAGGCCCGCGGACCCGACGGCAGCACGGCGGAACCGAGAGCTTCAGCGAGCCGCGGCGCGAAAGTGCTCGGTCATGAGTTCGCGAGCCAGGCCGACCATCCAGAGCATGGTCAGGACGATCACCGTCGGATTCTTCACAGCCACCAGGATCGCCTGGATGAGCTCACGGCGATCAGCTGGCTCGACCCACAGGGTGATCACGGCGTTCGGGATGACATCGAAGATCACGAAAGCGGCGGCGAGCAGCAGAGCGGGCGTGACGAGCAACCTCCAGCGAGCGCCCGCCGCTGACCCGAACAGGTCAAGGCGCTCGCGGGGTGTCAGCGGGGCCAGTTCGGGCTCCCGGGCAAGGGCGCGCAGGGCGACGGCGATCACGGCGATACGGGTGAGGCCGGTGAGGGCCTCGCCGGCCGGGCCGATTGCCGCGGGCAGTTCGTCGCCGTACCGGATCGTCCCGAAGCGCTGCAGCGAGGCGGCGGCCGCGAGCGTCACCAGCAGTGCCGCGTTGTCGCGGTAACAGCGTGCGGCCCAACGCAGCGCGTGACCACTCACCGTGAGTCCCGTTGCCATCCCAGCTCCCTTTCTTTCATCATCATGAACTTTCCACGATCATGAATTATTGGAGGGTGGGCGCGCAAGGGGCGGCCTGTGGAGGTCATGCTGGAGGCGTGCCGGAGGAGTCGAGGGCCGTGACGGACGGCGACACACTGGGATGGGAGCTGAGCACCGCGGTGGTGCTCTTCCACGAGGCGATCGCCCGCCGCCTCGGGCTGGGCGCGGCGGAGCACAAGGCGCTCGGCGTGATCGTGCGGACCGGACCCATGCCCGTCGGCGCGCTCGCGCCCTCCCTCGGCGTCGGGGCGAGCGCGGTGACCGGAATCGTGGACCGCCTCGAACGCGCCGGCTACGTCCAGCGGATTCCGGACCCGGCGGACCGCCGGCGGGTGCTGGTCCGCGCCGACCCGCAGCGGGCACCCGACCTGACCGGCATCTTCGCGGAGCTCGGCCGCGAGATGGGCGCGTTCATGACCCGGTATGACGAGCACCAGACAGCCGCGATCGTCGACTACCTGCGCAACACGATCCAGGTCCTCAGGGCTCAGACCGCGCGGCTCKGCCAGGAGCAGTCCGAGGCCCTCGACGCCTCCGCGTCGCTCACGACGCCGGGAACGCCGACGGCCCTCGGATCGCCCCCGTCGCCCCCGTCTCCCCCGTCTCCCACGTCAGGCGCGGCGCCGGGCGATGTGATCTAGGCAGGCGGGCCGCCCGGGTGCCGTCCGCACCGCCCCCTGACTGCGGAACGCGACAATTGATGTCCGCGTGATCCGGAACAACCTGTTGCGGGGCGGTTCGTCGATCGTCAGGCCGTACCGGACGGACCCCGAGTATTTCGCCTGGTAGCCGCCGAAGGCCGCCTCCCGCGTCAGCCATTGCGTCACGGTCCATCCGGGCAGGTTCGTGCGACACCGTCGTGCCGCCTCACCGCCGGCCGGGCCGTCAACCGTCAGCGGCCAGGCGCGACCCGCTGGCATTGGTCGGTACACCGACAATGGCGGGGTCGTCGACTTTTTCCAGCGGTATCGTCGGTGCCCGGTCGGCGCTTGAGGCCGACATCACGGCAGTGTCACCGGACTTTCTTTCAACGTGCCTGCGTGTGTTCCCGGCGGGCGGGCGCGTACAACGGGGAATGAGGAAGACGGGCATGGGTGTCATTGAGGCCGAGTTCACCAGGAACCAGTTTTCCGCGCTTGCCCAGTGTCTGATGCTGATCGAGGGGTTGCCGACCGGCTCGCTCGCGGTGCTCGGTCATGACCGGCTGATCACTCGGCTCGACTGGGGCCTGCCGACCATCGTCTCGTCCGCGCCGGGCGTGCCGGCGCGGTTCGGTGTCCTCCTCCTGACGGCGGACGTGACCATCAGCCATGTGTCGATCGCCGAGCTGGACGCCGACCCCGCCGCCATGACGAAGACCACCGGGACGGCCACCCTCACCGTGACTGCCGTCCCCGGCGAAGGTGCGCTGCAGCATCTGCGGATCGACCTCGTCGCGCTCGCGATTCCCGGCCGGCCGCCGTCGGAGCCGGCCTTCTCGCTGGGCATCGCGCGCCGCGACTTCCCGGTGCCCGCCGGCGTCAGGGTGGTCGGCGCCGCGGTGCTCGCCAGCGACCAGGCCGTGACCATCCGGTTCGTGACCGGCGATCCCGGCGAGCTCACCGCGCCGACCGCCGACCGCGTGGTGGCGCTCGACGGGGCCGAATGGTGCATCCGTATCTCTGGCGAGGTGTTCCGGGAACAGCTGCTCACCGCACTGAAGACCGCGATCGCGGACTTCGGCGCGGGAATGGCCGTCGAGGAGCAGCCGGTAGCCACCTGGCAGCCCCTCGGCCCCTTCGGGACCGGCGACTGGGGTGTCGTCGGCGGATTCGGTGTCAAGAAGCTCAAGGCCTGTTCCGGCCCGTTCGGTGACGTCGACCTCTCGGTCGACGTCACCACGCGGCTGGCGCTGGTGCCCGATATCGAGGCGAAAAGCCTGACCACGCAGTTCGTGATAGACGGGAACGCGTCGGACTGGGACTCGTTTCGATGCTGGGCGGCCAAGGGCGGCCCCCTCACCCTCCTGCTGGCGGTGGTCAACCCGGTCCCCGCGATAGCGCTCGCCGCGCTGAGCCTGGGCATCGTCGGCTCGATGATCGCCGACGGGGTGCGTAACCAGGTGACGGGCGCCGACTCGCGCGGCGACCTGCGGAAGGTCGCGAGCGASGACTCGTCGGCGACCTACGAGGGCACCCAGAGCCTCCCGGCCCCGCTGCCGACCGCCCTCGTCCAGGCCGCGTCGGCCGGGCCGGACGGCCTCGTCGTCTCAGGAAAGCTGGGCGTCCCGTTCGGCATCAACCACCGGGCGACCTTCGCCCCGGCGGCCGAACCGCTGGGGCAGCTGCAGGGCGACTGGGTCGGCGGCATCACCTGCGAGCACGGTGGAGGCTGGAGACAGACGTTCGAGCTTCCCAACGTCCGGGTCACCGACGACGCGATGGCCCTGGCCACCCTGGTCATGCACGTCCCGGTCACGGTGTTCCGTTCCAGCACGGTCCTGCCCGCGGAGGGCTGGGAGCTCCAGTTCGACGGGTGGAGCGCGCGGCCCGAACAACGCATCGCCATCGTGGGGAATCCAGCGGCTGCCGGGTCCGTCGGGCGGGCGTTCCTGCACACCTCGGCGGGCATCCGCCGTTACGACCTGGCGGGCTACCTGCGCTCGCCGTCCGGCAAACCGATCGGCACCGGCCCGGTCCCCGCTCCGCCTCCCGCTCCGGACCCCGCCCGGGTCAAGATCCTGGCCGTCGACCAGTGCCGCCGGTTCGGCCGGGACTGGCACGACCCGCGGATCAGGATCGGCTGGCTCGTGGACCCGCCTCCGTTCACCTACGGCGTGGACGCTCTGCGGCACTGGCAGCTGGCCGTGAGCGAGATCCCCGGGGGCGCGACCGTCACCGTCACCGGCCACCGCGACGGTGCGGACGACCGCAGGCTGGTCGCGCTCTCACCCTCGGATGGCACTGCCGTGGCGATCGAACTCGTCACGGATGCCGCCACCGAGCTCACGCTCGAGCATGACCTGCCGGCCGCCCCGGACGGGGCCCGGCTGATCCAGCGCTGGCTGCTGCCGACCCAGGTCGTCGCGCTGCCCGCGCCCGCGGCGAGCCTGTTCCGCCTCGAGGACGGGGTCGGTGTGCGCACCGTCGACGGCGGCCTGACCGTCTGGTCGCCGACGGGTGAGGTCCGTGAGGTCGCGGGAGCCGGCCCGCGTGAGGAGCCCGCGGGCGCCGAGCCCCCGCCGTTCAGCGTGACGCTGCGCGACGGCCGGGTGGCCGCGATCCATGACGACCGACTCGTCGTCGCGATCCCCTTCGGGAACGGGAGCCGGACGGCATGAGGCTGGTACTGCGCTCGAACGGCCGCCTGACGGCCGTCCTGACCGACGGGACCGGCCAGCGGTACGCGGTCGTCGAGACGAGCCACCACGGCGTCAGCGTGGCAGTGACCGATGGCTCCGGCTGGTCACAGACCGAGGTCGAGCTGGCTCCGGGCCGCTGGGGCGCGCCGGCGGCGACGCTCGTGACCGTCGCCCGTGCGGTCGGCCCGCATGACACCGAGACGAGCTGGACCCGCCGAACCGGCGAACGGGTGACGGTCCGTGGCACGGCGACGTTCGGCCCGGACGGGACGGCGAGCTGGACGGCCGAGACGGGCGGCTGGGCCGTGGTCGGCAGGACCGTTCCTGGAGCCTTCCCCGACCTCGCCGTCACCATGGGCGACGCCCGTCCGACGGTTACGACCACGGGTCCGGTCCGCCAGCCCGACGGCAGTGTCCGAACCAGTACCACCATCGTCTCGCCGAACGGTGTGAAGAGCACGAAGGAACGGACCGAGCGCCCGGACGGTTCGGTCAGCGAGTCCCGTGAGCAGCGCGATGCCCAGGGGAATCTGGTTGTCCGCCAGGACACGGACACGAAGACCTACGTCGACAGTGACGGGCACACCGTCGACAGGACGACGAAGACGGTCACCACGCCGTCCCCGGGTGGCGGAACGGACACGGATACCGAGACGACCTGGAAGGACCGCGACTCGGGAACCACGACGACGGTCCGCACCGACGTCCACCGCGACGTGAACGGAAACGTCACGTCGGAGCAGAAGAGCTCCTACTCGACCGACGGGAAGAACGAGAGCGAAACGAAGGTCACCCAGGACGAAACCACCGGCGAGACAACCATCGAGACCACCTCGAAAGGCGAGGACGGCACCGTCTACCGGCATACGACCGTTCTCGACCGGAACGGCGAGGCCATCAGCGACAGCTCCACCGCCGGCGCCGGTGGGGGAAGTAACGCCGGTGGTGGCGGAAACGGTGGCGACGGCGGTGGCGACGATGGTGAGGGAGACGGAGGCGGCGGGGACGACGGAGGCGGCGGGGACGACGGAGGCGGCGGGGACGACGGTGGTGGGGACGACGGTGGCATGCCGCCGGACGATGCGAGTGAGTCGCCGCGGCGCCCGCACGGCCTCGCCGGCTCGCTGCTGGACCGCTACGGCAACGCCGGCGAGGGCGAGGGCGAGGATCGGCCGTCGGCCCGTGACTTCGTCGCCCGCGGCATCGCCGACACCGCGCGAAGCCTTCTGACGAGTGGGTTCGGCAACGGCGAGGGCGACGGCCCCGGTTCGGTGACGGTCGACCTCACGACCGCGCACGCGCACACCGCCGTCGACGATTGGGGCGATCAGAACGACCCACGGATCCTCGTCGCGATGGTCGCGGACCTCGCCTCGACGGCCCAGACCCTGCTCGCCACTGCGGCCCGCGCCCAAGCCCTGACCGTTCCCGCCCTGCGTTCCTAGTCTCCTGAGCCGTTGGTTCCTGGTAGACGGCGGATCGGCCGGTACAACCCCAGGCTGGCCCGCGTAACCGGCTCGGTGCGAGCGTCGGCCGTACCGAAGCGTGTTGTTCCTGGCGACATGAAGGGGCGTTGAGGTGAGGATCCTGCTCGTTTCCGGTAGCACGCGTGGCGGCTCGACGAATACGGCCGCGTTGCGAACCGCCCAGGCCGTCGCCCCCGACGGCGTCATCGCCGACCTCTACGGGGGACTGGCGCAGTTGCCGGCATTCGTTCCCGGCGACCAGGAGCCGGTCCACCCCGCGGTGGCGAAACTGAGGCGGCACCTCGACGCGGTGGACGCGGTGCTGTTCTGCACGCCGGAATATGCGGGGTCGTTGCCGGGCAGCCTGAAGAACCTGCTCGACTGGACGGTCGGGGGCGGTGAGCTGTACGGCAAGCCGGTTGCCTGGGTCAATGTGGCTGCCGAGGGCCGAGGGGGCGGTGCGGACGCGGCGCTGGCCACGGTGCTGGGCTACGTCGGCGCGGTCGTCGCGGTGCCCAGCCCGGTGCGCATCGTGGTGGGGCGGGATGCGGTGGGGCCGGATGGGCTCGTCGGCGACGAACGGGTGCGGGGCGCCCTGCGTGAAGTGCTTGAGCTTGTCGCCCGGCGGGCCGCCGCGCCCGCCTGACCGCCGGTGTTGCGCGGCGTGGAGGCCGCCTCGCCGCGGATCTGCTGGCTGGGGCCCACGTGGAGGTGGAGACTGGAAAGGCCAGCGCGGCGCCCGTCTGAGCCTGGCGCCGAGCGATCCCTCATCGGAGAGGACTTCGCCCAGGATGCAGTTCACTCATCTCGGCCGTTCCGGTCTGTCTGTCTCGCGCCTGTGTCTCGGGACGATGAACTTCGGTCCGCTTACCGACGAGGCCGATGCTCACAAGATCATGGATTCGGCGCACGGGTACGGCATCAACTTCTTCGACACGGCCAACGTCTACGGCCTGCGCTCGGCCGGCGTGTCAGGTCAGGGCGAGGGCCCGGGCCACACCGAGTCGATCATTGGCCGCTGGTTCGCGCAGGGCGGTGGGCGCCGGGAGCGCACAGTGCTGGCTACCAAGGTCTACGGCGCCATGGGGGAGTGGCCCAACGAGGGCAAGCTGTCGGCGCTCAACATCCGCCGCGCCCTGGACGCGAGCCTGGCCCGCCTGCAGACCGACCACATCGACCTCTACCAGTTCCACCACGTGGACCGCGGCACCCCGTGGGACGAGATCTGGCAGGCTGTCGACGTCGCCGTCGCGGCCGGCAAGATCCTCTACGTCGGCAGCAGCAACTTCGCGGGCTGGCACATCGCCCAGGCGCAGAGCGCAGCGGCCCGGCGCGGGACGTTCGGCCTGGTCAGTGAGCAGCCGATCTACAACCTGCTCACCCGTGAGGTCGAGCTGGAGGTGCTGCCCGCGGCGCAGCACTACGGCGTGGGCATCCTCCCGTGGTCGCCGCTGCAGAGCGGGCTCCTCGGTGGCGTGCTCCGCAAGGAACGCGAGGGCAGGCGGCGCCTGGAAGGCCGGGCCGCGACGGCCCTGGAGGCCAGGCGCCCGCAGATCGAGGCCTACGAGGACTTCGCCGCCGAGCTTGGTCACGAGCCTGGTGACGTCGCGCTCGCCTGGCTGCTCCACCAGCCGGCCGTCACCGCGCCGATCGTCGGCCCGCGCGTCCCGCAGCAGCTCGACGACGCCGTCCGGGCACTCGACGTACGCCTGGACGAGAAGGCGCTGGCCCGGCTGGACGAGATCTTCCCGGGCTACCGGACGGCCCCCGAGCATTTCGCCTGGTAGCCGGCGAAGTCCGCCCGCCGCGTTCTGCCATCGCGCAGGGGTCCGGCTCGGCAGGTTCGCGCGGCCCGGTCATGCCGTCTCACCGCCGGCCGGGCCGCAGACCACCAGTGATCACGGTGATCCGGAACGCGTTTGGAGCGGGCCGCCGACTACAGCGATGGCGGGCGGCTGGCGCACGCGCGGAACCTGCCGTTGACGACCTTCCGGGTGATGACGACGAGGGCGGCGATCGCGAGCAGACCCAGGGCGCGCAGGTAGGCCGTGCCTTCACGGTGGACCAGCGGGGTGGCCAGCACCGCGCAGGACAGCGCGCCGAGTGCCGGGGCCCAGGTGGGGGCCCGGTAGGCGCCCGGCAAGGCGGGCTCGCGGCGCAGTGCCAGCGCGCTGATGTTGACGATGAGGAAGACCAGCAGGAGGAGCAGGACGGTGGTGTCGGCCAGGCCGGCCAGCTGGCCGGTGCAGGCCAGCGCCACCGCCAGGGCCGTCACGAGACCAATCGCCACCGGAGGGGTGCGCCGGCCGGGCAGCACGCGCGCGAAGACGGCCGGGATCGTGCCCTGGGCGGCCATGCCGTAGACGAGACGGGATGCCATCACCATGTTGATCAGGGCGGTGTTGGCGACCGCGACCAGCGCGACCGCGGCGAACAGCTTCGGCGGCACCGGCACGTCGGACGCCTTCAGCACCTCCAGCAGCGGGGCGCTCGAACCGGCGAGGACGTCGGGATCGACCAGGGCCGCACTGGTGAACGCGACGAACAGGTAGACGATGCCGGCGATGAACATGCCACCGAACAGCGCCCTCGGCAGGTCCCGGCGCGGCCGTCGGGCCTCCTCGACCAGGTTCACCGAGTTCTCGAAGCCGAGCATCGAGTAGAACGCGAGGGTCGTGCCGGCGAGCAGGGCGAGCGGCGCAGAGCCCTCGGCCCGCAGCTCGAAGGCCCGCCCAGGCTCACCGGTTCCGGTGAGCAGCGCGTACACGCCGATTCCGACGATCAGCAACAGCCCGGCCAGCTCGATCACGGTGAGCACGAGGTTCACCCGGGCCGACTCCTCGATCCCACGTGCGTTGAGGACGGCGGTCAGCAGAAGGAACACGACCGCGACGACGACCACCGGGGCTGTCACGAACTCCGTGAGGTATTCGCCCCCGATGGCCCGCGCGGCTGTGGCGGTGGAGGTGATCCCGGCGGCGAGTACGGTGAAGCCGACCATGAAGGTGAGATACGGGCGACGGAACGCCTGGTCGGCGTAGAGCGCCGCGCCGGCCGCCCGGGGGTGCTTGCCGGCGAGCTCGGCGTAGGACGTCCCGGTCAGCAACGCCAGTGTGAAGGCGATCAGGAACGGCGCCCAGATCATCCCGCCGACATCGGCGGCGATCTGCCCGGTGAGCGCGTAGATCCCCGATCCGAGGACGTCGCCGAGCACCAGGAACACCAGCATCCGTCCGCTCAGGACGCGCGCCAGGGCGGGTTGTTCGGTGTCGGGTGTCCGCCCGGTCACCGCCGTCTCGTCATCGGTAGTCCCGTCTCCGCGAGTGTGGCTGGCTGTCATCCGGCCGACGGCGGTCGCTGGCCCGTACCGTGTGGCCGCCCCGGACCGGCGGGATGGTCGCTGCCCGCGAGGCCGCTGGGAGAACCGGGCCGCCTCCCCTGGGCCGGATCCTGACACCGCGCCTGCCGGCCCGCCTGTCGGATGCCGGGGGATTGCGCTCGTCGGCGCGGCGAGGAACCTGTCGGCCGCGCGCTCGCGGACTCGAGGCGGCCCAACGGGGTCGTGTCGCCTACGCGGGTCTGTGCGGTTTGCGGCTGATGCGGTAGTCGAGGACGAGGAAGGGGATGCCGAACAGTGCGAACGCGTGGTCGGCGCGCAGGTCGCCGTCTCGCCGGTACACGTCGAGCTGTTCGGTGAAGCCGTGGACGGCCAGGGCGGTGAGGGTGCCGTCGGCGGGGTCGCGGAAGGTGAGGTAGTGGCCGGGGTGCGCCAGGTCGCCACCGCGGCTGGTCAGGGTCAGGCCGCCGTCGGGCCGGGCGCGTGGCAGCAGGGTGGCGGTGAAACTGGCCTGGGGAAGGGGGAAACCGACGCTGACGTAGCCGCGGCCGTCATGCCGGTAGGTGGTGTAGATGCCGACGTAGATGGGTTCGTCGGTGTCGGCGAACGAGCGGATCCAGCCGCGGACCGCCACCACGTCGGAATCGGTGCCGGTGCCGGGGTGGGTGATGGTGTCGATGCGGCTGCGGATTCCCCGCTGGGTCTCTCGCTGGTTCATCGGCACGTTCGCCTGGCCCAGTGGGCGGGCCAGCAGATTGCGGTAGAGCAGATAGCCGGGGCGAACCCACAGCCGCCACCGCGGCACGATGTCGAGCGAGAAACGGGTGGTGTGCTCGTAGAACTCCCGGACGAGCGGGTCGACGGCGCCGGGGTCGACGTCCGGGCCGGCCAGATCGTCCATGGAGGCGACGATTCCGACGTCGGTCGCGTCTGCGACGTAGCGACCGCCGAGCTCTTCGGCCAGCTCTCGGACGAAGCCGGTTCCGACAACGCGCGAGCGCGACTGCCGGGGCACGACGAAGGGCAGCCTCTCGGCGGGGACCCGTTCGGCCAGCAGGGCGACCTGCGCGTCCCGGAACGCCAACGCCGACACGGTCCGGTAGGCGGCCATCGTGATGCCGGCGACGGCGGCAGCCGGCACCGGGCGGCCGCGGGCCGCGAGCACCGCTCCCACGGCGGCGCCGAACGGCGGGCCGAGGAGCACCTTCTGCGGCCGGAGCCCGAGCAGGCCGCCGAGGCTCCCGGTCGCCGCGCCGATCGTGACGGGGCCCGCGCCGCTGCGCCGGCCGGCCGCCCACCCGACGGGTGCGACGAGTGCCGCGCTGGTGGCGATCCGCTGCCACAGCGCGGGAATCTCGCCGGGCCGCTGCCGGGCGCGCGCGACGGCTTCGCCGGCCGCCAGGGCGCCCGCGCCCACCAGCGCGCCCAGAGCGGTGGCCCGCCGGCTCCGATGGGCGGTGAGAGCCGCCCCCGCCACCCCGCCGATGGCAGCCGCGGACAGGACAGCCGTTCCGCGTCGCGCCGGCTCCGTCCCTTTGCCGCCCACCACACGAACAACCTATCCGGATGGGTGTCGATGTACCTCGCTGTCGCCGGATGGGGTGACAGACGAGCGCGCGGTGTACTCCGGACCGCTGCCATGCTGAGCTCGACGGCTCGGCCACGCGACGCTCGGGCCTGGTTGAGTGCGGGGGCGTCACGGAAGCCCCCGCGGTTCCAGCGGTCGCCGACCAGGCCGTCCGGTAGCTGTCCGGTAGCTGTTCGGCCAGTTGGTGGGCCTGGGTCCCGTGTGCGCCGTCGAGCGGGCTGTCGGGAAAACCGCCACGGCCTTTGAACTCCCCGGGCCGCCCGGGGCGCTGGGTCGATGCGTGCAGGATTGAAGAACCTGCTGTCGCCGCGACCGACGTACTGTTCGGTTCTGACGATTGCCTGCTCGAAGAAAGCCGTCAGAGCCCTGTTCCCGGCGGCTGCGTGGCCTGGTGCGGAGGCGAGGTCGGCGAGACCGCCGGGGCCCGAACACGACGGGCACCTGCGTCTCTCATCCGGTCGACACCGCCTGTGGGGCAGGCTGATCCTCGCACGGGAAGAGGCTGGCGACGGCTGGAACCACGCGTTGTCCGGGAGCCGACAGTCGCCCGCGTGGCGGCGCGGACCGGGGTGGTGACCGACGGCGTCGGTGTGATACATGTGACCGCGAACGATCTCGCTTCCAGAGCACCGTACTGTTGTCCGGCCCGGCGTTCGGGATTGCCGTGGCTGGTCGGGACGATGACGTGCGGAATGAACCTTCGGGATGAAACGGACACGCCCTGTCGGCGGGCATCGGAATCACCAGGGAACACCGATGAATTGCCGAAATCCGGTGACGGCATCGGATTCCCGTGTGGTATGACACGGAATCCTCCGCCGCCATCGGCGTCGACCACCCGAACGGGTGCGGGTGGCAGCAGGGAACGGAAAGCGCGGAAACGGAGAACAGGAGACCCGGGTGATCGACCGGCTGTGGTTGTATCCGCCGCTCGCCTACGGGCGGCTGGGCCCGTCCACCACTCCCTGTGACAACTACGTCTGGGGGCCCAACGACCTGTCGTCACGGGGCACCGGCCGCACGACGGTCCAGCCGGCCGAGACGCTCGACGTCGCCGAGGACGGAACGGTCACCCTCCGGCAGCCCGCGACGGTGACGTTCAAGGACGCCGCCGGCTTCCGCCCGGTGTGCCCGTTCTTCGAACTGCACGGCGCCTGGACAGCCGACGGCGTGACCCACGAGGGGCCGATCACCGCCGAGGTCCTCGCCGCCGCCGGTGTCGCCCTCGGCGACGTGCGCTGGGAGGTCGAGGTCGCCAACCTCAAGCCGCACCACTACACCCAGGTCGACGACGACCGGATCGTCGCGACGGTGAGCATCGCCGGGGACGACACCGGGCGCCGGGCGCTCGACGGGCACTCGCCCGCGGGGTCCGCGGCGCCGCTGGTGCCCGCCGGCAGCCGCGTCCCGCTGGGCAGTGTGCAGCTGACCAGGCCCAGCGCCGAGCTGCCGGAGCTACGCCTGCGGTTCACCCCGGCCGTCGGCGCCGTGTACGGGCCGACGGACCTCCCGAACCGCACGAGCGACTACGTCCTGCCCGCGGATCGGCTCGTCCTCAGCCCGCAGTCGCCCTGGGTCGGCTTCGCGCTGGGCGGCGACGACCCGCGGACCAACC
Source organism: Frankia sp. CcI49 (assembly GCF_001983215.1). Classification (NCBI taxonomy): domain Bacteria; kingdom Bacillati; phylum Actinomycetota; class Actinomycetes; order Frankiales; family Frankiaceae; genus Frankia; species Frankia sp. CcI49. The sequence goes on from NZ_MOWP01000031.1 coordinate 105,140, forward strand.
CGGGCGGGCTGTTCGCGGGCGCGGAGGGCAACGCCGGTCTCGGGCTCGTCGACGACGTCTGTGACGGCACGGTGCGGGTCGTCCTGCCGGCGGGCCCGGGTCAGCCGGCGGAGCTGAGCGCGGTGGCACGCATCGTCGTCGGTCCGCCGGACTTCGCGCCCGACCAGCGCCCGTTCACCTCGGCCGCGGACGGCCTGACCGACCGGGTCCGGCGCGCCGACGTCCGCGACCCCGCGTACGTGGCGGACGCCGCCCGCACCACCCTGGAGGTCCGCGACCTGTTCGAGCGGATCCTGGAGACGGTCGCCACGGTGAACGTCGACGCCCAGAACGGCCGCGCCCGTTTCGAGAACATCGCGATCGCGCGCAGCCGGGGGGAACCGGAGGCAGCGGCCCGGGACCGGGCATTCCCGGCGGCCGAGCCGCTGACCGACCATCCGTTCCCGCTGACAGAGGCGGCCCGGGCGCGCCACCGCCGATTCCTGGCTCTGGAGGTGTTGGAGGACCTGCTGCGGGAACGGCCTGACCTGCTCCCCACGGTTGTGCGCGAGCCGGCGACCAGCGAGCGCTACTACGACCGCCGCATGCCGGCGCTGATGCGCGGCTCCGACCGCCATCCCATGCATCTCACCCGGCGGCAGTACGACCTGCTCCGGGCCTGGAGCGCAGCGCTGCGGCAGGACGTCGAGCAGGGCACGTGACGGTCCTGCTGCAGATCGGCCGCCGCCCGCCGGACCCGGACCCGGCCCCGGCCCCGTCCCCGGGCGGGCACCCCGTGCCGGCCGACCGGCCCCTGCCGGGCGCGGTCCCGGACGTGGTGCCGGGCGCCGCCGCCGAGGCGCGCCTGTTCCACAGCGCGCACGGGGCACACCTGTTCGTGGTGGACGGCAGCCGGGTCTACGACCTGCCCGGTGACGTCGAGGGGCAGGTGCGGTCCTGGCTGGACTCGGGTGATGCGAGCGAGCTCGGGCCCGGCGCGCGCGCCGCCCTGGGGCTGGAGCCCGGCGCGTCCAGGCGCATCGACGGCCGCCCGATCGACCCGCCGCCGCTGTCAGCCCTCTCCCTGAACGTCATGCAGGCGTGCAACATGTCGTGCGCCTACTGCTACGCGGACGAGGGCCGCTTCGGCGGCGCGGCCCGGGTGATGCCGCGCGAGGTCGCCTTCGCCGCGGTCGACCGTCTCCTCGCCGATTCGCGGCCGGGCGCCGACGTGGTCGTGGGGTTCATGGGTGGTGAACCGCTGCTCGCCGCGGACCTCGTGCACGAGGTCACCGCCTACGCTGCCCGGGCGGCCGAGGCCGCCGGGCGCCGGGCGCGGTTCTCCCTCACCACGAACCTGACCGAGCTGCGCCCCGCGGACGCCCGCCTTTTCGCCCGGTATCCCTTCGCCGTCTCGGTGAGCCTCGACGGCGACCGGGACCGTAACGACGCGCTGCGCCGGCTGCCCGGTGGCGCCAGCGCCTATGACCGGGTGCGTGCCGGGCTCGACCTGCTGGCGCGGCACGGGCGTCCGCGCCATCTCGCCGCGCGGGTCACCGTCACCCCGGCGGGCGGCCGGCTGCTCGACGTCCTGGACCATGTGATCGGCCTCGGCTTCGACGAGGTCGGGTTCGCCGCGGTCGTCGCGTCGCCGGACCCGGCGCTGGAGTTCACCGGGCCGCAGTTCGAGGGGTTCCTCGCGCACATGGTCGAATGCGGCGAGGTGGCGCTGCGTGAGCTGGCCGCCGGCCGCCGGTACCCGTTCGGCAACTTCGAGACGGCCATGGCGCAGATTCATCGGGGCAGCCACCGCCCCTACCCGTGCGGCGCGGGTGCGGGGTATCTCAGCGCGGCCGCGAACGGCGACCTGTTCGCCTGCCACCGGCTCGTCGACGACCCAGGCTTCGCGATGGGCTCGGTGACGGCCGGCCCGGACCAGGCGGCCCGGGCGGAGCATCTGGCCCGCGGCCACGTCGACCGGATGAGCCCGTGCCGGTCGTGCTGGGCCCGGTACCTGTGCGGGGGCGGCTGTTACCACGAGGTGGCCCGGCGCGGGCGGCCCGGGTGCGACTACATCCGCGGCTGGCTCGCCTTCTGCCTGCGGGCCTACGTCGAGCTGTCCGCGGCGCGCCCCGACTACTTCGAGGGACTGCCGGCGTCTTCCGGGTATGGCGGCAGCGGCAGCGATCCGACGACCGTCGCCCGCTGACGGACGCCGCGTGAGCTGGACGCGCGGACCACACAGGTGCGCCGCGTGAGCAGGACGCGTCGCCCATCAGGTGCGCCGCGCGGACACCGACGCGCCGCCCGACGAGGCGCGGCGCGCGACGAAAGGGCTGGAACGTGACGGAACCCGTGACCGGGCCACCCGTGGGGAAGATCTTCCCCCGAAACCTGACGGCGCGGGCGGACCACGTCGTGCGCGGCAACCCGGCGGCCTCCCGTCCCGAGAGCGGCGTCGACAACTGCTATCCGGGGCTGGAGTTCGACCAGCGCAACCTGGACAAGGCCTTCTTCCCCGGGCTGACCTTCGAGTTCCACCGCCCGGACGGCGCCGTGCTGCGCCGCGTCGACGCCACCGGCATCGCCGCCGAGCGCGGCCTGACCGACGCGGACCTGCCCCTGCACCTGTGGGCCGTCTGCGGGCGCACGACCGTCGACCAGACCGAGGCGGACATCCCGACGTTCAGCTGCGCGAACCTCGGCGGGCTGGACGTCTGGCGGCTGGTGCACGACCTCATGCCGGGCCGGATCGCGATCCTGCTCGGCCCGGCGCCCGGCATCTCCTCGCCCGGCGCGGACGTCGTGAACGGCTCGCTCAACGGGTTCCGCCGCGGTGACCGCAGCGTCGTGCAGCGGGACCCGGACGGCACGGTGCTGGCGGTCCTGGTCGCCGACCGGGCCCGCTACCTCGACCCCGAGGGTGTCATCGACCCCGAGGTCTACCTGCCCGGCGAGCTGACCCGCAGCCTGTGCGCGCCGTGGCAGTACGACTTCCGGGACTGCGGCTGCTTCTACTGGGCGGCCTCCAAGCCCGACGTCGTCACCAGCGCCGACGGGCAGATCCCCTACGTCAACTTCCAGCGCGGCGACCGCACCGCCGTCCCGCCGCCCGCGGACCTGCCGACCGAGGACGGGCGGCGCGAGCAGGAGCTGGACTACGCCGAGATGCTCCATGCCTGGAACGACCTGGCCGTCGTGCTGGGCGGCCGGGAGACCGCCGGGGTCGCCCCGCCACCGCCGCCCGGGCCGACCGTCGGCGAGCTGGCCCGCCAGGAGGTGCTCGACGAGCTGAACTACCTGGCCACCGTCGAACACGCCCTCTCGGTGGAGTACCTGTTCGCGCACTACTCGCTCGACGCGCCCCGGCTGCTGCCCGACGACGCGGACGAGCACACCCGCCGCGTGCACGCCGCGGCCACCGAGGTCTACTCCATCGCCGTCGACGAGATGCGGCACCTGCGCTGGGTCAACGAGGCGCTCGCCCTGCTCGGCCAGCCGCCGAACGTCGGGCGGGCCGAGCGCATCCACCGCCAGCTCGACCGGCCGTTCCAGCTCGAGCCGCTCACCCCGGCGCAGCTGGACTGGTTCATCGAGGTCGAGCGGCCCAGCCAGGGAACGGCCTCGGGTGTCGACGGGATGTACGTCCAGCTGCTGACCACGATCGACGCGCGCCCCGATCTCTTCCCCGAGCGGGACAGGCTCGTCCACCTCATCAAGCTGATCATCGACGAGGGGGGTGAGCACTTCCGCCGGTTCGGCCTGGTCAAGGGCCACCTCGCCGGGCTCGCACCGGAGAGCTACCTGCGCACGCTGCGGGTGGCCCCGGCCGACGCGCTGACCGAGGGCCTGGCCGATCTCAGCGACCAGAACTACGCGCTGCTGCTCAACGCCCTGCAGGCGACCTTCGCGCTGGGGGACAGGGCCGGCGGCCAGCTGCTCGAACAGGCCCGCCGGGCGATGTTCAGCCTGCACGAGACGAACCACCTGCTCGCGGCGCGCGGCGTACGGCCGCGCTTCGAGCTGCCCGTCCCGGTCACGCTGCCCGTCCCGGTCGCCGATCATGCCGCCGGCATCCGCCGCGCCCAGGAGACCGTCGCCGAGCTGGGCGGCGCGCCGGAGCGCAGGCTCGTCCTCCAGCACGGCGCGGCGCACGAGGCCCTGCTCGCCGAGCTGCAGGCCGCCGGCGCCGGCACGATCGCCGCTGGCGGCACGATCGCCGCTGGCGGCACGATCGCCGCCGGCGGCACGATCGCCCCGCCGGCCCAGCCGCCACCGCCCCGGACCCAGGGGTGACCGACGCCGTCGTCACCGGGGCCGGGCTGGCGGGCCTGACCTGCGCCTACCTGCTCGCCGGGCAGGGCCGCCGCGTTCTGGTCACCGGATGGCGTCCGGGTGACCCCGAGCGGGCATCCGGCACCAGCCAGGCACCGGGAGAGACGTCCCCGCCGGCGCGTTGGCTGGTGCTCAACGAGTTGACCATCGACCTGCTGCGGGAGGTCTGGGACGGCGGAAGCGGTCTGTTCGACGGCGCCTGGCCGGTTCGGTGCCGATACGTCAGGTGGGGTGGCTCCGGCACCGACCAGCCCCTCGAACAGCGGAGTCTGGCGGTCGACGGGGCCCAGCTGGCCCAGCGGCTGGGCAGGCGGCTGGCCGAGACCCATCCGGACCTGGTCCGGCTCACCGCGGCCGGCCCCGCGCCGTCGGCGGCCGAGTGGCTGATCGCCGCCGGGCACCCGTCAGCCGGGCCGGCCGGGAGCCGTCCGGTTCACATCGGGCGCAGACACATGATCAGCGCGGAGGTGGAGCTCGTGGCGGGCGAGTCCGCCGCGAGTCACCTGGTGGCCACCGGTCCGGCCTGGATCTTCCTGGCACCGGTCGGACCGCGGCGGGCGCTGGTGCAGGCCATGGTGCCTGGGCCGGTCGCGGACCCGGTGCCGTTGCTGCGCAGGCTCCTGGACGGGACGGAGCTGGGACGCCGGCTCGTTGCACCGCCCGAGGCCGCCGTCGTGGTGCCCGCGGCGCCCCGGTTGCGGCAACCGCCCTGCGGGCCCGGCTGGATCGCGGTGGGCGGCCACGCCGCCCGGTTCGACCCGCTCAGCGGTTCGGGGACCGCGCAGGCTGTCCGAACAGCGGTACTCGCCGCGGCGGCCATCGACGCGGTCGACCGCGGCGCCGACGAGCTGGATGTCCGCGCGCATGTCACGGACCGGGTCCTGACCGCCTTCACCGAGCACGTCCGCACCTGCCTGGGTCTTTACACCTCCGCCCTGGTCGGCGGAGATCTGGTCGGCGGAGATCTGGTCGGCGGAGATCCCGTCGGCGGAGATCCGGTCGGCGGTGGTCCGGCAGGTGGTGGTCCGGTCGGTGGAGGTCCGGGCAGCGCGCGGACATCCTGGGGCGCCGGGCGCGCCGGCCTGGACCCGGCAGCCTGGCAGGACGAGATCGACCTGACGGCCGCCGCCCTGCGCGGGTTCGGCCTGGCCGCGGCCCCCTCTCCGAGGTTCACCCTGACCGGCCCGCTACCGGGCTGGAGACTGGTGCCGCACAGTCCGTAGCCGCACCGCGCGGCCAAGGTGGCGATGCCCGGGCCCGCTGTGGACCTTCGCGGCGTGCAAGGTGCACCATCCGGTGGCCTGACCGGCCCGAAAGGATCGTGGTCGGCGCATTAGCGGACTTCTTCCTCCTGCACTAGCGTGGAGGTTGTTGCTGTTCGCATCCACATGCTGACCTTGGGTCAGATGGTGGTGGCGGGGGCTCGCCGGCGTGATCCGGTCCGGCTGGCAGCACGATCCTCGCCGGCGGAGCCGACGAAGAGCCCAGGCGGAGAGGATGATGTCGCACGCGGAGCTCACTCGAGGTATCGCACCGGAGCGGGAAGCGCCGAACTGCGGCGCGGCCAGGTTCCGCCGAATCGTCGTTGTGTGCGCGGTGGTCGCGTCCGTAGCCCTGCTCGCCCCCTTCGTCCTGCCTTCGCGCGTCGCCGAGCTGGCCGTCGGCCTCGGCGGCATGGCCGCGATGGGGCTCCAGGGTGGCTGCGAGCTCTGGTCGACGCGGCGGGCGAGGGGCGCCGAGCGGCGCTGGAGGCTGCTCCTTCTCACCGGATGGATCGGCGTGGCGATCGGCCTCCTGATCACATCCGTCAGGGCGTTGTTCCTGGGGCAGAACCCCTTGCCGCCGCTGTCGGGGACGGAGCCCGCCTATCTGGCGTACATTCCAGCGTCGATCGCCGCGGTGCTCGCCTTCCCTGCCGACCCGCTCAGGCCGGAGGACGAACCGGCGGGAACTCACGGCACTCGTTGGAAGGTCGTCACCGTACTGGACGCGGTGCTTCTCGTCGGCTCGCTGAGCCTGCTCGGCTGGGTGGTCGTCTTCGGCCCGTTGGTGCGCGCGCGGGCACCGGCGCCGGCCTCGCTCGGAATCCTGCTGGCGTTCGGCCTGGGATGTTTCCTGCTGCTGATCACAGTTCTGCTCGTCGGGGTGTTCCGGCGCCCCCGCTGCAGGGAATCATTCGCGCTGCTCGGGGGCGGGCTCGGTTCCATCACCGTACTTCTGCACGTGTCGCTGTACTTCATCGCGAGCGGCCGGCCCGAGCCCCTGCAACTGGTGGCCAGCAACACCGTCGGCACGATGATGATCGGGCTCGCCTGTATCGTGCCGCCGCGGGCGCGGACGGACCGTGCTGTCTGTCCCGCCGCCGTTGGTCTCGGATCCGCTCCCGGCGGCCTGGCCCGGTGGCGTGCCCGCTGGGCCGGCTGGCAGGCCGGGCAGGGCCCCCGCTGGGCGAGACTGCTCCTCCCATACCTTCCGCTGGCCGCCCTGGGCGTGCTGGTGGCCGTCCAGATGGCGACGCGGACGCAGGTCGGACCGAGCGTGCTACTCGGTGTCCTCCTGCTTGTGCTCGTCGTGCTGATCCGTCAGCTGCTGACCTTGGCGGACAACATGAGGCTGCTGGACAGGGTTGAGCAGAGCCGTCGGCAGCTGCGCCACCAGGCGCTCCATGATCCCCTGACCGGGCTGGCGAACCGTGCCCTGTTCGGCGACCGGCTGGAACACGCGGTCGCTCGGCGGAGCCGCGGCCGGCTGTCGCTGCTCTTCTGTGATCTTGATGATTTCAAGAYCGTCAACGACACGCTGGGGCATTCTGCCGGCGACGAGCTGTTGCGGTTGGTCGCTCGGCGGCTGCTCGGCTGCGTCCCGTCGTCGGACACGGTTGCCCGCCTCGGGGGCGACGAGTTCGCGGTCCTCCTGGAGGACGAGACCGTGGACGCCGAGGCGGCCGGCAGGAGGGTGCGCGCGGCCGTCAGCGCGCCGTGCCGCCTCGCCGGGCAGCCATACGCCGTCCAGGTGAGCCTTGGCCTGGCAGTCGCCGAGCCGGGATCTCCGATCAGCTCCGAGAGTCTGCTCCAGCAGGCAGATCTCGCCATGTACGCGGCCAAGCAGCGGGGCAAGGACCGACTGGTCGTCTACGATCCCGGCATCGTCGCCCACAGCGGCTCGTTGCCGGCGCACCGTGCACTGCACCAGGTGTTGCGGGGAGATCCCGCGGGTGGCGTCCTCGACGTTCTGTACCAGCCGATCGTCGATCTGACCCACGGTCACCCGGTGGCCTACCAGGCCTCGGCGCGGTGGCGTCACCCGGTCCTCGGGCATCTCACAGGCGAACGGACGGTCGCGGTGGCGGCCGGCGCAGGGCTGAGCCACCAGCTCGAACAGGCGATCCTCGACCGTGCCTGCCACGACATCGGCCGCTACCGAAGGCGGACAGGAAAGAACGTCGCCGTCTACGTCAGCGTGTCGGTGGCACGGCCGACCCGCGACCTGCCGGCCGACATCGAGACGGCGTTGGCCGCCTCCGACCTCCCGGTGCAGGCGCTGGTCCTCAGGCTGTCGGAAACGGAGCGCCTCGATGAGCGGGCCGCCGACAGCCTGCGTACCTGTGCCGCCCGTGGGCTGCGCCTCGCACTGAACGGCATCGCCGGCAACCACAACAGTCTTCTGTCGCTCGACGAGCTGCCCATCGAGATACTCATGTTCGACAGCTCGCTCGGCGGTCGTGTCCCTGGCGGCGTGGGCCGGGCCGACCTGCTCCGCCATGCGGTGATCGCCTTCGCTGAGGACCTGGATCTCATGGTCATCGCCACCGGCGTCCAGAGCCGGCAGCAGGCACGTTCACTGGCGCGCCACGGATGCCGCTTCGGGCAGGGACAGCTGTTCGGACCACCGGCCGCACTGCCCGGGGCGACCGGTCGCCCAGCGGCCTAGGGTCTCGCGGCGCACGCGACTTCTCGTCGGCTTGGTCGCTCGGGTCTCGCGTCCTGTGTCACCAGAATCGAATCACGAGCCGTGCGGCCGYGACGGCTGATGGGCGGACTGTCGTCTTCGGCGCCACCGCGCGGGTGATCGTGGATGTCGACTCTGGTCGCGGTCTTGACCCTGGCCGCGGAGAAAGCCTTTCAGGGCAGTCGATGGTAGATTTCTGGCATGCGCACTGCCATCGACGCTGCGGGGCGTGTCGTCATCCCCAAGGCGCTGCGTGATGCTCTCGGGCTCACGGCGGGTCAGCCGCTGGAGATCGCCGAGCGAGACGGGCGGCTCGAGATCGTTCCGGCGCCGACACCGATGACGCTGGTGGACGAGGGTGACGGCGTGGTCGCCATCGCAGAGGCGGACATGCCGGTGCTGACCGCTGATCTGGTACGCACCACGCTGGAGCGAACCCGGCGATGAAGGCTGTCGACACCAGCGTGGTCGTGGCCTGCTTCGCCAGCTGGCACGAGCACCATGCGGTCGCGCGCAAGGCCATGGCCAGCCATCCGCGCCTGATCGCACACGCGGCGATCGAGTCCTACTCGGTCCTGACCCGCCTTCCGCCTCCGCACCGGGCGCAGCCGTCGACCGTGCACACGTTCATCACCGAGCGGTTCACTGATCCGTTCCTCACCCTGTCGGAGACGGGCTACCAGGAACTCCTGGCTGTTCTGGCGGCCGGCCAGATCCTGGGCGGCCCGGCCTACGACGCCCTGATCGCCTTCACCGCGGCCGAACACCAGGCGACCCTGATGAGTCTCGACCAGCGAGCTACCGCGACCTACGAAGCCATGGGAGTCACCGTGGACCGACTCGCTTCCTGATCAGGATTCGCGGACGGCGTTTCTGCGGTCAGGACCGCCACCGCTGCCTGGACGTCATCGCCGGCCGCCCGCAGGGGCTGTATGTGCATGGGTCCAGTGACACGGCGGGCGGGTGTCAGCCGGCGGGGCGCCGGTAGCCGGGATGAACCCCCGGGGTCAGGCCCTGCTGCTCGGCGATGCGGGCGAGCATGCCGCGCAGGGCCGAACGCTCGGAGGCGGTCAGCGCGGCGCACAGGTCGCCCTCGTGCGCCATGCCCACCGCACCCATTTCACCCATGAGGCGTTCGCCGTCGCCGGTGAGATGCAGGGCGTAGGACCGCCGKTCGGGGCTGCCGCGGCGCCGTTCCACCAGGTTCCGCCCCTGCAGGGTGTCGACGAGCACGACGAAGCGGCTGGGCGGGGTGCCCAGCCGAGCCGCGTAGGTCTGCTGGCTGAGCCCGGGTGACACCGCGATCATGCGCAGCAGCCCGGCCTGCGCCGGTGTCAGGTCGAGTTCGGCGACGCGGTCGGCGAAGCGTGCGGCTGCGTGCGCGCCGAGCTGTGCGAGCAGGAAGGCGACTCCTCCCTGGCTCTGGTTCGGTTCGTCGCACTCCTCGGACATCAGCGAAATACTAGCAGCTTGATAATGATAGACACTCGTATATGGTTCACGTGTGTCTATCGATGGAGGAGTCGTCATGCCCTCACCGTGTGCTGCCGTCGTCCCGTCGCCACCCGTCCGTTGAGACGCCAGTGCCGACCGAACCGAACTCATACGGCACGTCCCGCCGAAGCCTGCTCCGGGCGGTGGGCGGTGGCGCCCTGGGACTCGGCGTCGCGGGTGGGGCCCGGCCGGCGGTCGCGGCCGAGCCGACCGCCGTGCCTGATCCCGTTTCCAGGTGGATCAGCGGTCACGCGCACGGCATCGCCAGCACCGTGCCCGGCGCCGCGCCCGTCGACCTCGAGCCGCTGCGCACGATGATCGGTGACGTCGCGGTCGTCGGGCTCGGGGAATCCACCCACGGCGCGCACGAACAGCTCGGACTCAAGCACCGCCTGGTGCGGTTCCTGGTCGAGCGGGCGGGCTTCCGGTCGGTGGTGCTGGAGGAGGACTGGACCAAGGGCATCCAGATCGACGAGTTCCTCCGTCACGGCCGGGGCGACCCGCGCGATCTGCTCGCCGATGCCGGCACACCGTGGCAGTGCCGGGAGATTCTCGACCTGCTCGTCTGGATGCGGGAGCACAACGAACGCCATCCCACCGAACCGGTGCGGTTCGCCGGCGCCGACGTGGTCTCGGTCCGCGCCCTCGCCTACGACGCTGTCACCGACCACGTGGCCCGCCGCGCGCGGCGCCGCCTCGCCGACCTCAGCGCCCACTACGACGTGATCCGGCCGGCCGGCGCCATCGGCCCGCACATCGCCTGGTACCGCGGCCAGCCGGACAAGAAGCCCTACATCGACCACGCCCGCGCGGCGCGTGACCTCGTCGCCAGCCTTCCCGCCGACCCCGGGCGACGGCTCGCGCTGCGGCACGCCGAGGCGATCGTCGGCTTCCACGAGTACCACGCCACCTCCGCCGTGGCCGTCCGGGACCGCTACATGGCCGACACCGTCGCCTTCTGGCGCGGGTACACCGGCGGACGCTCGATCTACTGGGCCTCGAACGTTCACAGCGCCTGCGGCGACCCGCTGACCATCTCCTATCCGCCGTTCCCGCCCTCGACGCAGACGAGCGCCGGCGGCATCCTGCGGCGCCGCTACGGCGACCGGTACCTGTCGGTCGCCATGACCTTCGACCACGGGGAGGTCAACGCGGGCTACCCGCTGCAGCGGTACGCCGTCCCGCCGCCGGCCCCACAGTTCACCGACACCGCGTTCGCGTCGGCCGCCACGGCGGCCGACTACCTGCTCGACCTGCGATCGCCCGCCCCGCCGGCCGTGCGGAGCTGGCTTCGGGGCCCCGCCGTCCTCCGCGCGGTCGGCCCCAGCTACGACCCCGCCAACGACCCGTCCTACTTCATGTCCGGGGGCAGCCTGCGCGGCTGGTTCGACGTGCTCGTCCACCAGGGGGTGGTCACCGCGACCACGCCGCTCTGAGGCACTCGTTGGCGTGGGAGACCCGAAAGATCTACTTCGACGGGATTCCGCGGATCACCCGGGCACATCGCAAGTTCGTCACGGCTGTCGTCACGGCTGTCGCCGCCGCGGGTCCGCGCCGGTGAAAGTGGCCACGCACGCGGACGTGTAGCGAACGGCGGGATCTCCGGAAGTGTCACGGGATCACGCCTGTCGTCCGGCGGTGGTGCAGGTTGGCCTCATGAGCAACGAGATCGCCGTGTCCCCGCCGACGTCCTCGCCGACCGGCGGGGCCGTCACGCCGGCGGCGGCCTGGACACCGGTGGCCGCACTCACGTCGGGGACGACCGTGCTCGTGACCAGCGAGTTCTTGCCCGCCGGCGTGCTGCCGAAGATGGCCGCGGACGTCGGTGTCAGCGACGGGGTCGCCGGCCTGGCGATCGCGGTCACCGCGATCGCCGGTGCGGTGACCGCGCCCACGATCGCGCTCGTCCTCCCGCGGGCCGACCGGCGCACGGTGCTCGTCGCCCTGCTGGCCGCCGGCGCGGTCGCCAACATCACCGTGTCGGCCGCCCCGAACTTCGCCGTCCTGCTGCTGGGCCGGCTCCTGCTCGGCATCGCGCTCGCCGGCTTCTGGTCGTTCGCCTTCGGCGCGGGCGTGACCGTTGCCCCGGGCAGGTCGAGCGTCGTGTCGACCGCGCTCGCCTTCGGCGTGAGCCTCGCGACGGTGCTGGGTGTGCCGCTCGCCGCCCTTGTCAGCAACGACGTCGGCTGGCGGGCCGCGTTCGCCGGCGCCACCGTCATCTGCGCCGCCGCCGCGACCTGGCTGGCGTGCACGCTTCCGCCGGTGCCTGCGCATCCGTCCGCCGGCCTGCCGATGCTGCGCGAGGCTGTCGGGAACCGGCGGCTCATGGCGGGGATCGGGTGCGTCGTCCTGGTCGCGTTCGGGAACTTCGCCGCCTACCCCTACATCAGGCTCGCGATCGAACGGGTGACCTCGGCCCACACGACCTGGCTGCTCGTCGCGTGGGGCCTCGGTGGCATGGCGGGGAACATCATCGCCGGCGCGCTCGCCGCGAGGCTGCGCCCACTGGCGGCCGGGGGACCGGCCCTGCTGGGCGTGAGCCTGGTGATCACCGCCATGGCGGACGCTCCCGTGCAGCTCGTGATCGGGATCGTGCTGTGGGGGTTCGCGTTCAACATGGTGCCGGTCGCCACCCAGCTGTGGGTCACCAGAGTCGAGCCGGAACGCGCCGAGTCCGCGATGTCTCTGCAGGTCACGGCGTTCCAGGTCGCGATCACGGCGGGCGCGGCGATCGGCGGCGTGCTGCTCGACGCGCATGGTGCGCGGTCGCCGCTTCTCGTCGGCGCCGCCGTAGCACTCGCCGCCGGCCTCGGGTTCGGGCTACTGCACCTGCCGGCGGCCGACAGCAGCGTCATCGCACGTCGCGCCGGCGGCGCGACGCCGTGATGAGACACGAAGCTCGGCTGCTACCGAGGGCGCCCAGGCGAGCGGGTCGGAGTGGAAGCCGCTGATCGTGGGGGACGTCGGACGTCTGTCCGCGGAGTGCTCAGCTGGCTCGCGGCTGGGGCGGTGCGGGCGTCGGAGGTGGGCCGTCGAGCCACCACGCCGACCGTGCCTCCTCGTGCAGACCCTTGAGAGTGGGGTACCAGCTGCTGTTCTCGGCGAAGTAGCTCCTCATGGCCGGCGACGAGTCGAAGAGGTCCAGGATCCACGCGCGCCAGGATTCGAGATCCTTCTTGGAGTACTCGGGTTTCCGATCCCAGATGCATTCCAGGATGTCGAGGCAGAACTCGGTGATCGCCAGTATCTGATTGCGATCCTGGCGTGTCGAATCCGTCGGGATCGGCTCGTCCTCATAGAAATGGGGTCGCCACTGAGGGTACTCGATGAATACTCTGTCCACTTGGAGTGCCAGATCGGTTGTACTGTTGTAGGTGGTGACTGTCCGATTTTGCCTGGCATCCGAGACGGACAGCGCCGTCGCGCCGATGGAAAGCATCAGTGCGACGACCGCGACAATGTTCGAGGTTTCCATCCGAGGTCACTTTCCAGCTGTCGCGATGACAAGTGGGTGGTCGGGTGGGAGGTCGTAGCCCTCCTCGTACAGCGCTCGAACGAGATTGGTCAGCTCGTCGCCGGTCGGCGGGTCGGGCTGGGCGGCCGGTGCCCACATCAGGAGCATCGGTTGTTCGCCGTCTCCCTGGAGAAGCGGAACCCGGAAGCCGGCGATGGGTAACCTGCGGGCGCCTCTGTTCTCGTAGAAGCAGATCCGCCGCCGGCGTGCGGCGGTCGTTCCTGGGTCGATGTCCGGCTCGTCGGGGTCCTCGACCTCGAGGACAACTGCTGTCACCCCCCGACGGCGCCGGGCGTCGCTGCAGATGTGATACCAGAGCTCGCCGCCGAACCCGCCGCCGCGGTACCTCCCGTCGATCGCGAGATATTCAAGATAGAACATCTGAACCGACCTGAGAACGTAGGCCGACGCAAAGCCCAGTGCAGTTCCCTCGTGAAGTGCGACGTAAGCGATGCGAACACCCTCGTTGACATCTCGCACTATCTCCCCGAACGGCATCCGCTCGCCCGCGGGGAAGGCCTCCAGATAAATTCGCTCCACTGAGCTGACCTGCGATGGGTCGAGATCGGACAACGCCGAGACGCGCATATCCGGTATGGTAGCCGTTTTGGTGGCATCCCCGTATGGAGTACGGTGGAAGTCGATACCTTGACTGCCTCTGGTCGCTACTGGTTGCGGGGCGGTGATCGTGGGTGCCCATGAATGCTTATGGTGAGGGCGCCGCCGTCGCACTCGCCGCCAGTCCCGGGTGCGGGCTGGTGAGCCTGCCCCGGGGCTGACAACAGCGCCGCCGCACGCTCGTCAGGCACCGTGGTACCAATGTCCCACGCAGCGTCGGGACAGCCACCCGAAGCCGACGAAGACCGCGGCTCCCAGGGCCGAGGCCACCAGAACCGCGGCGAAGAGCTGCGGCGACTGGGCACGGGCCTGGTAACGGCTTATCAGCGCGCCGATACCCGGATCGCCCTGCCGGAAGAAGAAGTCCGCCACGATCGCGCCGACCACCGCGAGGCCCGCCGAGATCCGCGTTCCGGCGAAGATCGCGGGAAGGGCGGCACGCAGTTCGAGGCGGGTGAGGACGACCCAGCGGGAAGCCCGCTGCAGGGCGAACAGCTCACGCTGCGCCTGTTCCACCGAACGCAGGCCGAACATCGTGTTCGACACGATGGGGAACAGGGCGATCAGCACGCACACGATGACCCGTGCGAAGAAGTCGAAACCGAACCAGAAGCCGATCAGCGGCACCAGTGCCAGGACCGGAATGCACTGGAGCATCACGGCGTATGGGAAAAGGGAGCGCTCCAGCCAGTCCGCGTGGTTCATCACGACCGCCCACAGCACGCCGAGGACCAAAGCCGCCGCCAGTCCGGTGAACGCCACCTGTGCCGTCCGCCACAGAGCGGTCGCGATGTCGGCGCGCACCTTCGCGTCCCCGAACGCCACCGTGGCGACGGTGTGCGGTGGGGGCATCAGGAAACGACGGGAGGCATCGAGGGCGAGATAGCTGACGGAATACCAGACGGCCAGTATCAGCCCGGCGACCAGCACGGGTGGGACGGCCATCCGGGCCCGTCGCCCGAGCGGGGATCCGGGCCGGGTGCGGAACCGGGGCCAGGTCCGGCCCCGGCCCCGGCCCCGGCCCTGGGCCTGGGCCTGGGCCGGGGAGTGGCCCTGCGACTGGGCCCGGACCGATATCGCGTTCACGGCGTGTACCCCTTCCGCAGGGCGAGGTTGATCCGTTCCGAGAGCGCCCCGAACTCGCCCGAGAACCGCAGCCCGGGGTCGCGGACGTCCCCGAACGGCACGTCGACCACGTCGACGACGCGCCCCGGCAGGCCCGAGATGACGACCACACGGGTTGCCAGATAGACGGCCTCGCTGACCGAGTGGGTGACGAACACCCCGGCGAACCGGCGGTCGACGAACAGCCGCAGCATCTCCTCGCCGAGCCGCTCCCGGGTCAGTTCGTCGAGCGCACCGAACGGTTCGTCGAACAGGAAGAGATCCGGCTCCATGGTCAGCGAGCGGGCGAGCGATACCCGCATCCGCATGCCGCCGGAGAGCTGATGTGGCAGATGTTTCCCGAAGTCGGTCAGTCCGACTGTGGCGAGCGCCTCCGCGGCCAGTTCCCGCCGAGAGGATTTCGGCAGCCTGGCGAGCCGGGGGAAGAGCGCGACGTTGTCCAGCACGCTCAGCCACGGCAGCAGCGTCGCTTCCTGGAACACATATCCGAGCCGGTGCGTGCCGATGGTCACCGTGCCGCGGGTGGCTGTGCTGAGCCCGGCCGCGATGCGCAGGAGTGAGGACTTGCCGCAGCCGGAGGGTCCCACCACGGAGACGAACTCGCCGCGGCTCACCGCCAGATCGATCTCCTGCAGAGCGGTGGTTCCGTCCGGGTAGGTGAGGCCGACGCCCCGGAAGTCCAGCATGGGGTCCGACATCGCTAGTCCTCGGGGCTGTCGGCCGCGCCGGTCGTCCCGAGCCCGATGCCCGGGTCGAGGAACCTGTTGGTGAACAGGCCCGTGGCCTTCAGCCCGTCGGCCGGTGCGGTGCCGTTCCTGGTCAGGATCGGGGTGGTGATGTCGAGGATGGTCTGTATCCGGTTCCCGTCGAAGTCGCCGAGGGTGCCGTTGCCGCCGTTGCTGACGACTCCCGTCGTCAGCTGGCTCTTCGCGGAGTCCGCGGCCTGCCCTGCGGTGTACACCCAGCCGTTGTCGAAGGCGTCGACGGCCTTGATGATCAGTCTGTTCGCCGGTTCCGGGTGGGCGAAGTAGTCGACTGTGGACTGCTGCACCACCGGGATCAGGGCGCTCAGACAGGCGGACTGCGCGGTCACGTCCCTGCTGCGGACCGACAGTGCCACCGCGTACAGCGGGTAGCCGGTGTCGCTGATCAGCTGGTACGCGACCGGCTTGTGCCACTGGGGCAGCTCGTTCCGGTAGAGGTACGGCTCGACGGTGGCGAAGCCCTGCTGCGCGGCCTTGCCGCCGGCGGCGAGGAAGGTGGCCGGCGAGCCGTCATAGCTCCCGTCGACCTGGTCACGGCGCAGGATGCTGTTGCCGATGAGATAGTCCATCCAGGTGGCGCCGTCGAAATAGCGTACGGTCGCGCCGGCCTTGCCCAGCTCCTTGATCGTGGACACGCCGGGGTATGTCCCGGGATCCCACATGATCATCCAGGGGGCCTTGTCGAAGGTGGCGAAGACCTGGGTGACGGGGTGTTCGGCGGAGTTCTGCACGGCCTCGTCGGTGTTCACCCAGCCGAGCAGGATGTCGGGATCGGTGTACATCTCGACGGCCACCGACTGGTTGCCGATCGCCGGACCGCCGGACCGGATCTCGACCTCGACACCGGTCCACTCACCCTTCGCGTAGAGCGGGCCGCGCACCTGCTTCCTGGCGTCGTCGAGGACCGGGTTCGGGCCGAGCAGCTGGTAGAGCCCGCCCTGCTCGGCCTGGGGGTTCCAGTCGGTCTGGATCACGACCTTGGCCGGGCAGACCTTCGAAAGGTCGACGGAGCCGATGGTGAGACCCGCGGTGGAACCGGCCTGCGAGGCACCGGCACCGCTGTCGGCGCAGGCGGCAAGCGCCGGCAGCGCCACCGCGCAGAGTGCGGCCGCGACGCGGCGGAGGTAGCGGTGTGCGGCCCGGCGCTGACGGCGCCCGGGATTCGCGTTCATCGTGCTGTCTCCTTCACGAGGACGGATATGTGGAGCGGCGCCGGCGGGGAGCGCGGCGGGTGGGAGAGGTGAGGGATGCGGGGGAGGCGAGGCTGGGGCCGGGCGGACGGCGGGCGTCACAGTGAGTCGATCTCGGTGTGCCGGGCGGGCGGAGTGGCCGCATCGGCGGCGTTCAGGGCGAACCGGTCCCGGGTGGTGACGTAGAAGCTGGCGCCGAAACGCCCTACCGGGTGGTAGTCGGCGAGCCGCACATGCCAGCGCTCCTGGTCGACCAGGCCCGCACGCGCCCACAGCTGCCAGATCAGACCGAGGAAGATCTCCCGGGTGGGGGTCTCGATCCGTTCGTGCAGCGTGCACTCCAACGCCACCGGCGCCTCGGCGATCCGCGGCGGCCGGACCTGTGCGCAGGGCACCGCGGTGAGGCCGACCTCGCGCAGTTCGTCGATCTCGGGTGGATGCGGAAAGCCGCAGTCGTGCATCTGCTGCGCGATGGCCTCGTCGACCAGATGCACGACGAACTCGCCGTTCGTGCCGATATTGGCCGCGGTGTCCTTCTGGAGGCCGGACCGCCGGTCCAGGCTGATCATCACCAGGGGTGGATCCTCCCCGGCCATGGCGAACATGCTGAACGGCGCCGCGTTCACCCTCCCGTCGGCGTCCACCGTGGTCACGAGCGCGATCGGGCGCGGCACGATCAGGCCGGCCATGAGCTTGTACCGCTCGTACGGGCTCAGCTCTCCCAGCACCACGCGCAGCGCAGGCGCGTCCGCGTGCGTGTCCGTCCGGGCGCCCGCGGGTTCACGCATGGCTGGCCACCCACCACGACAGCAGGACGTCGCGCAGGGCGGCCGCGGCGTCCGCGCGCGCGCCGGGTCCGACGGCGTCCAGGGCCGCCTCGTCTGTCGGGCTGAGCTCGACGGGTACGTCGACCAGGCGGATCGGGGTGCGCGGGAAGTCCGGGACGTAGTGCGGGTCCCGGGCCAGCCGGCGCTCGGCGCGGATGTGCGGCTGGCGGAACTGCGCGGGCGTGCGCTGGGAGTCGTACGCCCGCAGCGGGGGCACGGCGTCGACGTCCGCGCGGGCAGCGCTGGAGAGGATGGCGAGCACCGGCGACAACGAGTAGTTGCTCGTGCCCATGATGTCGTTGCCGCAGGTGTTGGGGACCGCGAGCACGTCCATCAGGGCGAGCAGCTCGACATGGTCGCCCGGCCCGGTCTGCTGGCGCAGGATCTCGGGCCTGCCGTCGACCACCCGGGTGGCCATGAACAGGTTGAAGGAGTCGTGTACGTCGTCGGGGGTGAGCCCGTACTCACGCTGGGCCTCGGCCTGGATGTCGGCGCAGTTGGTGTGCGCGGCGAAGCCGTGGGTCGACTCGTACATGGCGGCGCTGCAGCGGGGGAACAGGGTGTCGTTCAGATGCGCCGTGTCGGTGAGCAGATACATCATCGCCCGCTCCCGGGGCGGTGCGGACCACAGGAAGTCGCCCTGGCCGGGGTTGAGGCCGTGCAGCGTGCGGGTGCGGCCCACGTGCATGAACTMGCGGTAGTCGTGGAGGCTGAAGACGTTCAGGTCCACGCACTGGTCGCCCTCGATCTGCTCGATCCGCAGGATCTGCCCGGCCCGTACCTCGATCGCCCGGCCGGTGCCGGGTGCGATCTCCCAGCGCGCCAGCTCGGTCCGTCTCCCGGCGCTCGGCTGCGGCGTGATCGCGTGCTGCCAGTGCCACGGGCGGCCCGTCACCCGGGGATGTGGCCGGCTCCGGATTCCCCGCGCCGACTCGGTCAGCGCCAGCCGCACCAGCTCTGCCCTGGTGGGTGCTTCGCGTGCCGCCACCGAGGCGTCGACGAGCTCCAGCTGCTGGTCGGTCAGCCTGAGCACTACGTACGGCATGGTGGCCCCTCGTTCTGTATACGGAAGCTTCAATTTCGGTATACGAACATGGCCATCTTTCGGATACGTACCGATGCCGTTTCGTCGATGTATCGAGGTCTTCTCGTCGACCAGGCTGATCGTTTCCGTATACTGGGCGGCTAGACTCGCTCCATGAGTGCATCGCCCGCTCGCCCGGCGCAGCGTGCCGAAGCGGCCTTCATCAGCTTGCGCACGGCCATCGTCGAGGCCGCCCTCCTGCCCGGGACCAAGCTGCCGGAGGACGTCCTGGCCGCGCAGTACGACGTGAGCCGGACCCTCATCCGCGCCATCCTGGCCAGGCTCGTCACCGCCGGGCTGGTCGAGTCGGGCAAGGCCAAGTCGGCGACCGTCGCAAGCCCCAGCGCTGCCGAGGCCAGGGAGGTCTTCGTGGTACGCCGCTGCCTGGAACGGGAGGCGGTGCGACTCGCGGCAGCCGGATGGAGCCGCGACGCCGCCGCCGAACTGCGCCGGCACGTGAACGCCGAGCGGGAGGCCATGGCCCTGGGGGACCACCGCGTCTCCGGGCGGCTGGCCGCGGAGTTCCACCTCAGGCTCGGGGAGTACAGCGGCAACTCCCTGATGGAGCGCTATCTGGCCGAGGTGGTGTGGCGCTGCGCGCTGATCCTGTCGGTCTACGGCCACCCCCACGACCAGAACCAGTCCATCGCCGAGCACGAGGAGCTGATCAACCTGCTCGAGTCCGGGGACGCCGACGGGGCGGAGCAGCTGGTCCTGCGGCATGTCAGCGCCGTCGAGTCGCGCGCGCTGGTGCGCGGCCCCGAGACCCGGCCGCAGGATCTCGCGGTGATCCTCAGCCGCTACTGACGCTACTGCCGTCCCGCCGGCCGCCCGGCGACCGGATCCGGCGGCCGCGCGAGATCAGCCGACGACGCGGAAGGGCAGCATCATGCAGTCGTCCTCGTGGTCGAGAACGTGGCAGTGCCAGACGTATCCCTGCAGGGTCTCGCCGTCCGGGCTGAGGAAGGGCGAATCGGGGTCGAAGCCCAGCTCGTCCGCGGTCGGAAAGCGCACGAGGACCCGGGTCACCATCTTGCTCGGGGCACGGACCGTGTCCTTCCATCCGGCTTCCCACGCCGCTGGCCGCTGCACCGGCCGGCCGAGGGTGAAAGGACCGACGGGCGGTGCCCACCGGGTACCGAGCGCGGGGCGGGGGTTGAGCAGCACATAGCTGGTCGCGTCGAACGCCTGCCGGTGCAGGATTCGGAACTGGACGAGGTGCAGGTGAATCGGGTGTTCGTCGTCGGTGGTGTTGACGATGTCCCACTGCTCGACCGAGCCCTGACGGGGCCGGTCGATGTCGGTGTCGTGGAACCGCAGGTTGTTCAGCGTCATCTTGGCCGGTGGCCAGCGGACGGCGACCAGCTGGCTGACCGTGACGGTGCGCACCTTCTGCGGCGTCGGCAGTGGTGGCAGGACGGCCGGCTGGCTGGTGCCGCCGCGCAGTGACGCGGGCGGTCCGCCGGTCACCCCCTGGGCCGCGCCGACGGTGAACCGCATGACCCGCGGCAGGACGTCGACGCCGATGACCGTCGACTGGGCCGGCGGTGCCTCGTCGTTGCGCAACTCACACTGCGTCCCGGGGGGTAACGCCGAGAAGTCGACGAGCAGGTCGTAACGCTCGCCCGCGGCGATGTGCAGGTCCGTCGTGCGCACCGGCGCGTTCAGCAGGCCGCCATCGTTGCCGATCACCCAGAACGGCATCCGGTCGGCGAAGAACAGGTGGTAGGTGCGCAGGTTCGCGGCGTTGAGGAGCCGGAACCGGTACAGCCCACGGGCGACGGTGAGGTTCGGGTTGACCACCCCGTTGACGACCACCGTGTCGCCGGTCATGCCACCTTCCCAGGTACCGGCGGCGACCAGCTTGAAGACGCGGAAACCGAGCGTTCCGTCGGCGTTGAACATCTTGTCCTGCAGTACCAGCGGGACCTCGAACTCGCCGCTGGGCAGGCCGAGCGGGTTACCCGGCCGGCCGGTGTCGTACCGGTCGCGCACCAGGCACATGCCGGCGAGCCCCGCGCACACGTTCAGCCTGGTGATCCCCATGGCATGGTCGTGGTACCACAGCGCGGTGGCCTCGAGCCGGTTCGGGAAGTCGTGGACGACGTCACGGCCCGGCAGGAACGTCGCCATCGGGTGGCCGTCGGATCCCGGTGGGCTGGGAGCCCCGTGCAGGTGCAGAACGGTACGCGGCGACGTGCGGTCGAGGTCGCTCGCACCGTCCAGGGCGGTGTCGACGTCCGCGGCGTAGATGTGCGGCCCGAGCCGGTTCTGGTGAACGATCCTCGTCGGGATCCCGGCCTGGACCTCGATCGTCGGGCCCAGGTAGGGCTGCCCGCCGTAGCCCCAGGTGCGGGCCGTGCCGAGATCCCGGTGGAAGCGATGAGTGCCCTCGGCCGCGGCCAGCGTCAGGTCGCCGGTCACCACCGGCGGGACCGCCAGCTCGTCCACATAGGGCGTCAGCGGCGGGGAGTGGAACACCAGGTCCGGGTAGGGCGGCGCGGCCCACGACCGGACCGCCCCCGCGTTCAGCGCCCAGCCGACACCCGCGCTGGCACCCACCCAGCCGGCGACGGCACCGGCCCGCAGGACGCCGCGACGACTCATCAGCCGCGGGTCGGGCTCCTGGCCGTCATCGGTTTCCCGTGGCCGCTGCCGACTCATCTGCACACTCCCGATCGCCGCCAGACCGGACGTCCCGCCCGCGTGAGGTCATCGTGTGCCAAATATATGATCACATATACCTCCGGCGGGGACAGTACCATCCGGGGTTCTGCACGGTTGACCGATTCGGAATTCTGATGACCCGGACGGCCATCCGGAAAAATCAGGTGCCGGGTTGCCTGGCCGGAATGGTGCCGCGCATGCCGAAGTGAGGTGAGCACATTTCGGTGCTGGACCGGAGATCCGCGTGCCACACGCAGATCCACATCGTGTATCCCGCGACTGGAACGAAGTTCGTCTTCCTGGCGCCCCAGGACGCGGAGAAGGTGTACGCGATTCCGTCGCTGCGGAAAAGTTCGGCGACGCAGGACTGGGTCAGCGACGTGTTGAGCACTCCCGCGAGTGCGCCGGAGCCGTTGTCGGACAGCCACGCGGAACAGGTCGCGTTGTCGCCCACCCAGTAGGTGTCCGCCTCGGAGCCCGGAACCTGTGTCGTGTCGTCGCCGCCGTTGATCCCGTTGATCGAGGACGAGGTCAGGTGCGGGCCGGCCTGCGCGGCGGCGGACCGCGTGGCGGTGTTCGCCGGCCCGGCGCTCGAGGTGGCGGACGTGCTGGAGGCGCTGGGCGAGATGGTCGCCTCGGTGGACGGCGAGACCGGTCCGCTCGGCCCCGGCGACGGCGACCGGGGCGTTTCGGCCGTGAGTTCGGTGTCGGCCGAGGCGGCGGGGGAGACGCGTGCCGCGGGATGAGTGGGAGACCTCCCGGGATACCGGGACAGCGCGAGCGCTCCCACCACGACCGTCAGCACGAGCACGACGACGCCGATGACGGCGGCCCTGCGCCCCAGCCGCCGTCGCCGCCGCCTCCGCCTGCTCCGCGGCCCGGTCCGCGGCCTGGCGCCCGAACTGTCCGCCGACGGCTCCGGACCACCCGGGACGACGTCGGCCGCCAGCGCGGACATCCCCGGGGCCTGGCTGTCCGCCGCCGGCGGGCCAGACTCCGCCGCCGGTGGTACTGCCGCCGGTGGTACTGCCGCCGGTGGTATTGCGGCCGGTGGCATCGCGTCCGCCGGCATTCCCTCCGCCGGCATCGCGGCTGGTGGCGGCGGGTCGTCCCAGGAATGCCGCGGTGGGAGTCCGGGCCCCGCCGGGAACGGCGGCGCGACGGTCGTGCCCGGCAGCCGGGGCGGTACCAGGGGCACGAACCCGACGATCGCCCTGGTCGGCGGGAGGGAGACAGACGCCCCTGGGCCCGCGCGATCCTCCCGCCCGGCCAGAGCGACGGTCGCCCGCTCCAACAGCGCCGTTCGTGCCGCCTCGGCGGAGCTGTTGAACAGGTCGAGAGTCGGCATCGTGCCGGGAAGCTCCGGGCGGGGACAGTTCTCGACCCGCACCTGCACCAGCGTCCGCGCGAGGGTCACCGCGTCCGCGCCGCGCACGGTGCCCCACCCGGCCTGCTCGAACTCCGACTCCAGGTAGGAATCGGAGAGGAGGACCAGGGTGCGGGCACAGTGCCCGACACCGGCACGCACGTCGGCGGTCCATCGCGGCCCTGCGGTGCCGTCCCGTGCCTGAAGCAGAACCAGGTAGCCGGCGGTCTCCAGGACCCAGGCGACCCAGTCCGCCCAGTCCTGATCGGCGCTGGCGTAGGAGATGAAGAAGTCCCAGTGCGCCCACCCGGGCGGACGCTCGGTGGCGGCCCGAACCGTCGCGTCGAGATGCAGCGGTGACCGCCCGCGCGCCGCCCAGCCGACACCGAACACGGCGGTGGCAGCGGACGCCAGCTCGAGCGCGAACGTGGCCGCGTCCGGGGGGCGGTCAGCGGGGGACTTGGCCAGCGCGCGTGACACCACTTCGGCCAACGGAGCGGCCACACCGGTCATCGGTGGCGGTGGCTCGCTCAGCTGGCGGCCCAGCAACGCCAGCAGCGGCAGCTTCGGATCGAACGGCAGCCGTCCGGTGAACAGGCTGTACAGCACGATCCCCAGCGCGTACAGATCGGTCCACGGCCCCAGCTGGCCACCCTCGATCTGTTCCGGGGCCATGTAGGCCGGGGTGCCGGCGATGCCGCTGGTGGTCGTCCCCGACCCGTCGAACAGTTTGGCGATGCCGAAATCGGTGACCTTGAGCGTGCCGTCACCGGCGAACATGACGTTGTCGGTCTTGATATCGCGGTGCAGGACCTTGTGGCGGTGCGCGTGCTCGAGAGCCGCGGCGATCGCCAGCGCCGCCGCGCAGATCTCCTCGGGGCTCATCGTCGCCCGCCGCTCGGTCAGCGTGCCGCCGGCGAGCAACTCCATCACGACCATGCACAGGCCGTGGTCCTCGACATAGTCGTAGACCCGCACGACGTGTGAATGATCCAGCCTGGCCAGCACCCGTGCCTCGGCGGCGAAACCGGCCGCGGCCGCCGCGGTGCCGCGGGCCTCCATCACCTTGATGGCCACCGGCCGGCCCATCTGCCGGTGCGTACCCGCCAGTACCAGCCCGAACGCCCCTGACCCGAGCTGCTCACCCAGAACATAACCAGGCAGGGCCTTCGCCACCCGGTCCCGGTCGACGATCATTGATCGTCCCGCCGGGCCCGTCGTCGCACACCGTCTCCATGAGGCGCCATCGGGTCCGAGCGTAATAGTCCGCCACGAAGCGCCACGAGGTGCCTCCTTCCCGTGGAAACGGGCCGGGTCGGCGATCGTGACCGCACGGGCTCTACGTGTGATCGGGTTCGCCGTCCGCCGGCAGGGCCCGGAGGAATCCGTCGACGAGGCTGCGCAGGCCGAGGGCATAGGTGTCCCGGCTGGCCAGGGTGGCCCAGCGCTCCGCGAGCGCCGCGAGGTGCGGCAGTTCGGTGGCGTCGACCGCGCGGATGAGGTCGTCGCGCCGGGTCGTGCCGGGCTTC
The DNA here is from genome assembly GCF_001983215.1 of Frankia sp. CcI49. NCBI lineage: Bacteria > Bacillati > Actinomycetota > Actinomycetes > Frankiales > Frankiaceae > Frankia > Frankia sp. CcI49. The sequence continues at coordinate 129,580 of NZ_MOWP01000031.1, forward strand.
TCTGCCTGCTGACGGTCGTGGTTCGCGCGGACGAGTACCTCGCCGGCGGTGTAGTACCAGATGGTCCGGTACAGGTCGACGGCCTGCTCCGGCGTGCATCCGCACTCGACGGCCCCGGCGAGCAGCGCCTCCACCATCCACAGCGCCGCCCGGCCCACCTGATCGTCCTGGACGAGCACGCTGACGACCCACGGCCAGGCGGCCAGGGTGTCCCGGATGACCGTCGCGGCCGTGATGACGCGTTCGCGTGGGTCGGCGGGCATGGCCGGACGGGGCATGCCCGCCGCGTAGTCGTCGAGGAGCTGCGTGAGCAGGTCGTCCTTGTCGCGAACGTGGTGGTAGAGCGTCGTCGACGCGGTGCCGGCCTCCGCGGCGAGCCGGCGCATGGTCAGCTTCTCCCAGCCGTCCCGGTCGATCAGGCGACGGGCGGCGGTCATGATCTCCGCGCGGGAGGTGCGGGGCGGGCGGCCCATACGCCCGCGCGCCGGGGCCGACGGTTCTGCCGCTGTCACGGGTTCATCATGCCCGGGCCGCACGGCGCCCCCGGAGTGTGTCCTGGATCACGCTGTGCGGTTGCCTCTCGACCCTGATCGTCGCGCGGGCTACTTTTCGAACATGTTCCTAAAGTCTCCGCAGGGTGGGGCGGCGCATTCCCAGCCCCCTTGCCGTCCGGCCGGAGATCCGCGCACCCGCCCAGGAGGACCGCTCTCATGGACCTGATCCCTGTCGATCTCCGCACCGCCGTGCTGCGCCTGCGCCCGGGCGGAACCGTCACCGTCGAGCCGCGGCGGATGGACGCCGATGACGAGGGCTGGACCGTCGCCGTCACACACGCGGAGACCGACCAGGACGTCCACGGTGACCACTGGGAGGTTCATCCCGAAAGCGACGAGGCCGTGTGCGTGCTGTCCGGACGGGCCCGGATCAATGTCGGGCTGGTCGGCGCGGTGCGGCCGGAGGAGGCGGACGGCGCACAGACCGTCGTCACCCTGGCTGCCGGGACCGGGCTCGTCGTTCCGCGCGGGCGCTGGCACCGATTCGAACTGGATGCTCCGAGCGACCTGATGAGCATCGCGCTGCGCTCCGGATCCCGGCTGGAGCGGCGGGCATGACGGGAACGGGCTCCCGGACCACCGCTCCTGCCGCTCCGCCGAACCCGCCGAACCCGCCGAACCCGGCGGACCCGGCGCCACCGGAAGGCCTGTCGGGGCGGACCCTTCAGTGGCTGCTCGTGGTCGTGTTGCTGGTGCAGGCGATGGTGGCGCTGGACACCTCCGTGGTGAACGTGGCGCTGCCGGACATCCAGTCCGCGCTCGACTTCAGTCCCGGGGGCCTGACCTGGGTGGTCAACGCGTACTCCCTGGCGTTCGGCGGCCTGATCATGCTGGGTGGCCGCACCGGTGACCTGGTCGGGAGGCGCCGGGCGCTGCTCGCCGGACTCGTCGTCTTCGGCGTGGCGAGCCTGGCCGGCGGGCTCGCCCGGACGCCGGGGGAGCTCATCGCGGCCCGAGCCGCCCAGGGTGTCGGCGCGGCCGTGCTCGCCCCCATCGCCTTCACCCTCATCGCGGTGTACGTGCCCGCCGGGCCGGCGCGGGCCCGGGCGCTCGGGCTGTGGGGGGCGGCCGCCGCCGTCGGCGGCGCGGTTGGTGTGCTCGCCGGAGGAGCGTTGACCCAGTGGGCGGGCTGGCGGGTCGTGCTGTTCCTCAACCTGCCTGTCGTGGGCTTCCTGCTGGCCGCGGCCCGCCGCGGCGTCCCCGCCGACCGCGGAGAAGTCTCCGCCGACCGCAGGGAAGCCGCCCCCACGCCGCGGCCGGACGTCGCCGGGGCGCTGCTGGTCACCGCCGGGACCTCGGCACTCGTCCTCGGAGTCATCCGCACGGACGCGCACCCCTGGGGGTCGGCGACCACGTTGCTGACCATCGCCGCGGCTGTCGTCCTGCTCGTGGCCTTCGCCCTGGTCGAGACCCGAGCGGCGGCGCCGCTGCTGCGAATGCGGCTGTTCACGCATCGCTCGGTCGTCGTCGCCAACCTGTTCGTGCTGCTTCTGTTCTCCGGCCAGTTCGCCGCCTTCTACTTCGTCTCGCTCTACCTCCAGCAGGTGCTGAACTATTCGGCGGTGGCCACGGGGGGCGCCTTCCTACCGTTCTGCGCCGGCATGCTGCTCGGTTCGACCACGGCATCCCGGCTGGCGGCCCGGATCGAGGGGCGTCTCCTGCTGGCGGTCGGCGGGGCACTGGCCGCGGTCGGGTTCGGCTGGTTCGCCGCGGCACTCGGAGCAGACGGGAGCTTCCTCACGTCCATCCTCGGGCCCTCGATCGTGACGAGCGTCGGAATCGGCCTGTGTGTGGTGCCCATGGGATCGGCCGCGACGGTCGGTGTCGCCCCGGCCGAGGCGGGGATGGCCGCCGGGCTGATCACCAGCTCCCGGCAGATCGGAGGCTCGATCGGCCTCGCGGCCCTGGCGACCGTGGCGACAGGGGTGACCGGCCGGCACGACGGCGGCGGCCCTGCCGCTCTCGCCGCCGGGTACGCGACGGCCGTCGGCATCAGCGGCGTGCTTCTCGGCCTGGCCGCCGTACTCGCGTTCTTCGCACTGCCGGTCAGTTCAGCTGGATCACGCACGCCGGTGACGAGCCAGCAGGACGTATGACCGGCGGCGCCCACCGGCGGGTGCCGCGGAGCCGCCTGAGACGAAGGAGCGCGGGAACAGGACGTCCCGTGGACGAGCTTGCCTATCCGCCCAGCGCGGCCAGCGCCTTGTCCGCGTGCGTGTTCATGTTCAGCTCACTGTTGATGGCCTCGATGATGACCCGGTCCGTACCGATCACGAAGGTGGCCCGCTTGACCCGCAGCAGGTCGATCGACCGCTTCACGCCGAAAATCCGTGCCACGACACCGTCGGCGTCCGACAGCAGCGGATAGTCGAAGGCGTGCTTGTCGGAGAACTCCTTCTGCTTGGCGACGGTGTCGGGGCTGATACCGATCCGCTGCGCGCCGACCTTGGCGAACTCCGCCGCGAGGTCCCGGAAGTGGCAGCTTTCCGCGGTGCAGCCCTTGGTCATCGCCGCCGGGTAGAAGAACAGGACGACCGGGCCGTCCGCCAGCAGGGTGGAAAGCCGGCGCGGGGTGTTGGTCTCGTCGGGGAGTTCGAAGTCCGGCACGGTGTCGCCGACACGCAGCATCTGTGCGCTCCTCACCTCGGGCTGGACGCCGAGCCGGTATCGGAACCGGCTCCGTGCCCAGGGCCGCCGGCATGACGGCCTCATCCGTACACGGTAGTCCTTCACCTACGCACCGGTTCGCGGGCTTTCCGGGACGGATGCCAGGTGACGACCGCGATGGCCGCGACCAGCACGATCACGGCCACCACCCGCAACCCGGTGTCCATCCCGGAGGTGAAGGCCTGGACGACGGCCGCGTGCGCGTCCGGCACGGCACCGGCACCGGCACCGGTGCCTTCTGCGTCGAGCCGGGCGAGCGCCGCGGAGACGGTGCGCGGGGTGCTGCCGCCGGCCGGATCGCGCAGGACGGCGGGTAGCTGGCCGGTGAAGCGGGAGACCATGACGGTTCCGACGGCGGCGACCCCGAGTGCGCTGCCCAGCTCACGGGCGGTGCTGTTGATGCCCGCGGCAACCCCGGCCTTCGCGGGCGGCAACGCGTGCACGATCCCGTTCGACAGCGCGGGAAGGGCGAGCCCGCAACCGGCCGCGACGACGAGGAGAAAGATCACGTAGAGCCGGTAGGGCGTGTCCGGAGTAGCTGTCGAGAGCAGGAGCAGTCCGGCGACGATCGATCCGAGGGCGAGCCCGGCGACCGCACGGTGGCCGATCCGGTCGCCAAGCCCGACGCTCACCTGGGCGACGACAACCATCGCCACCGCCATCGGAACGATTCCGAGGCCGGCGACCAGTACGGAGTATCCCTTTCCGTACTGCAGGTACTGGGCGTTGACATAGAACAGGGCGTACAGGCCGAAGAAGGCGACCAGCATGCCGAGCGTCGCCGCGCGCAGGCGGGGGATGGCGAACACCCGCGGGTCCAGCAGCGGATGAGCCCGGCGCAGCTCGTACCAGGTCCAGCCGGTGAGGCCGGCCGCGGCGAACGTGAAGGCGCCGAGCACCGGCACGGTCACCCAGCCCCGGTCGGGCCCCTCGATGATCCCGTACAGCAGGGCGAGGAACGACGCGGTGAGGCCGACCGTGCCGGCGACGTCGAGCGGGTGGGGCTGCCGGGGCGGATTCGGCGTGGTCCGCGCGGCCAGCACCAGCAGGAGCAGCGCGATCGGGACGACGGCGGCGAACAGGGCATGCCAGGAACCGAGCTGTACCGCCAGCCCACCCGCGGCGTTGCCGACGACGCCGCCGACGCCCGTCATGGCGGCCCACGTGCCGACCGCCGCCTGCCGGCGCTCGACCGGGAACACGTTGATGATCAGGGCGAGCGTGCTGGTCAGGATGCAGGCCGCCGCGGCGCCGGTGACCGCCCGCCCGACGAGCATGACGGCGACCACCGGGGCGCCGGCGGACACCGCGCCGCCCACCGCGAACACCGCGAGGCCCACCAGCAGGGTTCCCCGCCGCCCGAAGCGGTCACCGACGGCACCGGCGGGGATCAGCAGGCAGGCGAAGACGATGACGTACATGTCGACGATCCACAGCAGCGCGGCCGCCGACGGATGCAGCCCGCTGGCGGCGATGTCGGGCACCGCCAGGTTGACCGCGGCGACCATGCCGACGACCAGGACGACGCACGCCGACATCACGGCGAGCACCACGTTCGGACTCGCCGCCGACGGGTAGGTGGCCGGCCCGGGTGCCCTCACGGGCTGACGGTAGCCGTGGGCGACCGGTAGCGCCTGCGCGGTCGGCGCGGCCCGAAACGCTCCTGACACCGCCAGGCCGGTCCGGTCCTGGTCGGTTCCGTCCTGGTCGGTTCGGCCTGTTACCGACGATCCACGATGTCGTCGAGCGCGTCGCGGACGACGGTGAGCAGGGCGACGAGCTGCTCCTGCTCGGCGGCGGTCAGCTGGCTGGTGGTGTGGCACTCGAGCTCGTGCCACGCCGCGCGGGCGGCGGGGGCGAGGTCGCGGCCGCGTGGGGTGAGGCTGACGATCATGGTGCGCCGGTCGTCGGGTGACGGGGTCCGGGCGACGAGGTCGGCGCGTTCCATGGCCTGGAGCGTCGCGGTGACCGTCGATCGATCCCGACCGAGGTAGTGCACCAGCTCGGTCTGGGGGACGGGCCCGTGCTCGTCGAGGAAAAGCACCACGATCTCGTGGGGGGTCGTCACGCCGGCGCGCTTCAGCAGATCGTCGCCCAGCCGGGCGTGGACCCGGATGGTCTGCAGCAGCAGCGAGCCGAGCGGCGCGCCGTCAATGGTCGTGCCGACGTGCCGCCGCCCCGGCTCGCGAGGTGCGCGAGGTGCGCGACGTGTGTGGGGCGCGTGAGGTGATGGTTCGCGGTGCGATGCCGCGGCATCCTCGCCGCGCGACGCCTTCGCCATGGTGTCAGCCTACCTCGCACTGTTGGCATGCCAACAAATCTCGTGCATATTGTTGGCATGCCAACAACCTCCCTGGATTCGTCCCGGGTGCCACCACTGGATCGCGACCTGCTTCGGCTGATGGCCGTGTTGCTGCTCGGCGCCCAGGCGGCGTTGCTGGACACGACGATCGTCGCGATCGCCCTCGATGACGTCGCACGAACCTTCGACACGACGGTCGCGGTGGCGCAGTGGGCGACGAGCGGCTATCTGCTCGCGATGACGTCGGTGATCCCGTTACTGGGCTGGCTGGTCGATCGGTGGGGCGGCAGGCGCGTCTGGCTGGGCGCGATCTCGATTTTTCTGCTCGGGTCCGTGCTGTGCGCGCTGGCCTGGTCGATCGAGAGCCTGATCGCGTTCAGGGTGGTCCAGGGCCTGGGCGGCGGCCTGGTCCTGCCACTCGTGCAGACGATCCTCGCGCGGGCGGCCGGTCCGGCGCGCATCGGTCGGGTCATGGGCCTGGTCGGCATCCCCGGCCAGCTGGCCCCGATCCTCGGGCCTGTTCTGGGCGGCCTGCTGCTGGGCCTGGGAGGTTGGCGCTGGCTGTTCCTCGTCAACGTGCCGATCTGCGTCGCCGCCCTCCTCCTGGCCCATCGATATCTCCGGGTGGCCACCGACGACAGTCACGCTCACCTGGACCGCATCGGTGTTCTCCTGCTGACTCCGGCGGCGGTCTCGATCCTCGCCGGGCTTTCCGCGGTCCCCGGCGAGATCGACACGGTCGTCCCGCCCGGCGTCCTGATCGCGGCGGGTCTGCTCCTGCTGGGCGTCTTCGTGCTCCACGCCCGCGGGCTCGGCCACCGGGCACTGGTGGATGTCGGCCTGCTGCGGCTGCGGTCGTTCGCGGCCGCCACCACGGCGATGTTCCTGTTCGGGCTCTGCCTGTACGGGCCCATGTTGCTGTTGCCGTTGTTCTACCAGCGGGTCCACGGGTTCTCCGAAACCGAGGTCGGCCTCCTCCTGGTGCCCCAGGGAGTCGGCACGATGATCGCGCTCGCGGTCATCGGGCGATGGGTCGACCGGACCGGCCCCCGGGGGGTCGCGGTGCTCGGCGTGGTGCTCGCCTGCGCCGGTGTCGCCCTGATCGCGTCGACGGGCCCGGCCGCCGCCATCACGACGCTGTCCGCGGCGATCTTCCTGCTCGGCGCCGGGATCGGGTCACTCGGCGTCGCGGTCTCGGCGGCGAGCTACCGCGACCTGGAACCCGCCGCGTTCGCCCGCGGAACCAGTCTGACCAACGTCGTGCAGCGGCTCGGCGCGTCGTTCGGCACCGTCGTCGTCGCGCTCATCCTCGAAAGCCAGACCACCGCGGCCGGGACGGAGTCCGGCGCCGCGTTCGCCGTCACGTTCTGGTGGATTCTCGGATTCGCCGCGGTGACGTTCGTTCCGGCCGCCTTCCTGCCTGGTCGTCAGGCCAGGCGCCCAGGTCCCGTCGAAGATCCCAGGAGTGTGCCATGCGTGCCGTAATCGCAGACCGTCCCGGCGGCCCCGAAGTGCTGCGCCCCGTCGAACTGCCCGACCCGGAGCCGGGCCCCGGGCAGGTCCGAGTCGCGGTGGAACGCGCCGCCATCACCTTCATCGACACCCAGCTGCGCGCCGGCACCTCACCCGGCCCCCGCGTGACCTTTCCGGTGATCCTCGGCAACGGTGTCGGGGGTGTCGTCGACGCCGCCGCCGCGGACGTCGACCCGGCCTGGCTGGGTGCGAGGGTCGTCACAACCACCGGGGGCAGCGGCGGCTACGCTTCCGCCGCCCTGGCCCGAGCGGGCGACCTGCACCGTGTCCCCGCGGAGCTGACGCTCGACGAGGCCACCGCCGTGCTCGCGGACGGCCGCACCGCGCTCGGGCTGCGGCGCGCCGCCCACCCCGGTGCCGGCGAGGTCGTCGTGGTGACCGCGGCAGCCGGCGGAGTCGGTGGCCTTCTCGTCCAGCTCGCCGCGGCCAGCGGCGCGCGTGTCATCGGGCTCGCCGGCGATGACACGAAACTTGGCCAGGCGCGCGCTCTCGGTGCCCACCACGCCCTGAGCTACCGCGCCGCCGGCTGGGAACGGACGCTCGCCGGGCTGGCACCCGACGGCGTGGACGTGGTCTTCGACGGCGTCGGTTCCACGATCACCGAGACGTTGTTCCCGCTGGTCCGTCCCGGCGGACGCTATCTGCCCCACGGCGCCGCGGGCGGGCGCTGGGGCAGGATCGACCAGGCCGACGCCGCGGCGCGGCACATCACAATCCTGCCGATCGGCGCGATCGGCGCCACCGGCGAAGAGATGTTCGCCCTCGCAGTCGAGGCGCTTCGGCTCACCGCGGCCGGAACCCTGCGAGCGACGATCGGGCAGACGTTCCGGCTGGAGGCCGCCGCCGCGGCACACGCCGCCATCGAAGCCCGCACCGCGATCGGCAAGACCCTGCTGACGACAACCTGATCCAGCCGTGATTTCCGAAAGTTTTCGATCCGACAAGGGTTAGTTGATCGGATCAAAAGATCACGCCTCTGATGCCGTGTCGCAATCGAAAGTGATGCTGATTTCAATGTAATTGAATAGTAAGTGGTCGACGCTTTACTCTGGTCGGTGTGCTGACCTGTGGATCCTTTCGGGTGTCACTGGGTGTCAATGCGCCGGTCAAATCTTAACCGAAAGTAATCGTTGCATGTGGCGGCCTTCCGGAGGACTGGAATGGCAGGTGCAATTGCAGATGCACAATCGATGCCGCGGTCGTCGATGCTGCCATCGTCGGTCGACGAAAAGGGAGGTTCACCGTTGCCGTCCTGGCGGAGCTCCGGAGCGGCTCGCCTCCTGAGTTCCCTGAGCGGGCGAACCGGGCGGCGGCTCAGTGCGTCCAAGGGTTCGTGAGGTCCTTGTGGATTCGGCGACGGGGTGGTTGGCTGCCGACCCTCGGTGCGGCGGCCGCGATGCTGGTCGCCCTGGCGGTGCTGCCCATGCTGGCCCAGCGCGACGGCCGCGAGGACCGGGTCTTCGCCCAGCGCCTGCGGGAGAGTGTCGCCGCACGCTGGGAGGCGTCGCAGGCCAGCCAGGACGGCACGCCGCGGCCGTCCGCGGTGCTGCTCCCCGGCGGCGTCCTGGCGCTGAGCCTGCTGGGTTCCTCCTCGTGCCCGGCCGTGCCTGCGAAGATCGAGATCGTGAATCCGCACGCGCTGCGGATCTCGGTCGAGACGGTCGAAGGCGAGACCTGCACCGCCGACCTTGGCATCACCACCAGCGAGGTCGACCTCGACCCCGACGAGGTGGATCTGTCGACCACCCTTGACGTGACATTGGCAGGCGACGGGCGGGCATACGACCAGCTGAAGGTACGGCCGGCGGGGCAGGCGGGCTGGCCCGGGGCCGAGCCCGCGGATCCGCGGGCTGCCATGGCCCGGATCCGCGCCGCCTACGCTGACGCGTTCACCGCCATCGACCTCGATCGGGTGCTCGCCGCCGTCGACGGCGGCGCCGAGCTGCGCGGCACCGTCGAACAGCTCCGGCGGGACCGCCCGGAGGTCACCGCCACCAGGTCGGTCACCGTCGGCGAGATCCTCTTCGTCGAACCCGGCCACGCCGCACTGCTGTACGACGTCACCGGCGGCGACCTGCGGGCGGACGGCCTGCTCGGCGAGGCGGTGCTGACCGCGGCCGGCTGGCAGGTGCAGCGGCGGACCTTCTGCGGTGTCCTCGGCGCGGCCGGCGCCCAGTGCCCGGATCAGCCGCGATGACCCCGGCGTTCGACACTGTCTCCATTGCGCCTCGAGGTACCGGCCGGCCGGCCCACCGGTCAGACGGTGGTGGGTGGAGGGGTTCGGGTGGTGACCGCGAAGCGGTTCCACACGTTGATCGTGGCGATGGCCACGATGAGGTTGGCGGCTTCCTGCTCGGTCCAGACCTTGGTCACGGTGTTCCAGACGTCGTCGGGAACACCGTCCGGGCCGAGCCGGGTGACGGCGTCGGTCAGGGCGAGGGCGGCCCGTTCCCGTTCGGTGAAGAACGGTGACTCGTGCCAGGCGGCGACGGAGAACAGCCGCCGGCTGGATTCGCCGGCGGCGAGCGCGTCGCGGCTGTGCAGGTCCACGCAGAACGCGCAGGCGAACTTCTGATCACTGTGAGAATCACGGATCCCCCGGTGGTCCTGGCAGACCCCGGGGGTGGAGCGACCGTCGGAGGGTCACCCCATGATCAGAAGTGTACGACGCGCGGGCCCTGAAACGCCTGACCTGGCGAAGGTTCCCATCGCCGTCACGGCGGAGGCTGTCTCTGTTGCGGCGCTGCTTCCGAGCACGCTTGAGACGATGTCGGCTGAGCTGACGTACGCGCGGACGGAGCACAGCACCAGTGCGGATCGTCTGCTCGCCATCCACACGCACATGTACGTGGATGACCTGGTGCGGCTGATCGGGGCGGGCGACACCGTCGGGGCAGCCACGCGGATCCGGTTGATCGTCGCAGACGTCATTGCCCACGGTGCCCGTATCGAGACGCTGGGAAATCAGTGAAGCGCCCGACGGGGCAGGACATCGAACGCGCGGCGTCCACTGTCCTCCCGCTCACACTCGGCGCCGCTGTCTTTGCTGTCGCCTTCGATCATGTCCGGGCGACGGCTACATGGTCTGGGCAGGGTGGCTGGTACGCGGACGTGATCGCCGCTACCGGCGAGATCATGGCCGTGTCCGCGATGATTGAAATTCGGGCCCGCCGCCGGGACGGGAGTCGAGCTGTCTTCCCGATCTTCGTGCTCATCGCCAGCATCGCGTGGTCGGGCGCCTGCAACCTCCGCGCTGCTGCTGGGCTCACCAGTGACCCCGGGCCGTGGCGGTACATCGCGGCACTGTGGGTAGTCATCGCGTTTGGTCTTGTAGCGGGAATCAAGGCCACCCGGACGACTCACGAGCCTGTGTCTGCGGTGGCGCCGATGACGTCGGAGGATTCTGCCCCCGTCGCCCTGGTGGACGTCGCCCCGGTTGACGAGTCGCCTGTCGTCGAGCCCACCGAGCCGGAGCCCGCGCCGGGAGACGAGCCGGTTGTCGAGCCCCTCGAAACACCGAAGCCGGCCGCATCTGCGCCGAAGCAGTCGCCTGCGAGGAAGAGCACGAAGCCGACTCCCGCGCCGAAGTTGACCAAGAAGGCTCAGCTTCTGGCCCTGTGGTCTGCGGTTTCACCCGACGATCGGCGCAGTGAGGCTCAGATCGTGGGCGAGATCGCGGCTCAGATCGATCTTGCGCCGTCTACTGCCCGTCGGTACGTCGCAGAGTCGAAGCGCACCGCGCCGATCGCCGCGCCAGTGGCTGACATCACCGCTGACGAGCCGGTTGTCGTGGCGGTGGCGGCATGACAGCCATCGACAGCACGGACCTCGACAGCCGACGTCAGGCCATCCGTCCGCAGGCGCGTCTGTGGTGGGCGTTCGACCTTGACCCCCGGACCGCGTCCGCGTGGGTGGGTCGGGCTCCGGGCGGTGCCTACGTCGTGAACATCCCTGTGGGCTCCGACGTCGCGCCCCTGGTGGGGATCCAGGGCTACCCGACCGGCAACGGCAAGACCAGGCGTCGATGCCTCCTGGCGAACGTCCCGGAGCTGCTGCGCCCCCTGGTCGACATCGCGGTGTCGCAGTGGATCACGCGGCCCCAGGACCACCCGATGGCTAGCCGGATCCTGACCAGCCACCAGGCCGTCACCAGCTCCTGAAAGAGAAACGTCGGGTGGCGTCCGTAGCGCCACCCGACGTCTCGAACGCCTGTTTGCACCAGGCGATCACTTACCGAGACTTCTGAAGGTAGCGCATCCATGCCTGTCAGTTCACGGCGGTCTGCCGTGTCCACTTTGTATGCATATGTACGTTCCGTTCCTTTGGAGTCCGTGACCGTCGGCAAGACGCGGGTGTCGGTTCGGATCCTCCGTGACGTCCTGGCCGCGATCACCCGCAACATCAGCGCAGAGACGTGGGAGGGCTCGTATCCGGCCATGCCCACCATCGCGGCCCGCGCCGAGTGCTCCGAGTCCTCCGCCCGTCGAGCGGTGCGTGGTCTGGAGTCTCTCGGGATCCTCGTGACGGTCATCGGCGGGGGCCGGAAGTCGAACGACTACCGACTCGTTCGGCCGGCGTCGTCTGAGGCGGGGCCTGACGAGACGGGCCAGATCCTCGCGGTTGTCGAGTGGGACGACGCTGCCGATGACGTCCGGATCGTCGGGGCTGACGGGATCGTCGAGCCTGAGCAGAGCACCGACAGTGCACGACCGGTCAGCACGGTCAGCACGACCGACGACACCACGTCCTGTACCCAAGAGAGCTTTACGCGGCTTGATCTGGACTCTCACCAGAGCGCCCCCGTTCGTCCGCAGGCCGCCGCGCACATCCACCGGATTCGGTCGATCCCGGATGACCTCGTGAACCTGGCGGACGCCCTTCTCAGCCGGGGGCTTCGGGCAACCTTCAGCCTCACGCCGGAACAGGTGGGCGTCGTCCGCCAGGTCCTCGAAAGGGTTGGGGTGTCCGCGATGGTGCGGGCGGCGTACGACGCTCACCAGTCGTGGAACCCGGCACGGTGGTGGTCGGCGTGGCTGGAGATCTGGCAGGGGCTCCACGTGCCTTCTGGGCGGCCGGAACGCACCGCCAGGACCTCAACGACGCCGGACTCGTCAGCTTCGGCCGAAGTACCGGAGTGGGCCCTCCGCATGGCGCGGGCGGAGATGGCAGGGAAGCACTCGACACCATCGATGATCGTCGGTCTCGCCCGGACGATCGCTGCTGAGCAGGGGGCGGCGGCATGACTGCTGAGGCGGATTTCGTGGGTGAAGTCGTTCCGGGCCCGTGGGCGCAGACACCGGCGCAGACGGGGGCGCAGAAGGCCATGAACGGCCCTCTCGCGGGTTTGGCGGCGGAGCCCCTGCGACTGCCTGCGTGGACGTCGGATCGGGCGGTACGGCGTGCTCAGGCTCGTCATGGTGCCCGCGTCGCTGCCCGTATCGCGACCCGTTCGACATGGTTGGGGCCGGCGGCTGTCCTCCGAGGAACGTGGCGGGCGGGGCGGTTCTGGTGGCAGTGGGTACAGGCTGACGACATCGCCACCGAACTCCGAGACGAGCGCGGGAAGCTGGGGAAAGAGATCTTCGTCGTTCGCGAGCATCGGCGGATCCGCTGGATCCTCACTGGTGCTGGTGCCGGCGCTTCCACGGTGGGGGAGATCATCGCCGCGGTGGCCGTAGGCGAGTGGGTTCCCGCCCTGTCGGGTGTGGTTGTCCTCGGTGGAACGGGTCTCGCGGGCCGGCGTCGCCTGTCGGGCCCTGGTGACCTTCCCGGGATCGAACCCGACATTCACCGCGACCTGGCCCCCGAACATCTCAACGGGGCGTTCCGCGCGGCCGGTCTGCTGAAGGGCGAGACCGCGCTCATCCTCTGCGCACCGATCGTCCGGGACCGCAACGGGCGAGGCTGGGAAACAGTGCTGGATCTTCCGCGCGGCGGCGGGAAGACGGCGGCGGACGCCATCGGGAAGCTTCCGACGATCGCGGCTGAACTGGGTGTTGATGAGATCCAGCTCATCATGAGCCGTGTCCGGGCCCACCAGGGAGGACACGGCCGGCGGCTGTCTCTGTGGGTCTGTGATGACGATCCGTACCTCGGTGCGCCTACGCCGTCGTTGTTGATCGACGTTGAGCGCTTCGACTTCTGGAAGGCCGTCCCGTTCGGCCAGGACGCACGCGGGAACCGTGTCGACCTGGCGCTGATCTGGCAGAGCGCGTTCTTCGGTGGCCTCCCGCGCCGTGGGAAGACGTTCTCGATGCGGCTCCTGGTCGCTGCCGCTGTGCTGGATCCCTGGTGTCAGCTCTGGATCGTCGACGGTAAGGGCGGGGCGGACTTCCGTCCTGCTACCCAGGTCGCACACCGGACCGTCTTCGGCGCCGATCCTGACGATCTGGTGGCGTTCGAGCAGATGCTTGACGAGTTGATCGTCGAGATGTCCCGGCGGTTCGCGTTCCTGGCGACGTTGCCTCCGGCGGTGTGTCCGGAAGGGAAGCTCACGCCGGAGATCATGCGCCGGTACAACCTCCCGCTGATCCTCCTGGTCATCGACGAGCTTCAGGAACTCTTCGAAGCGTGCGAGGAGGACAAGGACCGACAGCGGTTGATCGGGAAGCTCGCCCGGATCGCCAGGAGGGGGCCGGCGGCCGGCTTCATCCCGATCTACGCGAGCCAACGCCCGGATGCGAAGTCGGTCCCGACGAAGATCCGGGAGATCGTGACGTTCCGGTACGCGACTCAGGTCACCGATCGCACCTCGTCTGACATGGTCCTCGGTGACGGGAAGGCCCGTGCGGGTGCGGATGCCTCGCTGCTGTCCGAGGAGCACAAGGGCGTCGGGGTCCTCGTGACGGGGCCGGCGTCGTTCGTCACGGTGAAGGCGGACCTGCTGACGAACCCCGAGTTCGATGTCGTCTGCCAGCGTGGGCGTGCTCTGCGGCTCAACGAGGGCACGCTCACCGGCGCCGCGTGTGGTGACCTTCCGGCGGCGGCATCGTCGGTCGGGTACGTGATCCCGGAGATCATCGGTGACGTCCTCGAAGCGTTCGGCCAGCGGGCCCGCATGTGGACGGACGACGTGCTCACGGAGCTACGCAACATCGACGAAGAGATCTACGGCGATTGGGACGGATCCCGACTCGCTGCCGAGTTGGAGGATGCCGGCGTCACCCGCACCCGCAAACAGGTCAAGATCGATGGGGAGAACCGCGCGGGCTGGTACCGGAGTGATGTTGAAGGGGCGATCCCGCCCGATGTGTTGGCCGCGCGGCCCGTGGAAGGCAGGCCCGTGGAGTCCTCCGGCCCGGTAGAGGGGGCTCCGGCTACGTCGTCCACCGCCAGGACCACGCCGGCGCCGGAGCCTCACGAGGTGCCCATGTAGAGGGGGGCCGCTACCTCGGTAGGTGGCCCGGTAGAGGGCTCTGACCTGCACGGTAAGGCCCGTAGAGGGGCACCAGCCCACCCGACGACGACCCCCGGACGACCCGCTTCCCGATCGATGGGAGGCGGGTCGTTGCCGTGTCAGACCTCGGTGCCGACCTCGACGACGGGCAACACCCTCTGTAGTCAACTGATTAGGTGGGAAACCCTGGTAGCGGGGTTTCGGACCTCGACGACGTCAGACCTCGACGGGGCCCCGGTGCCAGTTCTCCAGTTCGGCGCCGAGTGTCATCACATCGGGGTAGCTGTGCCGGTAGGGCCGGAGCGCCTTGACCAGGCTCGCGAGAGGCACGGTGAGGGCCCTGAAAGGTGTGGCTAGCGCGATGGCCCGTCGAGCTTCCACGAACGATCGGTCAAGGTCCGTGGACACGGACGCCGTCGCCAGGTGGGCGTGCACAACGGCCTGGAACCCCGGCGGAAGGTGCGGCATCGCGAGATCCGCGTACCCGTCAGCCCGGAACAGATCTGCGGCGACAGCCGATGCCAGAGCGGCGTGATACGTCACCTCGACGGGGTTGACGGTGTTGGGGTCCTCATCGCCAGGTTGCCCGTGGAAGGCGGCGGGAACGGCGTAGGCCGCCGTGACTGCCCGATCCGACAGTGCGTTGACCTTGTCCGCATCGACACCGGCCAGAGCAGCGCCACGGGCCCGCTGGACCAAGCAGGAGATGCCGGCAGGGGTGGATTCGTCGATGCCCTCACCAGCATGARCCACCGCGTAGGCCGGACGTCCCTCATAGAGTTCGATCCCGGACAACACTCGCGAGGCGTTACTGAACGTCGGGCCGTCAGTAGAGACCCGCGCCACGCTCACAGAGTGGTTGGCAACGCGCCGTGCGGTGTGCACCTGCCCATCGTTGTAGAGCGCGTCAGCCCGGAGCGCTCCGACCGTGGCCGTCACGCGAGCAAGCTCCGTGCGCTGCCGGGGGTCTCCTCGACGGTGAGCAAGGAAGATCGCCCGGTCGTGGAGCACCGCGAGAGCAGGAACAGACTCCGCCAACGGCGTTGTCTCGTAAACGGTCCGGAGCGCGGACAGCTCCTGGTCGATGCTGACGATGTCGTCAGCCATGGTCGGACTCACGAGCACGCCCGACACCGCAGCGAGACCAGCGAGCGTGAGCGTTTGCCGACGGCTGACAGGCGTGGGGGTATCCGACACCTTCTCAGTGTCCGTCCGTGGCCGCCCTGGTGTCGATAGTGAGTCACCATGCAAAGCGTGGTCGGGTGTGCTGTCTAAGTCACTACCTTCCGAGCAAGGCGCCCGAAGTTCGTGGAAGTCGACATGACTGCTTACGAGCAAGTGTCAGGACTCGCCCCGCCACCCCGGGCGATCACGATCTAGCCAGGCCTCTACCTCGTCGCGGTCGAACACGCGCATGGACCTTGTGTCGACCAGGGGTTCCGGGAACCCGGCCTTCMGCGAGATCTGGTCAGCACGCTGTCGGCTGATGCCCAGGATCTCAGCAAGATCACGAACCGTCACAGCGCCTGCCACCACTGCGAACGTAGCCCTTGCAGATCTGCCACTAGCAGATGTGCAATAGGCGCGGCGGTTCAGCGACCACGGGGACAGGGGCGACGGTGTACGACGAAGACGGGTACGACCTGGAAGACGGGTATGACGACGCCTACGGCTACCACGGGTACGGCGAAGATGACTTCGGTGAGGATGACGACCAGGGGCAGGACGACCAGGGGCAGGACGACCAGGGGCAGGAGCTAGCCCCCGGGGTGACCTGGATCCCGAAGCCTGACGACGGACTTGATGGGTCGCTCATCAGCGCTCTCGGTGGCAGGGCCTGATGCCCTACTTGGTGTTGCAGCGCTCCGAAGGTGAGCACACCCCGGCCGGATCGGTGCCGTTCTACGTGCCTCAGTGGCAGGTCACCAGGGGCATCGTGGATCTTCACGTGCTGGCGTCACGGGTGATGACAGAAGATCACCGTTACGTGGCGTACGCGGTTGTCAGTGATGATCACTCACGGTCGGAGAGGTTTACGCGGGACGGAACCCCGATCCCTGCTGAGGACATCCCGACAGAAGCCACTGCCTGACACTGTCCTCCGGCGTCCTGGGGAAAAGTGCGCGTGACACCTGGCGGGTACCCTTGATCATGATCTTTTTAAGGGTACCCCCCTCGGCTCCTAACGGTGCGTGACCATCACCGAGAGTCATGATCGCGGGAGGTCGCGCCGATCGTCGCGTAACGAACGTCGAGCGGGGGGCGCCGGTCGGTTCTGTGGATCATCACGACAGTTCGTGYTCGACGCCAGACCTCGACTCGACTTCGACGCCGGAGCCTTGACGGTCCGACCTGTTGACGATCACTCGCGGGTCGGTGCGTCGAGCATGAACGTCGAGTCAACAACATCATCTATGTCGAGCGACCCGCGCCTTGTCCGTCAAGCGGTAGCGGGCATGCTGTGTGCCACATTCCAGGCATGCGTACGATACGTGGTCAAGTGTCACTCTTGGTGACCTGCCATCCCTGGTGCACGATAATGCCCTCTTATCGGGCGTTAGACTCTCCCGTGGCGGAAGGGTTCCCGGTGGAGATCTTGACTGCGTCGCAGGCGATCCGCACTCGTGATGTTGGTCCTGGTGCCCACTGATAACGCCCGACCGTGCGCTAGCGCACCTCGATAACACCGGCTGTGCGTCAGACCGTGCACCAGGCCGCGCACGAGCGCGAGGTCGTCACTGTCGACGCCGGCCCCGGGCGGAGCCTGTTTCTCACGCCAAATGTTCCGTCAGTCGAGCATGAGCCCCTGTTGCTACGGCGCCGGAGTGGGCACCGAGGATGCTGGGCGATGCCTGTTCCTGGTGCCTGAGCGGCTCGTGTGGCCCTTGAAAACAGAACMCCCGGCCATCTCCACAGGCGGGCATCAGCACCTATGAAGACGGTCGGGGAAACTACAATTTATGTGGACGGCTCGTCACATAGGGATCGGGTCGGGCTCTGTTGCTAGCAGTCGTGCGAATTCGTTTTGTACCTTCTCGCTATAAAGCAGGGCCCGCCCCACCATAGCCCACTCGATATCTGCCAGCTCCAAGAGCGTCCGGCGTGATTTCCTTTTGTTGCACCTCGAACACGCGGGTACCACATTGCTGTGGACATCCTCACCCGACCTCGACAGGGGCATGAGATGATCGGTCTCTTCCGATCCCGCGCTATTCGGTAGCGTCGCCCCGCAATATGTGCACCCCCCGCTCAGTCGAATGAGCTTTCTCTCCTCGTCTGACAGAGAACTTCCACCTGCCCGAAGTCGAGCACGTCGAGCCCGCGCTTTTGCGCGATTCCATTCACGCCGTGTCTCGGCAGGCAGGGCCCTGTAATACGCGGTGCTGTAGGCGACTTCCCTTCCTTCAGAACGTGTCAGCGTAGCCGTAGCCATTACATGAACCTTCCCGCCGGCCCTCGGCCTGACGGGCCCGTGAATCCGCTCTCAGGAGCTGGGTAATTGCAGTCAGGGCACCGGACGGTTCCTATTCCGCTACGTGGATCCCGCTTAGCCAATAGAGCCGCGGCAGCCGGATCCTGAGTTCTGCCCTCGAAGACTTGCGGAAGTTCCCCGAAAACGAAAAGCTCGGTTGATCCACAACGCGGGCATGTACCCTTCGGCATTTCGGTGTGGGGTGCTCTCCCTGCCGCTTCCTTTACCTCGGTGAAGACGGTCAGAACGTCCTGACGATCGGCTATGGCGTCCGCGTAGGCCTGGTCTAGGGCCCTTTCAGCGGGCATGCCCCCGGCTACATACGACGACGCGCGCCGGTAAAGTTCGCCTTGTTCGAGTGAAATGTTCATTTCCATGCTCTTTCTCTTTGCTGTAGCAACTACACCTGACCCATTCTCCGGCCAGGATCTATTTATTTTCCGGGTGAAGCGGGCTATTTCGTCCGCCCCGTGTAGTTCCGGTTTTCGGTGGTGCCGTATCAACTGTGATCGAGAAATGTTCCGCTTTTCCGGATCCTCGAATGTGGGGAGAGGAGTTGCTACGGCGCCGGAAACTACCAATCGCGAACCTGGACACCTTCCACGAACCCCTGCCTTCTCTCGGCTCCGGACGACCGGCTACTCGCACGAGCAGGGGCAGGTGACTTCGGCGTGGACGAAGGCTGACTCGTAATCTTTCCTGGTGCTCCTTTACTCGGCTCTCGCGGGCCGGCTTGCTGCGGCTCTCGGAACTTCTCCAGAATGTGACGCCCCTCGTCTAGCTTCTGAGGAATGGCGTTTGTCCTCTGCTGTAGACGAGCTGCGTAGCCCGCGACATATGCGTTTGCCGATTCGACCTGGCCCATTAGCCACGATCCCAGTAGCGAGCGGCCGTTCCCCTGAAATTCAGGTTGTTCGAGGTCGACGGCTCGTGATCGACGGTGGGTTCAGTCTGGGGCGATGCTGTGTAAGTGCCTGGCCCGAATTGACCCTGGGAAAGGATGGTGCCCGAGTTCACGATTGACGCGCCATATCTTTTCGGAGTCACGGCGAGGGGTGCATACCGTGCTGGGTCATCGGCCTGAACAAAGGGGTGAGCGGGCAGGAATTCCCGAACTTCCTTTTCCGCAGCTGGAATATCTACCGGGCGGATGGATTCCGAATAAACGTCATTCCAAACGTAATTCGGTTCGAGTCGATCGTTCTTCAGTGGTGCAGGTGCCCCTAGTTCGGTTACCCAACGGCCATGCTGGTCTTTGTGTAGCGGGATCCTGGTATCCGGCACCAGCGGAACGAGGTCGACTTTCTTCTTTCGTGGCACAACTTCTCCTTTACGTCGCCCGCGTTTCGGGCTCCGTGAATATCGTGGCACGATTTCATGATTCTCTGTAAATCTGTGAGAAGCTAGACGAAAAGCAYTTCGATGCCAGGAGAAATAAACACGTGATCACCGAAGAAGATCGGAAGATTCCTCGCCCGTATGGGGTCTACAAGCAGCGCCACACGGTCGACTTGACCCCAGAGCAAATAACATTCATGGAATCGGTGAGGGAGAAGAGGGGCGCCTCTATCAGTGACGTCCTACGCCAGGCCCTCGACTTGTGGCGTCATACCGTCGAGCAGGCCGGATGACGGGGCGCTGTTGCCTACTCGGCTGTGAGAGTGAAGACGTTCACCGCGCGCCCACGTGGATGGGCCCCCGGGAGTTCTGCATCGATCACCTAGTCGAGGGCCTGAACTTGGCATGGGTGTTCTCGGCTATGTATTCAGCCGAGGAATTGGCAGCTTGGGAGCAAGCCAACGAAGAGCTACGGGCTAGCCGGTCATGATGTGGGGTAGGCGAGAGAATGTAGCCCAGGAGTTCGGGAAAGACCTCCCGGGCGGGATTCACAGGCAAGACGATTCGCTCCCGCGATACCCCGGGACAAGGGTGACCACCAGGCCCACGCGAGAACCGTTCGCGGGCTACGAGGTCACGGAGGATTTCGAGCCGCTCGAAGAGGATGAAGACGGCACGGACGACCGCCAGGAGCTGACTGTCAGCCTGCCCCGGGGCGTGGTGGATTGGGTCCAAGGGAAGTCCGAGGAACTCGGTATGCCCGTGGATGAGATCATCACGATCTGCTGTGATCTTCAGATGCCGGCCGAAGTGCAGGACCACCGAAAGTGGGATTGACGGCCGATGGGCTCTGTGCAGTACACGGAGAGTCTGGAGTCGATCAACTCCGGACGGCTACGACACGGTTTTGTTCCCGAGCAAGGACACATTTTCCGTGCGTTTGATCACGTGGGGGTGCGCCCGCACCCGGAGGACAATGAAAGAGGACCTCCGCCGGCCTGGACAGCTTAGCGGAGGTCCTCAACGAACGCGAACGCGAGAGAGAACAACTGATTGCACATGAATCTTAGCATGGGCGGTGGACCGTCGACGGAGCTGCCGTGGTCACACCTCGACGAAGACCAGTTCAAAAGGATGAGGAACGAATACGGGAAGTACTGGGCTCACTACATGCACCCCACCGGGGGGCGTGTCTTTAAGCGGCTCGTGTTTCACGTCGGATACGAAACGGGTGCCTGTTTCGCCCGTAGGGAGACCCTCGCCTCGAAGGTGAGGGACAAGGCCGGAAAGCCGGTCGATGCGAAAACGATTTCCCGCTACACCACGAAGTATCGCGAGCTGGGAATCTTCGACGTCGTCACGGCTCACGAGGTCGTCAAGAGGAGGGACGTCGGCGGGCGGGCTCCGTCACCGCGCCTGAAGGATGGCAACCGAACCAATCGATACATCATCGATCTGGACCGTTACGCCCTTTTGGACGACGAGGGCGGATTCAGGGCCGTTTCGAGTCGACCGACGGACCTTTTCGTGACTCACTTTAACGAGGTCCCGCTTCCGAGGTCGCACCCAAAATACCGCCATTTCTACCCGGGTATCGGGCCTGCGGATCTTCCTGACATCCCGCGTGACGAACTGCCGGCACTCCTGGCGAAGGAGATCAATTTGCGGGTCGGTGCAACCACAGGCACCCCCGGGGTTGACGTCGCACGCGCGGAGCACGCCTTCGGTCGGGGGCTCGAAGAGTTCACGCCGGAAGAGATGCTTCTGTCGATCATTCGATTCGGCGACTACTCGCAGATGCACTCTGGTGACGTCTGGGATGCCTTCATGGAGAACCACGGAGAGATCATGAAAAATGTGGAAAAGGCTCTCGTCAAGAGGCGAGAAAACGGTCGGTAGCCCGACAATATCTCTGGGTAGTTTCCGAGGCTGGTAGAAAATGGCTCTCGTCCTCCAGGAAAGGAGCGGGGGCCGTTTTCATTTTCCGTTTCCGAACCTCGGTGCATAGTGGGACATCGGCGGGACATTTTGGCTCGTCACGCCGTCCGTGATGTCCCGCGAATGTCCCACTATGGGACGGGTCGAAATGTCCCGCTGGATGTCCTGTCGATGTCCCGCCGGATGTCTCGCCGATGTCCCACTAATAAGGGCTCTTAAGATTCTAAGGTTCTAAGGGTTTTAAGAAGATCTATCAGGATTCCTATAGGAATCCTGGCGCGGCAGTCGCCGCGTGGGGGAGAAGACCACGGAAACCGAGCATCCACATGCGGGGTACCGATCGGTGTGGGTTGCTCTGCTCAGGCTCTGCCGGCTACCGCCGGCGCCTGGTGGTGCTCGTGGTCGGTCTCGTGGCCCTCCACCAGCTCACCGCGGCTTCATCCGACACCCGCGGTTGTCCTCGGCTCCCGGAGAGGCTCACGCCGGTGTCCAGAAACGCCGCAGACCGACGAAGAGTGTCCGGGGCTAGTCAGGGGCGGGCGGTGCGGTTTCCGTAGCTCTGAGAGGCTCTGAGCCGTTTCTCGTTTCCGGGCCGGCATCCCATGCGCGCGTCGGGGGAGTCGCGCGCATGGATGATGGCACTGTCCTCGGCTACTTGCCGGGAGACGTGCTCCACCGAATGGTTTCCGTGGGGTTGAAGCTGATTTCAAGGCCTGTCAGCTCCAGCTCGTTGCCGTCCCTGTCGTAGGAGCGGGCCYCCATAAGTTTCCGTATGCTGGGCGGGAACTCGTAATGTATTCCTCCGTCGCGGATGCTACAGATGATGTCCTCCTGCGAGACATTCGGCTTTTGGCACATCTCCACTAGCGATTTCACGAGTTCGTCCCACCCCGGCGCCCTGCTGACTAGGAGGTCATTCAGTTCGGGGCTCAGCTTTCCGGTGAAGTGTGGGGTGAACCGGTCCCTGTCCCATGGATCGCGCGCCTGAATTCCTGGCGTTATGTCTATGTGTGTAAATACTCCGAAGATTAGTTCTCGCAACTCTGAGAGGGGGAGATCTCTCCAGGTGGCCACAATCCCCGGTTTGAATACTGGCTTGTCGCCTGCGCGCACCCGATCGCGGGCGAACTTAATTTCACGCTCCTTTTCCAGGAGTGTCTTTTCTCGAATTCCGGCGAGCCGGAGGGTAATTCCTCCCGCGTCGAGTTCGGAATTCAGATCCTTGAGATCTTTTTCAACTTTGGCGAGTTCGGCGTCAAAATCGCGAACTTCTGCCGTGCGCTGCTCAAGTGGAGCGAAGAGAATGTATGTGTCAATTAGTCCCGCGACGTAGTCCCACGTCTCGTCATACGACACGCTCAGCTTATGGTCCGCCGGGCACGGGCGAGACCTCCCTCGGCTAGGGTGACGAATGAAAGAAGTGATTCCGTCAGTGTTCGCAGCATGACGGAATAGCGTCTGTTGGCAGGCGCCACAACGGAACAGTCCTGCGGTCTCAGTAATGGCGTCGTGCGCCGTGGTCCTTCCGGGGGTCTGCCTGCGGCCCTCAAGATTCACCCGGACCGCGTTCCAGGTCGCGTAGTCGACGATCGGCGGGAATTGCTGTTCCTCGGGCTGGAGATCGGGCACTTCCCAGACCCCGTCAACCTGGAGTGCGTAAAGTCCGCAGATGCGTGGATTCCCGGTAATTACCCTTACGCTGCTGTCCATCCAGAATTTGCTTCGGCGAGGTTTCGCGCCCTTCTGGTTGAGTCGGTGGGCGATCGTAGTCAAGGATTCACCCCGGAGGATCCCGGCGCACATTTCGCGTATGTGCTCGGCCTCGGATTCCTCGACAGCCCAGCGAATTCGAGTCTCGTAACGTCCATCAACCAGTTCGGGGTAAACGTCCTTCTTGAATCCGTACGGCGCGGGGCCACCGGTCCACCGCTTTTTCTCGCGAAGCCGTTTCTGGGACTTTATTACCCGCTCGGAAATTTTGTCGGACTCGCGGATCGCATCGTGGAGGGCTTGGCGGAACTGGTCGCGTCCGTGCGGAGTGCCGAAGTCGTACACGATCCCGTCTGGGATCTTGATGACCTTTCCCTTGGCGCGGGTCATGATGCCCATGAACGCGCCGCCGCTTTCGTCCTGGCGAGAGATCCGGGTGACCTCGGTTACCAGGACGTTCCGGACACCGGTTGTCCTCAATGCCTCACACAGCGCTTCGAATCCAGGTCGGTCGATGTCGTACTTGCTTGCTGACACGGAGTTGTCGACGTAGTGGCAGGCGACCTCGTACCCGAGTCGGGGCCCGTGCTCGTCGATGTCCGCCCGCTGCTCCTCGACACGCCGCTTCTTACCTTCGCGATCCCGTGACAACCGCTCGTAACCATAGGCGGGCTCTGTGTGGTCTCTCGGGTGAGGATGCGGCGTGTCGAGGGGGGCATCGGCTGACATGCCTGCTCATGATGCCGTACTCTGGCTGTGATCAGGAGTACGCCCAGCCGTTCAGGATCGACGCCCGCAGCTTCACCAGCTCGAGGACGGTGCCGTCGACGTTCGACCGGACGTGCTTCTCCAGGTGCATCACGGCCTTGTAGGCCTCGGGGACGACGCTGGCCATGTCGAGACGTTGCATGACGACCTCCCGGACCGTGACCTGGCGCCCAGCGGCCGGCCGATGGCAAGACTACTCGGAGTCGGATGGTCACGTATCGCTGCTCCGAAGGCTGGAGGTCAGGTGCGATCGTTGCCGAACCGGGTGGCCAGTTCGGCGGCGAAGGTGACCGTGCGTTCCTTCTCCGCCGGTGTGCCACAGGGGATGATCTGCAGTTCGGTGGTTCCTGCCGCGGCGAACCGGTCGATCTCGCGTTCCAGGGTCGTCTCGTCGCCGGCGAGCACCGTGTCGGCCGGGCCGGCGACGCCCTCGCGCTCGAACGCGGCCCGGTAGCTGGGCAGGCCGATCGCTGCGCCGAACTGGTCGTGAACCCAGCCGCGCAGGCCGTCCACATCGTTCGTCAGGCCGACGCACACGCCTGCGATCACGGCCGGTACGCGTTCGCGGCCGGCCGCCTCGGCGGCGCGGGTCAGGGCCGGGAGCACGTAGTCGGTGATGGAACGCGGACCGGTCCAGGTCGTCAGTGTTCCGTCGGCGACCTCCCCGGTGAGCGCCAGCATCCGGGGGCCGAGCGCGGAGAGGTAGACCGGCGGCGCCGGGAGGGCCGGGTCGGCCGCCACGGTGAGCGCGCCGGCCGCGTGCCAGGCCGGGCCGTCGTGGGCCACCTGCTCCCCGCGCAGCAGCGGGAACAGGATCGACAGGTACTCGCGCAGGTTCTCGACCGGCTTCGYGGTGCCGTAGCCGTACTGACCTTCGAGGATGGGCTGCGGGCCCGGGCCGAGGCCGAGGAGGAGCCCGTTTCCGGTGGCGGCCTGCGCGGTCAGAGCCTGGGCTGCCAGCGCCAGCGGGTGCCGAGGGTACGTCCGCACGATGGACGTCCCGACCGGGGTGCCGGCCGGCAGGGGCCCGATGGCGGTGAGCAGGGTCAGCGGGTCCCAGCCGCCGCGCTCGCTCAGCCAGACCGAGCTGAACCCGGCCTTGCTCGCCTCGTGTGCCCGTTGCGTGATCTCGCCGACCGACAGCTGGTCGTCGTCGAGCCACAGCCCAATCCGCATGTAGTCCGCCTTCTCCGTGTTCCGCCCGCGCGCCGGACGGGTCCGTCCGGCCGGGTTCGTCCAGTCAACGGGGCGGATCACCGTGGACCAAGGGCCGGCATCCACGCGCAGCGATAAGGAAAGATGATCGATGGGTGAGATGCCGGCATCGGCATCGGCATCGGCACTGGTGGCCGGGTGGCCGGGTGGTCGGGGGAGGGGCAGGCGGACGTGGAACTCAGGCAGCTTCGATACTTCGTCACGGTCGCCGAGGAGCTGCATTTCGGGCGGGCCGCCGACCGCCTGCACATAGCCCAGCCGGCGGTGAGCCAGCAGGTGAGCCGACTGGAACGGGAACTGGGCCTGCGCCTGTTCGAGCGTTCGTCACGGCGTGTCCGGCTCACACCCGAAGGTGATCGCCTGCTCGTCGAGGCGCGTGCCGCGCTCGCCGCGGCCGACCGGGTGACAGCCGTCGCCAGCGACCTCACGTCCGCACCGATGAGCGTCCTGCGGGTGGGGGCCAACCCCGGGCTCGGCCCGCGGCTCGACCGCGGCCTGGAACGACTGCGGCAGGCGCACTCCCACTTCGACGTCGAGCTTGAGCTGGTCGGCATGCCGGTTGTCGACCAGCCGGCGGCGGTGGCCCGGGGTGAGCTGGACATGACCCTGCTGCGGCTCGCCCCACCCGGCGACGGATTCCAGGTGATCGACCTGTGGCCCGAACCGCTGGTGGCGGCGCTGCCGGCCGGGCACCCGGCCGCGGGGCGGTCCGCCGTGCGGCTGCGTGATCTCGCCGCGCTCCCGCTGCGGCTGCCGTCGCGGGAAGGCGACCCGCTGCTGCGTGCCTTCGTCCTCGACGCCTGCCGCGACGCGGGTTTCGAGCCCCGGCTCGGCCGGCCGACCGGCAGCACGGCGGACGTCCTGCTGGAGCTGGCGAACGGCTCCCCGGGCTGGGCGCTGCTCCACGCGGACACGGTGCCGACGTCGGAGGTGACCCGGGTCGCGGTGCTCCCGGTGGACCCGCCGCTGACCACCCGAGGCTGTGTGGTGGTCCCGGCGACGAGGCCCGCCGCCTGCGTCGCGGGCCTGCGCGTCGCGTTTGGTGCGGGCCCGTCGGACGGCTGACCGGCCGGATTGTCCGAGCCGGTGCCGGCAATCTCGCCGGGCCCGCTCGAGAACCGCGTCCACGTCCTGGATATTCGATCATCAGTCGAGTACTGCCGCAGCTCACAGGATGCGATTCCTTGATCTCCTGATGTAGCTGTCGCAGTGATCGTGACGTGTCTGGGGACGCAGCTTCCTCTTCGGAGAGTGTTGATCGATGCGTTGGGTAGCAACCTGTCGCTCGTAGTGGGCCTCGTCGCGGCTTTGCCGCCGAAGGCTTCGTGATCACTTCTGCCAGGCTTCCCTGACAGCTGGCGCCAAGGTTGGCCCGATAGAAGGGGACGGAAGGCAGGGGCGACGGACGGCTCGGCTGCTCTCGGAGGAGTGCGGATGGCGAAGCACGCGAACGACCTGGAACACCGATCGCGTCGTCTGGACCAGACGGCAAGCCGTCRTCCGGCGTCGGCGGATCGCTCGAGGGGCGTYGCGCTGGCCGGCCCGGCGCCACCGAGGGCACCCGGCAGGCCGAGACCGGTGGTCGTGCCGGCCGATCGGGCCGGTAGTAGCCGCCTGCCCAGCCTGCCAGGCCCGGCCGGTTCCGGGGCGCCTCACCTGCCCAGTCCGTCCCGCCCGCCCGGTCTCACCGATCCGACCGACGTGGACGGACCTGGGGAGCGGCCCGTCCGGCCCGACGCGGCGGCCCGGCGTGCGGGCGCTCCGACCCGGCGTACCGGGTACAACCCTGCGCTGGATGGTGTGCGGGCGCTCGCGATGCTGTGTGTGCTCGTGTTCCACATGGACGCGTTGCCCGGCGGCTACCTGGGCGTTGACGTGTTCTTCGTGCTCAGCGGGTTCCTGATCACCCGCCAGCTGCTGGCCGAGCGGGATCGGACCGGCCGGGTTTGCCTGCCGAGGTTCTACCTGCGGCGCGCCTACCGGCTGCTGCCCGCGTTCTGGATGCTGGTCCTCGTCGGCTTCACCGCGGTCGTGGTGCTCGGCGTCGGCACGGCCGGCGAGCGGGACGAGTTCCTGCACACCCTGGCCGCCGCCATGCTGTATGTGAACAACTACTTCCAGGTGGTGCAGCAGAACACCGGGGCCGGCTGGCTCGGGCACACCTGGTCGCTGTCGCTGGAGGAGCAGTTCTACCTGCTCTGGCCGTTGCTGCTGCTCGTGTTGTGCCGCCGGCCGTGGATCGACCGCCGGCTTCCCGTGGTCCTGCTGGGCGGCGTGGTCGTGGTCATGCTGTGGCGCGACGCGCTGAACGCCTCCGGCGCGTCGGCGACGCGGACCTACTTCGGCCTGGACACCCGGGCCGACGCCCTGTTGGTCGGCTGCGCCCTCGCCGCCTGGCTGCGCGCCCGCCAGCGCGATGCCGGGGAGGCCGGTGATGCCGGGGAACCCGGGGAAGCCGGGGATCGCGGGACGGTGCTGCCTGGCCGTCAACGACGTCCCGAGGAAGCCGCCGTGCCCGTGGTTCCGGAAGCGGTGCGGCCCGGAACGGTGCCGCCCGGAACGGTGCCGCCCGGAACGGTGTGTCTCGAGATGGCGCGCCCGGTACGGGTGCGTCCGACCTTCGCGTGGCCGGTGTCCTGGCCGGGGTTGGCCCGTCGGGTGCCGGTGCGTCCGGTGGCGGTGCTGCCGGTGGTGGGGGCGGTCGCGTTCGTGCTGCTCGCGGTCGCGATGGTGGCGGCGCCGAACGGCTGGGGCCCGCGGCCGACGGCGCTCGCCCGCGGCGGGTACACCGTGATCGCCCTGCTCGCCGGAGTCGTCATCCTCGCGCTGGAGGTGGGGGCGACGACCGGCTGGCTGTTCCGGGTGCTCGCGGTGCGGCCCCTCGCCTGGCTCGGGCGGATCTCCTATGGGTTCTACCTGTGGCATTTCCCCGTGGTCGCCCACTGGGGCCGCGATCTGACCATCGCGGTCGGCCGGGGGCCGGCGATCCTGGCGGTCGGCCTGATCTCGCTGGGCCTGGCCTCGGCGTCGTACTACCTTCTCGAACGGCCCATCCAGCGGCGCCGCCCCGATGCGGCGCGGCGGGAGGCCGGCGAAGCCGCCCGCCCGGCCTGGTCGTCGTAGCGCCCGCGGTTCCGGTTCCGAGGAGCCTGTCGCAGGATCCGGAGCTTCGGACTGCCCCTGCCCCTGCCGCTGCCGCGCTGCTGCCGGACAAGATAGGAGGATTCCGGTCGTTGGAACGACCGGAATCCTCCTATCTTCCGCGCCGCGGATTCGGGCTGTGTTTACTGCTTGGCAAGGAGTGAGGATCTTGGTTGCTGGAACGGCCGGAATCCTCAGATCTTCGGGCGGCGACCACGAACCGCCACTACCGCCGTCGAGCAGGACCGCAAGATCCCAGGCCACTGCCTCGGTCGGGTGTCCAGGGCTCCACCATCGGCGGTGATCTCGGTCGTACCTTCCCGCGGAAGACCCCCTGCACAAGATAGTCAACGACGTTGACGACCGGCCTCGCGCATTTTCGATCTTGAGACGTCCGCGCTCGCCGAACTGGAGGGGGAGGCCTGGAGCGGGCGGTCCGTTCCGTGCGGGCGGCGCAGCGCAGTGCCGGCGCATCGTCCCGCAGCCGACCGCCTGATCACCTCGGGGCCTCCTCGTGCGAGTCCCGTGGCAGGGGGACGGGGCGCGGCGGCCTGGCACTGATGGCGGGGCTGAACCGCGGCGCGCGGGTAGGTTCGAACGTGTGCGGACAATTCAGGCGGATCAGACGGAACGCCTGGCCGCCGCGCCTTTGACGGACATCTCGGAGTGGGCTCGCGGTCAGGGCCTCGAGATCGTCATGATCGTGATCGGGGCGGTCCTGCTGACCCGGTTCGCGAACTGGGCGGGTGCCCGGGTCGAACGTCGCATCGACGCGCGGGCCCTGGTGACCGACGGGGCGGTCCGCTCCGAGACGACCAAGCACCGGCACGCCGTCGTGCAGGTCCTGACGTGGGTGACGTTGGTGCTCGTCTACTGCGTCGCGGTCATGCTGGTGCTGCGGCGGCTCGGCGTGCCGCTGACCGGGATCGTCGCGCCGGCGACGGTGCTCGGTGTGGCGCTCGGCTTCGGTGCCCAGCGGATCGTGCAGGACGTCCTCGCCGGCTTCTTCATGGTCGCCGAACGACAGTACGGCTTCGGTGACCTCGTCCGCCTGGTCGTGCAGGGCTCGCCGACCGCGATCACCGGGACGGTGGAGGAGGTCACGCTGCGGATCACCCGGGTCCGGACACCGAACGGGGAGGTCGTGATCACGCCGAACGGGCAGATCGTCCAGGTCGTCAACCTCTCCCGGGACTGGGCCAGGGCGGTCATCAACGTCCCGATCCCGTCCAACGTGGACGTCGCGACGGTCACCGACGTGCTGACCGAGGTCGGTGTCGACGCGTACGCCGACGAGACGCTGCACGGCCTGCTGCTGGACGAGCCGACCGTGATGGGCGTCGAAAGCCTCGACCTCGACCAGTTCAAGGTTCAGATCGTCGCGCGCACCCTGCCGGGCAAGCAGTTCGAGGTCGGCCGGGCGCTGCGGGCGAGGATCAGCGGCGCGCTGCTGCGGGCCGGCATCCACATTCCCGCCGTCCTCGACACTGCCCCGCCGACCGCCTCATGAGACGCCCGACCATGCGACTCCCGACGGGTCTGCCGATGCGCCGCTCGACGGCGCTGCTGACCGCCGCGCTGGTCGGCGTGTTCGTCCTCTACGTGTTCGTGCGGCCGCAGTCGTTGCCGGCGTCGCGCTCCTACGACGCGGCGGTCGAGCAGGCCAGGACCGAGCTCCGGCGAGAGCAGCAACAGCTCGCCTCTTCGAGTCCGACCGCGACGCCGACACCGACAGCGCGGCCGCGCACGCCGGCGGCGCCCACAGCGTCCGGCTCGCCCGGCGACCAGGCCAGCGCCGATCCGACGCCGACGCTGTCGCCGGACCCGAGCCTCACCCCGTCCGCCGCAGGTTCCGGCTCCGCCGCGCCGGGGGCTGAGAACACCGCGAGCCCGTCGGCGTACCCTCGCGCGTCAGCGTCCGGCGTGGCGGGTTTCGGCGCCTCCGCCGCGCCGGCCACGACGCCGACGCCGGCCTCGCCACCGGCGGTCAGCAGGGGCTGATGGTGGCGTTGGTGGCGAGCTCGTCCACCCGCCCGTTCGAGGGGCACGGGGTCGAGGTCGGCTTCGGTGAGCCGCTCGTGCTCGTCGGCGCCGGGGCGTCGGGGGTGGGGGAGACGCTGCCGGTCGGGGTGGCCTGCGGCGCCGGCTGGGTGCGCGGGTCGTCGGGCTGACCGGCAGCGTGGCCGGGGCCCGCGCCCGGCTCGTCGGCCATGGCAAGCTCGTCCGGCCAGCCATTGGGACGGCTCGTGTGCGCGGCGGCGAGCGTGACGACCGCGGCAGGCTGGGACGCCGGCGTGAACACGGGGCTTGTCGTGACGCCCAGCGACGAGGACGGCTCCGGGGTGGGTGAACCCGGGCTGCCCTCGGCGCGCTGGCTGTCCATGGCGGTCAGCGCGACGACGGCTCCGACGACGATTCCGATCGCGACGACGGCGGCGACCATGGCGGCCCGGTCCCGTCGCCGGGTGGTGGTCAGTTTCGCCAGCCACAGCCGTGCCGCCGGCGGCCAGCCGGCCCACAGCTGCCCGTCTCCGCCCGCACCGGCGACAACCGGCTGGGAGGCCCGTGACGGGGTTCCCGGGTCATGCGGGTCGGCGGTGGCGGACTTGGCGGTGCCGGCGGTGGGAACCCCGCTCGTCGGCACCGTGGGCCGAGCCCCGCCCGCCGTCTTGGCAGGCTTGGCTGCCGCGGCCGCCGAGCTTGCGGCGGCCGGTTTGCCGGCAGATCTGGTTCCCGCTGTGGCCGGCTTCGCACCGGCTGCCGTGCCGGTTCCGGTTCCGGCTGTCGTGCCGGTTCCGGTGCCGGTGGCGGCGTGGGCCGGCGCGGTGGCGCCGGCGCGTGGCCGGATCGACGGGTCGGTGACCTCGTTTCGCGGGTCGATCAGGCCGGTCAGCCTCGGCACCGGGATGGTGCCGAGTGAGGAGTCCCCGCCGGGCGGCTCCTCCCAGAACGGGAGGTCGGGCCGGGCGGTCAGCGGCTGGGTGGGCCGGTCGATGGCGCGTGACCCCGCTCGGCCGGCCGCCGCGGCCGCCCCGACCGCGGGTGTCCGTGCGGCGCCGGGACGACCGGATCCGCCGGCGTGGCCGCCCCCGGCAGCACCCCCGGCCCCGGCCCCGGCAACGCCGCTGGCGCCGCCAGCCCCGGCAGCGCCTCCGGCCTGGCCGCCGCCGCCGAGCGCGCCTGGAGCGTCCGGCGGCCGCGGAGCCGGCGCGGCCGGCGCGTGTGGATCCCACTGCCAGGAGGTCTGCGCGATCGCGGCGACCCGCGACGGATCCGGGACGCCGTCGCCCGCGACGTCGGAGACGAGGCTGCGGACCAGCTCCACCGCGGTCGGCCGGTCCTCCGGCCGGCGCGACAGGGTCGCCCGCACCGCGCCCATCAGGTTCGCCGGGACCCCGGCGAGGTCGGGCTGTTCGTCGCGGTGCAGCACGGTCAGCACGTCCGCCGGGTCACCGGTGCCGAACGGGGGATGGCCGGTCGCCGCGTAGGTGACGCAGGCTCCCCAGGCGAACACGTCGGCCGCCGGGGTGGCGCGCTCGCCGCGCAGCTGCTCGGGGGCCATCCATGACGGTGTGCCGACGAGGATGCCGGTGTGCGTGTGGGTCGGTGTGCCGCTGGCCCGGGCGATCCCGAAGTCGATCACCTTCGGTCCGTCCCAGGCGAGCAGGATGTTGGTCGGCTTGAGATCGCGGTGGACGACTCCGACCGCGTGGATGGCGACGAGCGCGTCGGCGAGGCCCACCCCGAAGCCGTGCAGGAGCCGCCGCTCCAGTGGGCCGTGCCGGATGACCGCGTCGGCCAGGCTGGTGCCCTCGACGTATTCGACGGCCATCCAGGGCGAGCTCGCGTCCGGGTCGGCGTCGACGACGGCGGCGACGGCACGGCCGCGTACCCGGCGGGCGGCCTCCACCTCGCGGCGGAACCGGGCGCGGAACTCCGGGTCCCCGGCCAGGCCCTCGGCGGGCACCTTCACCGCGGCGGCCCGGCCCTCGGCGGTGAAGCCGAGGTAGACCGAGCCCATGCCGCCGGCGCCGATCCTGTTGTGGATCTCGAACGGGCCGATGCGCCGAGGGTCCCCCGCCACCAGCGGTGTCAGCACCGTTCCCCCTCGCGACCGGCCCGGGTGGGCTGGAATGTCTGTCCTGGCACTCGCTACTGGCTACTCACTGCTGAACTGGCTACTCACTACTGACTACCGGCTACTGCCCCGGGCACCCTCGAACGAGTACCCGCGTTGTGGAGACCGTTGCGATTCCGTGCGCCTCGGCCCGATGTATCACCATCCCAACATCGGTACCCGAATAGCGGTAGGCCCGTCCGGGTGACTTCGTTGTGCTGGTCACATTTTTTTGGCCTAAAGGTGACTTTTTCCTGTGTTGCGCTCGTCTGGGGCGCGGGATGGGTCAACGATGATCCGGTAGCGCCGGGTCCGCGGGCGGGAACTGGCCGTCGGTGCGCAGCTTGGTTCCGTCCCAGCGGAACCGCACGACTGCCGAACCGGTAGGCGTCGAACCGCCCGCGGGGTAGGTCCGGTACGTCACCTCGGCCTCGACGGATGACAGCGGCTCCACGCTGATGCTCGTGCTCGGATCCCGTGTGTCGGTGCCCAGGTACTTCCCGTCGGCGAAGACGAACGCGGTCTCCTCGTGCCGGCCGCGGTCTCCCCGGGTAGCGCGCACGAGGTTCAGCGTCCGTTGCGGGTCGTAGGAGGCCATGTCGGGGGTGTAGCCCTCCCTCCGGACGACGCTGGCCGCCTCGGTGGCGGTCATGATCCGCGGGGGCTGGCTGGTGGTCGTCGAGGCCGACGGCCCGGTCGCGGAGCCCGCCGGGCTCGCCGTCGCGGAGGTGATGCCCGGGGAGCCGGGGGTGGGCGTCACGGTACCGGCCGTGCCGGCGGTGCCCTGATTCCGGTGTGACATCGCCAGCGCGCCGGCGACCGCGCCGCCAGCGGCCAGCAGCAGCCCCAGCGCGAGGAGCGCGGCGACGGGCAGCGCCCGGCGCCGCGCCCGGGGCGCGGGCTGCCCGTCCCGCGGGCGCGGCGGCGGCCCGCCGCGAGGATGAGGGGGCTGTCTGTTCCCCGGGTGCGCCGGCTGCCCGCCGCGCGGGTGCGGGTGCTGTCCCTCCCGCGGATGCTCGGGTGCCCGCATCGATGGGGGCACCTGCGGACGCGGCGCCCGTGCGGGCCCAGGCCCAGGCGCCGGCATGGGCGTGTGCGTGGGCCGAGGTCGGGGTGGGGGTGGATGCGGGGCCTGCTCGGTGCCGGGCGGCGGACTCCACCAGCTCCGCATCAGCCGGCCGGTCTCGGCGGGGTCGGTCGGGGCGTCCGCCGGCCGGCCCAGCAGGTTCGCCAGGATCTCCGCGGCGCCCGGACGAGCCTGCGGGTTCTTGCGTAACGCGGCGTGAACCTGCGGTGCCACCAGCGGCGGCAGGTTCTCCAGGTCCGGTGCGCCGTTGAGAATCGCGAGTGCCACAGCCTGCGGCTGCTCGCCGCGGAAGGCCGGCCGCCCCGCCGCCGCGAACGCCACGCAGGCGCCCCAGGCGAAGATGTCCGCCGCCGGGCCGGCGCGTTCGCCGCGCAGCTGCTCGGGTGCCATCCAGGCCATCGTGCCGACGAGGCTGCCGGTCCGGGTGAGCGAGGTGGTGGCGTCGTCCCGGGCGACGCCGAAGTCGATGACGCGCGGACCGTCCCAGGCGAGCAGGATGTTCGCCGGCTTCAGGTCACGGTGGACGACACCGGCCGCGTGGATGGACACCAGCGCGTCGGCCAGCCCGACGGCGACCGCGGACACGAGGCGCTCGTCGAACGGGCCGCGCGCCAGCACCGCCTCGGAGAGGCTGCGCCCCTCCACGTACTCGGTCGCCAGCCACGGGCGTGGCCCGGTCGCGTCGGAGTCGAGGACGGCGGCGACCGTCCGGCCGCGGACCCGGCTCGCGGCCGCGACCTCCTGGCGGAAGCGGGAGCGGAAACTCGGGTCGCCCACGAGGGCCGTGGCCGGAACCTTGACCGCGGCGGCCCGGCCGTCGTCGGTGAAGCCGAGATAGACGACGCCCATTCCACCCGCGCCGATGCGGTTGGTGAGCTGGTAGGGCCCGATCTGTTGCGGATCGTCCGTGGTCAGGGGGGTCAGCACCGCGTCCTGGGCCTCGTCTCCTGTCTCGTGCCGTTTGGTCCCAGATGTCGATGTTCTCACCCGCGGTGGCCGACAGGCAGCGCGGGCCGCGCAACGCCGTCCGCGCGGCACCGGAGGTTGATCGGATCGCGGTTCCGCCCGGTAACCGGGACGCTGCAGGAAGCTGCCAGCGAGCGCGGCATGTGAGCGCACGCGAGCGGGGCAGGAGTGCAGTAGTCGATCGGCAGGTGAGGAGGCGGACCGTGGCGGTTGGGCACATCCAGATCGGTACCTCGACAGGCACCCGGGGCCAACTCGGGCCCACCGACGTGATCCCGGTCCTGTCCCGGCATGTCCTCGTCGACGGATACGACGTCGTCTGCGATCTGGAGGCCAGCTCCGGCAGCACGGTCGTCGACGCCCGCACCGGGACGAGCTACCTGGACCTCTACAGCTTCTTCGCGTCCGCGCCGCTCGGGGTCAGCCCACCGGCGCTCATGCGCGATCCGGACTTCCTCGCCGAGCTCGCCCGCGTCGCGGTCAACAAGCCGGCGAACCCGGACATGGCCTCCGTCGCGTACGCGGAGTTCGTCGAGACCTTCACCCGGGTGCTCGGCGACCCGCAGCTGCCCCACCTGTTCTTCGTCGAAGGCGGCTCGGCCGCGGTCGAGAACGCGCTGAAATGCGCCTTCGACTGGAAGAGCCGCCACAACGAGGCACATGGACGGCCCGCCGAGCTCGGGCGGCGGGTGCTGCACCTGCGCTCGGCGTTCCACGGCCGCGGCGGCTACACGCTGTCGGTCACCAACACCGACCCGGTCAAGACGGCGCGCTTCCCGATCTTCGACTGGCCGCGCATCGACTGCCCCGCGATGACCTTCCCCTGCGTCGGAGCGGCGCTCGACGCGGTCGTCGCCGCCGAGCGGCGTGCCCTCGCCCAGGCCGAGGACGCGTTCGCCCGCCACCCGCACGACATCGCCTGCTTCCTCGCCGAACCCATCCAGGGGGAGGGCGGCGACAACCATCTGCGCGGCGAGTTCCTGCGCGCGATGGCGGCGCTGTGCGAACGCCACGACGCGCTGTTCATCGTCGACGAGGTGCAGACCGGCGTCGGCGCCACCGGTTCCGCGTGGGCGCACACCCAGCTCGGGCTGCGCCCCGACATCGTCGTCTTCGGCAAGAAGGTGCAGCTCGGCGGGCTGATGGCCGGGCGGCGGGTCGACGAGGTCCCTGACAACGTCTTCCGGGTACCGGGACGGATCAGCTCCACCTGGGGCGGCGGGCTCGTCGACATGGTCCGGTCCCGGCGGATGCTGGAGATCATGGAGTCCGAGCGGCTGTTCGACCGCGCGGCCACACTCGGCGCCGACCTGCTCGCCGCGCTCACGGACGTCGCCGAACGCCACCCCCGGCTGCTGCGCAACGCACGCGGCCGTGGGCTGCTGTGCGCCGTCGACGTCGCGGACAGCACGCTGCGGGACGAGGCCGTCCGCCGGCTGCGCGAGGACGAGCGGGTGCTGCTGCTGCCCGCCGGCGAGCAGGCCCTGCGGTTCCGGCCCGCCCTCACCATCGGCGCCGACGAGCTCGAGCGCGGCGTGGCGGCCCTCGACCGGGTCGCCACCTCGCTCGGGCGCGCCCGGATCAGACCTGTCGAGACCGGCGCGCCGAGCCCGGGGCCCGACTCGCGGGCGCCTTTGCCGGCTCCTTCGCCGGCAGCGCAGGACTCGTCAGCACCCTCGTCGTCAACGCAGCAGAAGGGACAGCGATGACTCTCGTTCATCCCCGCCGGGTGGCCGCGGTGATCGGTGGACGTCAGCACGACCTGTACGCCACGGCCGGCCCGTCCGGTATCGCGCCGGAAGGCACCCGGGTGATCACCTCGACGAACCCGGCCCGCCTCGACGAGGTCGTCGCCGAGGTCGTCCTCGACGGCGCGGAGTCCATCGTCGCCGCCGCCGCGGCCGCCCGGGCCGCCCAGCGGGAATGGGCGCAGGTCCCGGCACCCGTGCGCGGGGAGGTCATCGGCGCCTTCGGACGGCTCGTCGAGGAGAACGCCGAAGCGCTGGCGCGCCTGGTCACCCGGGAGGTCGGCAAACCGCTCGCCGAGGCGCGCGGCGAGGTCCGCGAGATCGTCGACACCTGCACCCTGTTCCGCGCCGAGGGCCGCCGCCCGCACGGCCAGACGGTGGACTCCGAGATGCCCGACCGGGAGCTGTTCACCTACCGGGAGCCGCTCGGCGTCGCCATGGTGATCACCGCCGGCAACTTCCCGGTGGCGGTCCCGTCCTGGTACCTGGTCCCGGCGCTGCTCACCGGCAACTCCGTCGTCTGGAAGCCCGCCGAGTACGCCGCCGCCTGCGCCGCGGCGCTGATGGACCTGATGACCGCCGCCGGCGTGCCCGACGGAGTCGCCAACCTCGTCCTCGCCGACGGCCCCACCACCTCCGTCGGCCTCGAACGCGCCCTGGACGCCGGCCTCGTCGACAAGGTCGGCTTCACCGGGTCGACGTCCGTCGGCCGGTTCATCGGCGCGCTGTGCGGGCGGCACCTGCAGGCCCCCTGCCTGGAGCTCGGCGGCAAGAACCCGATGGTGCTCGCCCCGGACGCCGACCTCGACGCCGCCGTCGCCGCCGCGCTGTTCGCCGGCTTCGGCACCGCCGGCCAGCGCTGCACCTCACTTGGCACGGTGATCGCCCACGAGTCGGTGCACGGCGCGTTCCGCCGCCGGATGACCGCCGCGCTGGCCGCCGCGTCCATCGGCGAACCGACCCGGGACGTGCTCTACGGACCGCTGCTCGACGCCCGGTTCGCCGCCGGGTTCGAGGACCACCTGGCGCACATCCGCGACCACCACCAGCCGTTCGGCTCCACCGCACTCGGCCGGATCGGCCCGTCCAGCCCGCGCCAGGGCTTCCTCGGCAACCCCGAGACCGGCCTGTACTACCACCCGGTGATGGTCGACGGCGTGCGCCCCGACGACGACCTGTTCACCGAGGAGACCTTCGGGCCCCTCGTCGGCCTGACCACCTACCGCAACCTGGAGGAGGCCATCGAGCTCGCCAACCTGCCCGGCTACGGCCTGTCCTCGTCGATCTTCACCGGCGACCCGGTGACGGTACGGCGCTTCCGCCGCGGCATCCGCGCCGGCATGGTCAGCGTGAACACGTCGACCTCCGGCGCGGAGGCACACCTGCCGTTCGGCGGCAACGGGCGGTCCGGCAACGGCGCCCGCCAGTCCGGCCAGTGGGTCCTCGACCAGATGACCCGCTGGCAGTCACTGACCTGGGAACTCTCCGGCCGCCTCCAGAAGGCCCAGATGGACGTCACCGTCCCCGCCGCCGACCTCAGCTTCCGCCTGCGCGGCTGACCCGGGCTCAGAGCCGCTCCGGTTCAGTAGGACGGACGCAGTGGCTGGTGTGCGTCGCCGCCGTCGGGGCGCACACCCAGCACCTGGTGGATCTGCGAGAAGCCGCCTTCGAAGCTGAGTGCCGACCCGGCCATGTAAAGCCGCCACACCCGGGCCCGGCCGGCGCCGACCATGGCGACGGCCTCGTCCCAGCGCTGCTCCAGGTTGGTGACCCACGCCCGCAGCGTCAGCGCGTAGTGCTCACGCAGGTTCTCGACGTGGCGCACCTCGAACCCGCCGCCCTGCATCAGCGTGACCAGCGCGCCGATCTCGTGCAGCTCACCGTCCGGGAAGACATAGCGGTGCAGGAAGTCGGCGTTCTCGGGCAGCGGGACCGGCCCGATCCGGGGGCGCCGGCGGGCGGCGCCGGCCGGGTCACCGGGGAACGAGATCCCGTGGTTGAGCAGCCGCCCGCCCGGGCGCAGCAGGCGAAACAGGCTCTCGAAGTACGTCGGCAGCTTCGCCCGGCCGACATGCTCGACCATCCCCACCGAGCTGATCGCGTCAAACGGGCCGTCTGTGATCTCCCGGTAGTCCTGCAGGCGGATCTCGATCCGGTCGCCCAGCCCGGCCT
Source organism: Frankia sp. CcI49 (assembly GCF_001983215.1). Lineage (NCBI taxonomy): Bacteria > Bacillati > Actinomycetota > Actinomycetes > Frankiales > Frankiaceae > Frankia > Frankia sp. CcI49. The sequence continues at coordinate 167,704 of NZ_MOWP01000031.1, forward strand.
CCGCCACCCGGCGGCGAGCCAGCGCGGCCTGCTCCTCGGAGATCGTGATGCCCACGGCCTGGACCCCGTGATGGCGGGCCGCGTGCAGCACCATGCTGCCCCAGCCGCAGCCGACATCCAGTAGCCGCTCACCGGGCCGCAGCCCGAGCTTGCGGCAGACCAGCTCATGCTTCGCCGCCTGCGCCCCGGCGAGCCCCGCCGGCAGCGGACCCTCCGCGGCCGGGGAATCCCACACCGCGCACGAGTAGGTCATCGACTCGCCCAGCACAAGCCGGTAGAACTCGTTCGAGACGTCGTAGTGGTGCGAGATCGCCGCCGCGTCCCGGGCGCGGCTGTGCAGACGTCCCCGCAGACGGGCCTCCTCCGGCGGCGGCTCCGGCGGCCGCACCCCGAACTGTTTGGCCAGCACGACCGCCGCCCGTGCAACCGCCGCCGACGGGCGCATCGTCGCCATCTGACCGCGCAGGGCCAGGGCCTCGAAGATGTCGCCCTGGCCGCCCTCTTCGCCATCGATCTCGATGTCACCGGCGACGAAGGCGCGGGCGAACCCCAGCTCGCCAGGGTGGGACAACGCGCGGCGCAGAGCATGCGGGTTGCGGATCAGTACCCGCGTCGACGTCCGCGGCCCCAACGCGAAGCCGTCCCACATCTCGACCCGGACCGCGGGATCCGTCCCGAAAAGCTCGACGAGAAGATCGCGGGATGCCTTTTCGACCTCCGGCGGCCAGTCCAACCCGGGCGGGCGCGGGTCGTCCGCCGCCCATTCACGCGCACCTTCCGGCCTGCTCGGCGCGGCGTCGGTCTGGCGCGTTTCCCTCGGCGTTGACATGGTTGCTTCCGACCTGACGGGGTGATCGACCGTCACGTTTTCCTCCGGTCCCTGCGGGCGCCGGGGCCTGCGGTCACCGCGGAACCGCCAGATCGCCCGCGCGGCGACCACACGACACGGGTAATGCGGCGGGCGGCCGCGGGGGAGCACCGGCCCTGCCTGCTCAGTCTGTGCCAGGGCGGCGTCAGCTGGAGCAGGGCGACGCGGGCCCTTCCTGATCGCATGGTCCCCCAACAAATGGGTGGTGCAAACAACCCGAGTGCCGTGCCGCGGGTGTTTCCTGCCTCACACCGTCTTGGCGCCCCGTTCTGACCGCGCCAGCCTTGTCCGTCCACTCGTTTGGGGCATTGCCCGTGCACGAGGAGTGCCATTCTTTGCTTCGGCCATAGATTTCGCCGAGTTCAATGAGGCGGAAGTGATGTCTGATGTCGAGCGCGCCGCAGCAACGTGGCCCCGGGGCAGAGTTGGTGGCGCAGGCGCGTGTCGAGGCCTCGCCGTACCCGGAGTTGGCGACGTTGGCGATGCCCGGGTTCGCCGACTTGTTGACCGCGGCGCGGCGAGTCCGGTGAGGATGACGGGGTCGTCCAGCTGCGCCGAGGTCTGACGCTGTGCGGTGCGAAGGCGAAGCAGCCGTCCAGGTCGAGGTGGCGGGTGCCGATGTGGGCGCCGACGATCCGCTGCCGAGCCGGCCTGAAGGCCTCGGGTGATGTCGTGTCCGTCGGTGGGCTGTCGGGATCACGTCAGTCGGCGCGAGATTTCCCCGGCCGGTCGGGGCGGCCGAAGCCGCTCGGCGGCCACGGTGCGCCTCGCTCGCGTCGCAGGTCGTGGATCTCCGGTGGGGGTGATGCCAGGCTTCGAGCCTCCCGGTCACCGCGCGGAACCGCGAGCCCGTTCCAGGGTGCGGCCCCCGCTCGCGAACCCACGGAAGCATCCCTCGACTGCATACCGAGTATTGTCCGCCATGCATACTCGGTATGCAGAGGAGGGAGATCCGGGATGTCGGTCCGGAACGGGCTGCTCGCGCTGCTGGCGGAGCGCCCGATGTACGGCTATCAGCTGCGGGCGGAGTTCGAGGCCAGGACGGGATCGACCTGGCCGCTGAACATCGGGCAGGTCTACACGACCCTGCGCCGCCTCGAGCGGGACGGCCTCGTGGCGGGCGAGCGCGCTCCCAGCCGAGCGGACCCGACCGACTCGGACGCCCTGGCCACAGACGCTCTGGCCACCGATGCGTCGGCGGCGGAAAGGTCTCCCACACAGACGGCGGCCCCGAGCGCTGCGGCGGTTGCCGCGGACGAGCCGGTCACCGGCGCTCCAGTGGCGAGGACCGCGGTCATGAACCCGGAGCAGGGCGAAGGCGACAGCGGCGACGGCCGGGGGATCGTCTACCGGCTCACGGCTGCCGGCGCGGCGGAGGCGCAGCGCTGGTGGTCGACCCCGGTGAGCCGGCGGATGGCGGGCCGCGACGAGCTCGCCATCAAGCTCGCGCTCGCCGTCACGCTCCCCGAGGTGGACGTCCGATCGCTGCTCCAGCGGCAGCGGGTGGAGACGCTCCGGGCGATGCAGGAGTACACCCGGCTGCGGCACCGGGCCGACGACAGCGCCGACCTCGCCTGGCTCCTCGTCCTGGAAAACCTGATCTTCACCGCGGAGGCGGAGATCCGCTGGCTCGACCATGTGGAGCTGCGCCTGATTCGCCGCAGTTCCGGCGCTCCCGCCGGACCCGATCGTGAGGACACCCGATGACAACGGCACTGACCAGCCCGGACGTCCAGGTGGAGGTCGGACGGGCACCCGCCCTGGAACTGAGGGGCGTGCACCGGGAGCACGGCCGGGGCGCGACCAGGGTGCAGGCGCTGCGCGGGGTGGATCTCACCGTGTGCGCCGGCGAGCTGGTGGCGGTGATGGGCCCGTCCGGGTCGGGCAAGTCGACGCTGCTTGCCCTCGCCGGCGGTCTGGACACCCCGACCTCGGGTGAGGTCCTCATCGCGGGCGCGACGCTGAGCGGCCAGTCGCCGAAGGCCCTGGCCGCGCTGCGGCGGCGATCGCTTGGCTATGTCTTTCAGAATCTCAACCTGATACCCGCGCTGACCGCGGTCGAGAACGTCATGCTTCCCCGCGAGCTGGACGGGATCTCCGCTCGGGCGGCCCGGCGGGAGGCGCAGGCGGCCCTGGCCGAGGTCGGTGTCGCCGACCTCGCCGACCGGTTTCCCGACGACATGTCCGGTGGCCAGCAGCAGCGGGTGGCCATCGCCCGCGCGCTGGTCGGCCCGCGAGGCCTGGTCCTGGCGGACGAACCGACCGGTGCGCTGGACTCGAACACCGGCGAGGCGGTTCTGCGGGTGCTGCGGGCCCGCTGCGACGCCGGGTCCGCGGGGCTGCTCGTCACGCACGAGGCCCGGCACGCGGCCTGGGCCGACCGCGTGATCTTCCTGCGGGACGGCCTGGTCGTCGACTCGACCGGCACGCCCGAGACGCCGGAGTCCCTGCTGAGCGCCCCGGTCCCCGTCCCCGCGGACGGTTCGAGGGCCGGCGCGGCGGCGAGTCCGGCGCCGGACGGGCCGAACCCGGCGCGGGACGGCACCGGCGACTCCAACGATTTCGATGAGTTCCATGAGTCCGGCGAGTCCGACGGGTTTGACGGGGGCCGGCGGTGACGGCTGGCCGGTTGCGGGCCTGGCGGGCGGCGCTGCGCCTCGCTCGGCGCGACGCCCTGCGTGCCCGCGGGCGCACCGCACTCGTCCTCGCGATGATCGCGGTGCCGGTGATGCTCGTGTCGACGGTCGACGTGATCGCGCGATCCAGCCAGGACGGCCCGGCCCAGATCGCCTACCGGCACCTGGGCAAGGACCCGTCCGTGCAGGCCGAGGTCTCGTTCTTCGGGCCGGACAGTCCGTTGACCCAGAGTCCCGATGGCAGCGACATACGGACCGAGGACCTCCCCACGCCTCCGCCGGGCGCCGTCGACGCCGTCGGCGCGGGCGACGCCGCGCCAGATCCCGCCGACTCGCAGCGGCAGGCGCTGGCGGCCCTGCCCGCCGGGAACACGGCCGTCACCGAGCTGCGTGGCTACCTGAGGTTCCGGATCAGCGACGGGTCGCACCGCGACCGGTCCGTCGGCACGAACGTGCGGGAGACCGACTGGACCCGTCCTGAGCTCGCGGCGTTGGCGACGGTCCGGTCCGGCCGGCTGCCCACCACCGTGGGCGAGGCCGCGGTCAGCCGGGCACTCGCACGCCACGCCGGCCTCGGGGTCGGCGACACGCTCACCGCAGCGGCGCTCGCCGCGGGCGAGGCCCCGGGTTCCGGGCCCGCGCTGACGATCGTCGGGGTCGTCGAGGAAACCCGCGGGCCACAGGAGAGGACGGTGCTGGCCCCACCCCGCACGCTGGCTCCGGTGGCCTCGGATGTCACCCAGATGCTGTATGTGGTCGGTCCGCATCCCATCGACTGGTCGCGGGTACGTGCCGCCAACGCCGCAGGTGCGGTGGTGGTGAGCCGGGCGGTGCTCGCAAACCCGCCCCCGAAGGCCCAGAGACCGGAGGTCCTCTCGACCGGCCCCGCGGCCGACATGGTCGCTGCGACGGTGCTCGCCGCGGGCCTGGCGCTGCTGGTGGTGGCGCTGCTCGCCGGCCCCGCGTTCGCGATCGGCTCCCGGCGCAGCCGCCGCCAGCTCGCGCTGATCGCGGCCGGTGGCGGGGCACCCGCGCACCTGCGCGACATCGTGCTGGCTGGCGGTGTGGTCATCGGCCTGGCCGCGTCGCTGCTCGGGGCGGCCGTCGGCACCGGGCTCGGCGTGGCACTCATCCCGACCCTGGTGGACCACGGTTGGGCCGACATCGTGCGCACCGACGTCCGAATCCTGGATCTGCTGGCGATCGTGGCGGTCGGCACGCTCACCGCGATCGCCGCCGCGGCCGCCCCGGCGATCTCCGCGAGCCGGCTGGACGTGCTCGCCGCGCTGAACGGGCACGGCAGTCCGGCCCGGATGCGGCGCTGCGTCCCGGTCGCCGGGACCGTCCTGGTCGGCACCGGAACGGCCGTGGCGCTCCTCGGCGCCGGGAACCGCAGTGGGCTGCTGATCCTCGCCGGGACGACGCTGACGATGCTCGGCCTGATCGCCGTCGGTGGCGTCCTCGTCAGCCTGGTCGCCCGTCTCGCCGGGACCCTGCCCGTCGCCGGGCGGCTGGCCCTGCGCGACGCCGCCCGCCAGCGTGGCCGCACCACCCCGGCGATCGGCGCGGTGATGGCGGCGGTGTCGGCCTCGGTCGCCGTCTCCCTGTTCGTCGCCGCCATGGATGATCACGACCGCCGTGCCTACCAGCCCATGCTGGGCGACGGCGTGGCACTGATCAGCCTCTTCGACGACTCGCGGGACCAGGCCGACGTGGCGCGGGAACTGGCCGGCGCGGAGCGGGTGCTGCGCGAGCACCTGCCCATCCGGTCGGTGCACGTGGTCGAGACGCCCGTCGACGCCGCTGGCAAGAGCCTGTCGATGACGCTGTCACCACCCCTGCCAGCAGGCTGTTCATCGCCGGCCGGGGGGCCGCCCGCGGACGACCCGCGGTGTCTGGAGGGCTTCGGTGGCTGGGACGGCACCGGCCCCTACCCGGTCACCCTCGGCGGCAGCGAGGTGGTGGTCGATGACGGGACGGGCGTGGAGGTGGCACTCGGCCGCGCCGAACCCGCCCTGCGCCGGGTGCTGGCGGGAGGCGGTGCGGCGGTGTTCGACGACCGGCTGCGCTGGCCGGACGGAACAGTGCACATCGCCGTCACCGTCGACGGCGACAACGCGGGCGGCGACAACGCGGACGGGGGCACCCTGCGGGAGATCGTGGTACCCGCCACGCCGGTCCCGACGTCGGCGCCCTCCTCCGACCTCACCTTCGGCGGCCTGCTCCTTTCCCCCGCAGCCGCCCGCGGCCTGGGCCTGCACAGCGGCCCGGCCCAGATCGTCGCCGCCACGGACCGCACGCCCACCCAGACCGAGGTGGAGCGCGTCAACGCGGCGGCGGAGGATCTCGGGCTCAGCTCCCCGGTGGTGGAACGCGGCTACGTCAGCGAGTTCGGCATCGGCCTGCTCGCACTGGCCGCGGGCGCCGGCCTGATCACCCTGAGCGCCACCGTGATCACGGTCGGGCTGGCGGCCGCGGACGGCCGTGCCGACCTCGCCACCCTGGCCTCGATCGGCGCCAGCCCCGGCCTTCGCCGGCGGCTCGCGGCGAGCCAGGCCGGCGTGGTGGCCGGCCTGGGCACCGTCCTCGGCGGCATCGCCGGCTTCCTTCCTGGCGCGGCCACGGTCCTGATGATGCGGCAGGGTGAAGACGTGGTCGGTCCGCCCTGGCGGCTGGTCATCCCCTGGGAGACGTTGCTGATCGTCATCGTTGCCGTGCCGCTGCTCGCGGTCGCCGCCGGCTGGCTGTTCACGCGGTCACGGCTCCCCATGACGCGCCGCGCCGTCCTCTGACGCCTACGGTCGCGATGGCGGGCTCCGTGGGGCACGCCGCGACGGATATGATCACCCGACGGCGCTGTTTCGGAACCTTCGGTATCCCCGAAAACCTCGGCAATGCGTGGTGGAGCGCGGCGCGGACCCACAAACGGCACCGGGATCCGTTCCTGGTGAGAATCACAACGGGGCAGACGAGGCCGCAGACGGCGAGTCACTGGTGTTCGGGGGTTCGTGAGGCCGAGTGTCGTCCAGGAAGGTCAGTCTCCGTTTGGGTTTTTTCTGCTGGACGGGTTCTGCCGAAGGGAGGTGGCTGGGGGCGGCAGACGGGTCGCGGCCAGGTCGTGTGGCCTTTTTGTTCGTATTGCCGAAGGTCGGGCTTCTCGTAAGCGTGGTTATGATAACTGTGCTTATGCAAGTCTGCAGCAGGTGGCTGCTTGGTTACATGCGGGTGGAAGTCGGGCGACCCGGTCGATAGCTTGGTGTCCTGGATGACCGAGGACCGATCGGCCGAGATCAGGTGATTCCCGGCGATTTGTGAGGTCAGGCGAGGTAGTCGTCGGCTCGTGCGCCTCGACCGGCTCAATCCGTCAAACGGGCCATGCGCTGAAGGCCATACGGAGCGGTCTGCGCGGAGCTGGCCGGGTTGGCTGACTGCGCTGGCGTTCGACGACTGGTATCCGGTGTCCGGCATGCTGCTTGAGCTGGCCGCATTCGGACCTCCAGGCGGATGGGCGGAAGCGGCTTGTCTCGAGGGGAGGTGGATGAATGGGTGCGCGCTGTGTGGTCCTTGATATCGGGGGCGTACTCGAGGTGACGCCGCAGACCGGGTGGATGCCGCGCTGGGAACAGCGGACCGGTCTGGCGGCGGGCACGGTGCTGGAGCGTCTGGCCGACGTCTTCCTCGCGGGTTCGCTGGGGACGATGTCGGAGAGCGAGGTGATCGCCATGGCCCGCGCGCGCCTGGATGTCTCCGAGGAACAGCTGGAAGACTTCTGGGGCCTGATGTGGGACGAGTATCTGGGCACGCTGAACGTCGAGCTGTTCGCGTGGTTCCGGGCACTCCGGCCGCGGTTTCGTACCGGCATTCTCAGTAACAGCTTCGTCGGTGCACGTGAGCGTGAGCAGGAGCGGTACGGGTTCGCGGACGTCACCGATGTGATCGTCTATTCCCATGAGGTGGGGCTGGCCAAGCCGGATCCGCGGATCTATGCGTTGACCTGCGAACGGCTGGGTGTCGCTCCCGATGATGTGGTGTTCCTGGACGACACACCGGCGGCCGTCGAGGGTGCTCGGGTGGCCGGCTGGCATGGTGTCCTCTTCCGCGACACGGCGCAGGCGATCGCCGAGGTCGAGGCGTACCTGGCGCCTTGACGGCTCGCGGCCTTCCGGGTACTAGCGGCCTACGACACCGGGTCGGGAGAGATGAACTCGATCCGGTTGCCGACCGGGTCGGGGCTGTAGAAGTGGCGGTGGCCCGGAAAGTCGTGCGACCAGGTCACGGCGATGCCCGCGGCCGCCAGGCGCTCGGACAGCGCGTCGATGTCGTCGACGAGGATGGCCGGATGCGCCTTGGTGGCCGGGGTGAACGCCGGATCGACACCGACATGCAGCTCGAAGCCGGTTCCGCGGAACCAGGCGCCACCCCGAGCGGCCATCGGCGGCGGCTTCGGCACCTCGGTGAGGCCGAGCAGACCGCACCAGAAGGCCCGGCAGGCGTCCTCCGCCCCGGCCGGGATCGCCAGCTGAAGATGATGAAGCCCGAGGATGCCGGTGTACGGCTCGCTGACGACGTCGTTCATGTCGACGCTGGTCATTGAGGATGCCTCCCGAACGCCCGGTGTCCCCGGGCTCAGGGTAGCCGCAGACGACCCGCGCCCGCGTCCCGCGCGGCCTCAGGCCCGGGCCGGGATGACGACGTTGTGCGGGGGATGGCCCGCGGACAGGGCGGCGATCTGGCGGCGCACCAGGGCGACGACCCGCGGCAGCATCGCGGCGCTGTGCCCGCCGACATGCGGGGTGAGCACGACGCCGTCGAGGCGCCACAGGGGGTGCTCCGGTGGCAGCGGCTCGGGGTCGACGACGTCGAGCGCGGCGCGGACATGGCCGGCCCGGACCGCCTCGACGAGGTCGGCGGTGACGACGACCTTGCCCCGCGCGACGTTCACCAGCAGGGCACCCGGCTTCATCAGGGTCAGCAGGTCCCGGTCGACCATGCCCTCCGTCTCGGCGTTCAGCGGGACGGCGAGCGCGACGATGTCCGCGTCGGGCAGCAGCTTGGGCAGCTCGTCGATCGACCAGACGACGCCGTCGGCGTCCTGGCGATGCGTTGCGGCCACCCGGGTGATGTCGACCTCGAACGGCCGCAGGCGGCTGACGATCGCCCGCCCGACGCCGCCCTGCCCGACCACGATGACTCTGGAGTCCGCCAGCGACAGGGATTCGGTGTGCGCCCAGCGATGATCAAGCTGCGCGGCGACCAGCGCTGGCAGCCGTCGCTGGCTGGCGATCATCAGGCCGATCGCCAGCTCGGCGGTGGACGCCTCGTGAACGCCCGTGGCGTTGCTGAAGGTGAGACCGGCGGGCAGGGCGGCGGCGACCCGGTCGTAGCCGATCGACTGGCTCTGCACGAGCTGGGGCCGCAGCCCGCCGAGAGCGCCGAGCACCGACGGATCGGACATGTACGGCACCACGACGATGTCCAGGTCCCGGCGCGGTGGCGCGCCCGACAGATCCCAGATGATCACCTCGGCTCCGGGTTCGGCTCCGGGTGCGGAGGCGAGCGCCTCGCGGAGCTCCTCGGTGGGGACGGCCACGACCAGCGGCCGGCGGTGCTGCGACAACGGTGTTCCCTCCCGATCGACTGCGCTCGGTCAGCGGAGCCTGGCGCCGTACACGTGGTTGACCGTCATCGTCATGAGGACTCGGCGGTCCGAGACCATTGTCGAGCGGTACCCGTCCCAGTCGGGATGCTCGCCCGCGGCGAGGCGGTAGTAGTCCACCAGTGCCTCGACCTCGGGCCCGTGCGGGTCGGTGCCCGGCCCGGTGAGTGTCACCGTGCCTTCGGCGGTGGCCCAGGCCCAGCCGTCGGGGCTGGTGACCTCCAGTGCCGCGCGCGGGTCCCGGCGCAGGTTCGCCGTCTTGGCCCGGCCCTCGGTCATGGACACGTAGAGGACACCGGCCGGCCGGTCGTAGAAGGGCAGGACGGGGGAGAGCTGGGGGAGCCCGTCCGCCTTGATGGTGGCGAGCACCCCGAGCCGGCTTTCAGCGAGCAGCGCATGCGGGTCGAACGGCGTGGTGGTCATGGTCGTCCTCCTGGGCTACGGGACTGTGCGACCAACGCCGGGCCTGCGCATGGCGTGCCCGGGCATGTGTGGCCCGATGGCAGGTGATGTCAGTCGCTCACAGCGGCATCTTCGTCCAGCACCCGGTGCTGGACGTCGGCCGTTCACACCCTGATGAAGGTCTCCGGTGGGTTCGCGAATTCCCCGGCGTAAACGGGAACGCGGTGGGTGGTCAGTGGCCGGCCGGGGTCGCGGTGACGGCGATGGTGGTGACGCTGATGAGGAGCTGGCCGTCCTGCTCGGTCGGGGCGAAGCCGGTGGTCGGGCCGCCGGCGAGTTCGGCCCGCAGGGCGGCGAACACCGCCTCGCGGTCGGCGACCGGGGTCAGGATCCGGTCGATGGGCAGGGTGGAGCGGTGGCGGGCCGGGTCCCCGGCGAGCGGGCCCACCGTGGCGCGCAGCAGCGTGGTGATCTCGGTGTCGAGGAGGGTGGCCGCGTGGGAGGGGTCGATCCTGCGGTGCAGGTCGTCGAAGGGGCCGCGCAGGCGGGGGCTCGGGGCGACCATGTCGGAGATCACCACCCGGCCGCCGGGCCGGCACACCCGGGCCATCTCGGCGACGTACGGTCGCGGGTCCGGGAAGTGGTGCAGGGCGGCCTGGCAGTAGACCACGTCGAAGGACGCGTCGAGGAACGGCAGCCGGGTGGCGTCGCCCTCCTGGAGCAGCACGTTGGCCACACCGGCGGCCCGCAGGCGGGTGGCGGCGATCCGTAACAGCTCGGTCGTGACGTCGAGGCCGACGACCTGGCGGACGCGCGGTGCCGCGAGCTCGGCGACGTGGCCCGCTCCGCAGGCCACGTCGAGGATGATCATGTCGGGGTGTAGCGGCTCGAGCCAGGGGACGGCGGGCTCGCGGGCGGCGAAGACCGCGTCGCGGTCGGTGAACAGGCGGGTCTGACGGCTGAAGGACTGACGTACCGTCCGCGTGTGGTCACTCGCATCCATGTTCTGATTTGTAGCCGTTCATGGCGGCGGCCGCCTCCGCACGACCGGCCGTGATCCGGCCGATCAGCGTCGATCAGGCCACGGCGGAGGCACCGAGCAGGGCCTTGAGGTCGCCCATCAACGCGGGTGTCCGCTGGACCTTGTAGGCGTCGTCGAGCCGCAGGAGGGTGACCCGGCTGGACGACTGCAGGCGCAGGTGGACCTCGGTGGTGCCGGGGTGGTCGCCGAGCACCTCACGCAGCCGGTCGACGGTCGGGGGGTTGACCCGTGAGGCCGGCAGGGTGATCACCACGGGCGGGCTGAGCGCGTGATCGCTCAGGTCCGGGACGGTCAGATCGGAGGCGACGAGGCGGGGGGTGTCCTCGCGCTTGTCGATGCGCCCCTTGACGATGACGACGGCGTCCTCGGCGAGCTGGGTCGAGCACGTCTCGTAGGTCGCCGGGAAGAACATCACCTCCAGGCCGCCGCCCATATCCTCCACGGTGGCCAGGGCCCACAGCTTGCCCTGTTTGGTCACCTTCCGCTGCAGGCCGGAGATGATGCCGCCGATCGTGACGACGGCGCCGTCCGGGTACTCGCCGCCGTTGAGCGCGGCGATGCTGCAGTCGGCCTTGGCCGCGAGGATGTGCTCGACGCCGAGCAGCGGGTGGTCGGAGACGTAGAGGCCTAGCATCTCCCGCTCGAGGGAGAGCAGCAGGGACTTTTCCCACTCCTGGTCGGAGAACTCCTGGACACCGAAGATCGGGGCGGCGTCCGGCTCGCCGTCCTCGCCGTCGAAGGCGAACAGGTCGAACTGGCCCTCGGCGTTCTTCTTCTTCACGCCCATGACCGCGTCGACGGCCTGCTCGTGCTTCTCGGCGAGACCGCGGCGGGTGTGCCCGAGCGAGTCGAACGCGCCGGCCTTGATGAGCGATTCCACGGTCCGCTTGTTGCAGACGACGGCGTCGACCTTGTCCAGGAAGTCGGGGAAGGAGGCGAAGCGGGTCTTCGTCTTCCGGTTGCGGACGATCGACTCGACCACGTTGACGCCGACGTTGCGGATGGCGGCGAGGCCCACCCTGATCTCGTTGTCGCCGTGCGCGGTGTAGTCGGCGTCGGAGGTGTTCACGTCCGGGGGCAGCACCCGGATGCCCATCCGCCGGCACTCGTTCAGGTAGATCGCGCTCTTGTCCTTGTCGTCGCGGACGGAGGTGAGCAGCGCGGCCATGTACTCGGCGGGGAAGTTGGCCTTGAGGTAGGCCGTCCAGTAGGAGACCAGACCGTAACCGGCGGTGTGCGCCTTGTTGAAGGCGTAGTCGGAGAAGGGGACCAGGATGTCCCACAGCATCTTGATGGCCTCGGCGGAGAAGCCGTTGGCCTTCATGCCGTCGGAGAACGGCACGAACTCCTTGTCGAGGATCTCCTTCTTCTTCTTGCCCATCGCCCGGCGCAGCAGGTCGGCCTGGCCGAGGGTGTAGCCGGCGACCTTCTGCGCGATGGCCATGACCTGCTCCTGGTACACGATCAGGCCGTAGGTCGTGTCCAGGATGTCGGCCAGCGGCTCGGCGAGCTGCGGGTGGATCGGGGTGATCTCCTGCTGGCCGTTCTTGCGCAGCGCGTAGTTGATGTGCGAGTTCGCGCCCATCGGCCCGGGCCGGTAGAGCGCGAGCACGGCGGAGATGTCCTCGAAGTTGTCGGGGCGCATCATGCGCAGCAGGGAGCGCATCGGCCCGCCGTCGAGCTGGAACACGCCCAGGGTGTCGCCGCGGGCGAGCAGTTCGTAGGAGGGCGGGTCGTTGAGCTCCAGGCCCATCAGGTCGACCTTGTGACCGCGGTTGGACTCGACGTTGCGCACCGCGTCGTCCATGACGGTGAGGTTGCGCAGGCCCAGGAAGTCCATCTTCAGCAGGCCGAGGTTCTCGCAGGTCGGGTAGTCGAACTGCGTGATGATCGCGCCGTCGGCGTCGCGGCGCCACACCGGGATGTGGTCGATGATCGGTTCGGCGGACATGATCACGCCGGCGGCGTGCACGCCGGCCTGGCGGATCAGCCCCTCCAGGCCCTTGGCGGTGTCGATGACCTTGCGGACGTCCGCGTCGGACTCGTAGAGGCCGCGGATCTCACCGGCCTCGCTGTAACGGGCGTGCTTGGGGTCGAAGATCCCGGACAGCGGGATGTCCTTGCCCATGACGGCCGGGGGCATCGCCTTGGTGATGCGGTCGCCGACCGCGTACGGGTAGCCGAGGACCCGGGACGAGTCCTTGATGGCGGCCTTCGCCTTGATCGTGCCGTAGGTGACGATCTGGGCGATGCGGTCCTCACCCCACTTGTCCGTCACGTAGCGGATCACGTCACCGCGCCGACGTTCATCGAAGTCGATGTCGATGTCCGGCATGGAGACGCGGTCGGGGTTGAGGAACCGCTCGAACAGCAGGCTGTGCGGGATGGGGTCGAGGTCGGTGATGCCCATCGCGAAGGCGACCATCGAGCCCGCCGCGCTGCCACGGCCCGGGCCGACCGGGATGCCCTGGTTCTTCGCCCACATGATGAAGTCGGCGACGACCAGGAAGTACGACGGGAAGCCCATCGAGAGGATGACGCCGAGCTCGTACTCGACCCGGGTGCGGTGCTCCTCGTCGAACCCGTTCGGGAACCGCCGGTCCATGCCGGCCCAGGTCTCCTTGCGGAACCAGGACTCCTCGGTCTCGCCTTCGGGCACGGGGAAGCGGGGCATCAGGTTGCGCTTGGTGAACATGCCGGCCGGCTCGACCCGCTCGGCGATCATCAGCGTGGTCTCGCACCCCTGCTGCCAGGCGTCGGAGGTGTCGATCGCGTACATCTGCTCGGCGCTCTTGAGGTAGTAGCCCGAGCCCTCGAACTGGAAGGTGGGGTTCGCCACCGTCGACGCCGTCTGGACGCACAGCAGAGCGGAGTGGGTGGCCCGCTCCGACTCGTAGGTGTAGTGCGAGTCGTTCGTGACCACGAAGCGCATGTCCAGTGCGCGGGCGATGTCGATCAGCCCGTCCCGCACCCGGCGCTCGATCTCGATGCCGTGATCCATGATCTCGCAGAAGAAGTTCTCGCGGCCGAAGATCTCCTGGTATTTCGCGGCGGCCTTGAGTGCTTCGTCGTAATGCCCCAGGCGAAGCCGCGTCTGCACTTCCCCGGACGGGCACCCGGTTGTCGCCATCAGCCCTTCGGCATGCTCGGCGATGATTTCGGAGTCCATGCGTGGCCATTTGATGTAGTGGCCTTCGATGGACGCACGGGAATTGAGCCGGAACAGGTTRTGCAGCCCGGTCTCGTTCCGTGCCCACATCGTCATGTGGGTGTAGGAGCCACCACCGGAGACGTCGTCGCTCTTCTGGTTCGGGTCACCCCACCGCACCCGCTGCTTGAGCAGGCGCGACTCCGGCGCGACGTAGGCCTCGCACCCGATGATCGGCTTCACCCCGGCCGCCGTGGCCTGCTTGTAGAAGTCGTAGGCGCCGTACATGTAGCCGTGGTCGGTGATCGCGACGGCGGGCATCCCCTGCCGGGAGACCTCCGAGAACATGTCCTTGAGCCGGGCCGCCCCGTCGAGCATCGAGTACTCGGTGTGGACGTGAAGGTGGACGAAGGAGTTCGGCATGTCGTCGGGACCTTCCCGCGCGCGGAGGGCACGCCGGTCGATGCGGGGCAGGGACGGGGCGGGGGCAGGGACGGGGCGATATGGGTGGGACGATATCGGTGTGGCAATACGAGTGCGGGCAGGGCGAAAAGAAAGCCGGCCGGAAAGTCCGCCGAACTTACTCGCCTATTGTTCCCGGCTACTTCAGGTCGTTAGTGTGGCTTCACTGTGTCTCTCGGTGAAGGATTGTGGTCTCTCGGTGGCGGTGAAGGCGGTCGACGGCTGTCGCGCGGGGGTCCGGCGGCATTGACGCAGCCTAGCGCTGCCCGCCGACAGGCCTGAAGAGAACATGCCGGCCGCGCACCACCGGGCCACTCACGCGTGACAACGGCCACGTGCGTCGGCTATGGCGGCCGCGATCGCCGCGACGGCCCGGTCGACGTCCGCCTCGGTCGTCATCCAGTTGCAGACCGACAGCCGCATCGCCACGGCGTGATGCCACACGGTGCCGGAGACGAGCGCCTCGCCGCCGGTGACGACGAGCTCGATGACCGCCGCCGTGGTCGCGTCGTCGTCGTCGATCCGGACCAGGACCTGGTTGAGCTCGACGTCGTTGAGCACCGCGACCCCGTCGAGCGCGCCCAGCGCGTCGGCGAGGCGCCGGGCATGCGCGCAGCAGCGGTCCACCAGGTCGGTCAGGCCCGCCCGGCCCAGCGATCGCAGCGCGGCGTAGAGCGCGAAGCCGCGGGCCCGCCGGCTGAACTCGGGTGTCCACTCCAACGGGTCGTGCTCGTCGACGGCCGGGGGCGGGATGTAGGGGGCGCGGGTCGACATCGCGGCCCGGTGCGCCCGCTCGTCGGCGACGATCGCGATGCCGCAGTCGTAGGCCAGGTTCAGCCACTTGTGCCCGTCCGTGGCCCAGGAGTCGGCCTGGTCGATCCCGGCGACCAGCGCGCGTCGCCGGGCGGAGGCGGACACGGCCGCCCACAGCCCGAACGCGCCGTCGACATGGACCCAGGCGCCGTGCTCGTGGCTGATCGCGCAGATCTGCCCCATCGCGTCGAACGCGCCGGTGTTGATCTCGCCGGCCTGCGCGACGACGATCGCCGGGCCGGTGCCGGCCGCGAGCGCGACCCGCAGCGCCTCCGGCCGCATCCGGCCGGCGTCGTCCGTGTCGACCACGGTCAGGCGGCGGGAGCCGAACCCCAGCAGGCGCAGCGCGGCGTCCACGGTCGTGTGACGGGCGGCCCCGACGAACACCCGTACCGGCGGCGCGCCGTGCAGGCCGTCGGCCTCGACGTCCCACCCGTACCGGGCCAGGGCACGGTGCCGGGCGGCGCCCAGCGCGGTGACATGGGCCATCTGGGTGCCGGTGGTGATGCCGACCGAGGCGGTGGCGGGCAGGCCCAGCAGCTCCTTGATCCACACACCGGCGACCGCCTCGGCGGCCGCGGCGGCGGGGGAGAGTCTGGCGAGGCCGGCGTTCTGGTCCCAGGCGACCGCCATCAGATCGGCTGCCAGGGCCGCCGGGACGGTTCCGCCGATGACATAGCCGAAGAACCGCGGTGATCCGGTGGCGGCGAGCCCGGGTTCGGCGGCCGCGGCGAGCTCGTCGACGATCTCGAGAGGATCGGTGCTGCCGGCGGGCAGCGGGAGGCTCAGCCGGGCATGGATCTTCGCGTAGCCTTCGGCCGCGCCGACCGGCCGCTCCGGCAGACCGGCCAGGTAGTCCGTGATGTGGGCGAAGGCCCGCTCCGCAGCGGTGCCGGCCTCCCACCGCGGACGTGGCGCCATCGTGCTCCTTCTCCGTCGTTCCCCGTCGTCTGTACGCCGTTCGGGCGTGGTTCGGGTGCCGTTCGGGTGCAGTTCGATGTGTGGACGTACCTCACTGTGACCGCCGACACCTCCCGCACTGGCCGACGCGCCCACTGGATACCGTTTTGGTATTCAGTGCCGATTCGGTAACTCTTCGAAAGGTGTTGCGCATGGATCAGGACGAGTCGGTCGCTCCCCAGACGGGGTCTGCGCCGCACGGCCAGCGGGAGGCGGTCCCGGGCACCGTGGATGGCGTCGAGCTCGCGGAACAGAGCAGCGACGGGCTGTCCTTCGGGTCGCTGGCGAACCCGAAGCGGCTGCGACTGGGCGTATCACGCTCGTTGTGACCGGACCGTCGCGGCCTCGCGCCGGACGATCGGGACGAACCACCAGTGCCCCGGAACGCCGAAGCGTTCCGGGGCACTGTCGCGTGTGGGCCCGCAGCGTCGCGGTCGCCTACCGCGGTCCTACCCGGCTGGCCGGGTTCAGCTGCCGGAGGCCGGCGCGGCCTCGACCCGCGGGGCGCGGTTCAGGCCACGGCCCGTCCGGGCCGGCCGGTGGCCGTCGAAGCGGGGGCGCGAACCGCCGTCACGGTCGCCGCCCTCACGCCCGGAGCCGCTCGCCCCCGAGCCCGCCTGGCCGGCGCCCGGACCACCACGCCGGTAACCGCCCTCACGCCCGGCACCGTCACGCCGTGCGCCGTCACGGAAACCACCTTCGCGGAAGCCGCCCTCACGACGCCCGCCCTCCCGGCGCCCCCCGTCCCGCCGACGGCGGGCCTGGATGGTGGCCGGGTCGACCGGCGGTGCCGGCGGGCCGGCGAGCTCGGTGACGATCGGGTCGTCGGGCAGGGTGGGTACCGGCTGGGCCGGCACACCGACGGCCCGCAGCAGCGAGCGGGCCTTCCCGCGCTCGGCCGGCACGGTGACGAGGACGTCGGCGCCGTCGGCCCCGGCCCGCGCGGTGCGGCCACCACGGTGCTGGTAGGTCTTCGGGTCGTCGGGCGGACCGAGGTGCAGCACCAGGCTGATGCCGTCGACGTGGATGCCGCGGGCGGCGACGTCGGTGGCGACCAGCACCCGGTAGAAGCCGTCGGTGAAGCCGGCCAGCGCCCGGGTGCGCGCACCCTGGGGCATCCCGCCGTGCAGCGGCTCGGCCGGCACCCCGGCCTCGGTGAGCGCCTGCGCGACGCGGTCGGCGTCCCGCTGGGTGCGCACGAAGACCAGCGTGCGCCCGGCGCCACCGGCCAGCGCCGTCACCAGACGGAGCTGGGCCGCACGGTCCACGGATTCCAGCGCGTGCCGCGCCAGCGTCGAGACCTGCGAGACCTCCGGGTCGATCGCGACCAGGACCGGCTCGGGCAGGTAGCTGCGGACCAGGACCTCGACCTCGCGGTCGAGCGTGGCGCTGAACAGCAGCCGCTGGCTGCCCGACGGGGTCATGTCCAGCAGTGCCTTCACCGCCGGCAGGAACCCGAGGTCGCACATGAAGTCGGCCTCGTCCAGCACGGTGATCTCGATCTCGTCCAGCAGGCAGGCGTCCCGCTCGATGAGGTCGGTGAGCCGGCCGGGGGTCGCCACGACCAGGTGCACACCGCGGCGCATCGCCGAGATCTGCCGGCTGATGGACGTACCGCCGTAGACCGGGGTCATCCACAGCCCCAGCGCCCGGGTGAGCGGCGCCAGCACGTCGTTGACCTGCTGGGCGAGCTCCCGGGTCGGGACGAGGATCAGCCCACGGGGCTGGCGCGGCCGGGCCGGGCCGGTCGCGGAGAGCCGGGCGAGCAGCGGGAGGCCGAACGCCAGGGTCTTGCCCGAGCCGGTGCGGGCCCGGCCGAGCACGTTCTCGCCCGCCAGCACGTCAGGCAGCGTGGCGGCCTGCACCGGGAACGGGGCGAGGATCTTGCGGTCGGCCAGGGCCGCCACAAGCTTCGGGGGGAGCCCGRCCGCCGCGAACGACTCGGCGGGCGGACGGGGTGAGCGGGTGGCCAGCGCCGGACGCGCTGCCGGCCGCTCGCCAGCTCTGAAGGGGGCGGGACGGGGCCCGCCGCGACCGTGTCCGCTGGGGCGGGGACGGCTGCCCCGGGCGGGACGGGCCGAACGGTGGGCGGGGCTGGGCTGGGTGCTGCGGGGCTGAGTCAGGGGATCCGCCGATCAGGTCAGGGCCGACAGAACACACGCCACATCGGTTCCACGCGCCATGCGGCGTGGTTCACGAACGCGGAAAGTGTCATCCGGCGGCCGGGGGGCGGCCGGTTTCACGCGACCGGACCCAACCGCGGTTTCGGACCGCCATGGCGCTCGCACCGACCTTGGACATCCGACCTGGTTGATCGGATGTCCCGAGATCTTGTCGCCGCCTCGCGGGCTGGTTGCCCTCGGTGACGCCGACAGGAAGACGTTACCTCCTACCCGGGCGTGATCGGGGGCCGTGCGGTGTGTGCTTAACCATCAGGGGAGGACGTTCTACGTCACATCTGCCCCGGTGAACCGCCGAACAGCGGTTCGCAGTCGTCCGGACGACACTTCCTTCTCGGATGACCATGGCGACGTGGCCACACGCCGGAATGCCCATGCCCGGCATGCATCTGTTACTGGGGGTGCATCCGGCCCGTTCGGGTGCGCGATGCACCCGCGGCCGGCGCGGGATCCGCCGCCGGGCCCGGGCCCGGGTCCGAGGCCGCAGCCGGGGCCTGGCCTGTGGCTGCGTGCGCGGCTGGGCCCGGAGCCGGAGCCGGAGCCAGGTCGGAGAGCGGGCCGTCCCCGGTGGGGAGGCAGGCGCGGACGGCCCAGGCCACCAGCACGATCGTTCCCACGAGCGTGCCGTAGGCACCGATCACCCGATGGTCATCGCCGTGCACGCGTGCCACAGCCCACAGCGCCGCTCCCAGGCCAGCGACGAGCCCCGCGGCGAGGGCGGCCCGGGCCGCCGTGCGGGGGAGCCCGGCCAGACCCGCCGGATGCCCCGGGCCCCTCGGTCGTCCCTCGCCCGGTGGGCGCGGTGCGCGCAGCGGACGCAGGAACGGGACGGCGACCAGTGGTACGAGGACGACGGACGCGACGAGCAGGTCCATCGGGGTGCTCAGGTGGGGGGTCACCAGCAGCCAGCTACCGGCGGTGAACAGGGCCAGCGGGCGGTTGGGATCACCCGCGCCGGCGCCCGCCCGCGGCCCGGGGACGCCACGGGTGATCGCGAGCAGCGGGGCGACGAGGAGCAGGAGATAGTGGCTCCACACGATGGGCGACGCCACCAGCGCCGCCGCGATCACACCGGCGAACAGCAGGCCGTCGGCCTCCGCGCGGCCGGCCCGCCGCGCAGACCACAGGCATCCGGCGAGCAGGGCCGCGGCGGTGATCCGCGCCGCCCAGGTGGCGGTGCCCGTGCCCAGCCCGGTGTTCATCAGCAGGCCGGTCAGGCTCAGGCCGTCCGGGGCCTCCTCGCGGGCCAGCACCCCCAGCATGTCCGCGTAGGTGCGGGCCTCGACCGGGCTGTACACCTCCCCGACGGCGGCCAGCGCGGCCAGCGCGGCCAGCGCGTGCACCGTCGCGCGCCACCGGCGGGTCAGCACCAGCCACAGCACGACCGGAAAGAGGAAGAGCTTGCTGTACACCAGGAGCGCGGCCAGCACCCCGGCCGCCACGGGGGTGTCCCGCAGCCGCCACAGGGCGACCAGCCCGCAGAACAGCAGCGCGTTGAGAGTGCCCATCTGCAGGCCGGTGATGGTGCAGGAGGCACCGAGCACGAGGGCGGACGTCCACCAGCCGGCCCGGGCGAGCCGGCAGGCCACGAACAGGGCCACAACCGACAGCGCGATGAACAGGTCGTCGGCTCGCGGTAGGCCGGAGAGCGGGACGAACGGCAGGGACATCAGGTACGGGTAGACGAACGAGAACCCGGAGTAGACCTCGGGGGTGCCCGGCACGGGATAGGGATCCCGCCCGTCGGCGACAGCCGCGCCGGCCCGCAGGAAGACGTCCACGTCGAAGTGGGCGATCGGGGCCACGAAGCCGACCCAGACCAGGGCGATGATGCCCGCGAGGACGAGTGGGCCCGCCGCGTTCGTGACGGTCGCGCCGACGAGGCCGGCCGGCCCGGCCGGCTGGCGTCGCGTGGCCGGGCGGGTGCTCCCGGCCGGTCGGCCCGGGGCCGTCGTCATGACGCCCGCTTCGGTCTGCGCTCCACCCAGTCTCCCGGTTCCTCGGCTCGTGGCCGCTCGGCGCCTGCTACGGCCATGTTCCCACCTCACTGGTGCGCTCGGTGACGCAGCCGGCCGCCTACGTCACACCAGGTGGACCGGGCGGGTGCGGTGACGGTGGCACGGGGCCCGGATCGGGTGGTGAACCGCCCCGGATCAGAGCAGGACCTCGGATCAAAGCAGGACCTCGGTGACGAGGTGGATGAGCAGACCGGCGAGCGCACCCACGACCGTGCCGTTGATGCGGATGAACTGCAGGTCGCGCCCGACGTGCAGCTCGATCCGCCGGGAGGTCTCGTCCGGTTCCCAGCGGGCCACGGTGTCGCCGATCACGGCGGCGATCTCCGCCCGATACCGCCGGACGGCGCGGGTGGCGACATCGGCTGCGGCCCGGTTCACGGTGGCCGCGAGATCGGGTTCGCTCACCAGCCGGGCCCCGAAGGCGGCCAGGGCCTCGGTGGCCCGGGTGCGGGCGGCGCCGGCGGGGTCGGTGGTGAGATCCAGCAGCACGCCGCGGGCGGTCACCCAGATCGCTGTCACCGCCCGGTCGGCCTCGGGGTGGGCGACGATCCGGCGCTTGAGCGCCTCGACCTTGTCGCCGAGCGCGGGATCGGTGCGCAGCCGCTCGGCGAAGGTGAGCAGAAAGCTGTCGAGGGCGCGGCGCAGCCGGTGCCCGCGGTCGGTCCGCAGATCCGCGGCGAAGCGCAGCGCCTCGGCGTAGGCCCGCGCGGCGACCGCCTCGTCGAGCCACCTCGGTGTCCAGGCGGGTGCCTGCTCACGCACCAGGCGCAGGACCGTCTCCGGGTTGGCGACCAGCCAGTCGGCGAGCTGATCGACGAGCAGGTCGATCAGATGATGGTGGGTGCCCTCGGAGACCACCCGGTCGAGGGCGAGCCCCAGGGCGCCGGCCCAGCGTCGCTCCAGCAGCCGGGGCAGGACGGACTTCTCGACGAGCTCGCGGACGAGGTCGTCCTCGATGCCGGAGATCATCGCGGCGGCCCGGGTGGAGACCTCGGTGGTGACCCGTTCGGCGTTCGCCGGCCGGGCCAGCCATCCGCCGGCCCGGGCCGCCACCCCGAGCTGGTCGACCTTCTCGCGGACGACCTCCTCGGAGAGGAAGTGGGTGCCGACGAAGTTCTGCAGCCCGCGGCCCAGCGCGTCCTTGCGGCGCGGGATGATCGCGGTGTGCGGGATCGGCAGCCCCAGCGGGTGCCGGAACAGGGCGGTGACCGCGAACCAGTCCGCGAGCGCGCCGACGGTGCCGGCCTCCGCGGCGGCGGCGACGTAGCTGACCCAGCCGGGTGCGCCGGAGGCGTCCCACCGCCAGGTGAGGACGTAGACGGTGACCATGAAGGCGAGCAGCGCGGTGGCGATCGCACGCATCCGGCGCAGCCCACCGCGCATCCGGGACTCCGCGTCGGTGTCGCCGCCGGGAAGACCTCCGCCGGACAGCCCTCCGGGCATCGCGGCGCCGGGCGGCACACCCACGCCCGCAGCCGGCTCCGTGCGCGCCGCGTCACGTGCCATCCGCGCCGGCCCACCCTCCCCGTGGTCCCGCCGGCAGGTGCCCGGCGCGATCAGGAACGAGCGCGCCGCGCCGGCGGGGATCTCCGAACAGCCTACGGGCGTGGGCTCCCGCTCCGTCGTTGCGTGACCATCCGGCGGTGGATCACGATCAGATCGATGAGCGCCGTGGCCCCGATCACCATGAGGGCGACCGCAGGCGCGGTGTGATCCGCGACAGCGAAGAGGCCACTCACGACGCCACAGAAGACCACACCGAACAGCGCCAGCGCGCGCCGGAGACCAAGCGCGCTGGCGGCCGGTGGGGCACCGGTGCGGCGGTCCCCCCAGGTGCCCGGCGAGCGCCACCACGGCTGCTGCCGCGGTTTGCGTTCGGTGCGCTGGCTGGGTACCTGACGGGTCACGTCCTGCGGTGTGCCCTCGTCCGCACCGATGAACCACCTCACGCCGGCGTGGGCGATTGTTCCCCACGACCGCGGCGCACCTGGCCCAGGTTCCGCGTCAGCACCTCCCGTCAACAGGGAGAAAATGGCCTGGCATGAAGTTGCCATGCGGATGTTTGGTGGTGGCGGCCTGCATTGCGTGTGGTAAAAGCCTCGTCCGGAGTATGGATATCAAGTAGTGGGAGCGGTGGAACGCTCGGCGCGGGAGTGTCAGACCTTGGCGGAAGAAGCCATTTCGGGGAGGTATCCCTGATTTCGGGACGGGTCGGTCGGCCGCCCGGGGGAGCCGGTGGCGAAATCTCCGGGGTGGCCGCAGAATATCCCGCGAATCACTGCTGCGGCTCGAAGTTTGCCTGAGGCTCGCCCGTGCCTGCGGAACCCTTTGCGTCCAGGGCGTCCAGGGCGTCCTCGGTGCCGTCGGTGAGTGCGTCGACGAGCAGCTTTGTGCTGGTGAAATCCACCGGGACCTCGATCACCCGCACACCGTGCCCCCGCAGCGCCGCTCGCAGCCGCTGCCGATGGTCGGCGGCGCGGCGCAGGCCGCCTCGCTGTCCCCACACCTCCACAACGAGGTCGACGTCCAGTGCGGACGCGAGATGCAGCAGGGTCGCCGCCGGCCCCACGGGCGGGTCCTCGACCACCGCCACGCCGATGTCGCCGTGCAGGCCGGCCAGCAGCGCGCCGGCCAGCGCGACCGGGCCGCCAGCTCGCAGGACCCGTACCCGGCCGTGGGCCGGTCGCATGGCGTGCTCGATCCAGAGCCCGGCCGGGCCGGCCTCCGCCACGACGAACCCGCTGGTAGGCAGCGTCTCGGCCAGATCGGCGGCGGCACGGGCGGGATTGAGCGGTGCCTCGTCCTGCGCCGCCAGCGTGCCGACGATCCCGGCCAGCCGTCGGGAGATCGGGTTGTCGGCAGCGTTGTCGGCGGTGACGCCCGGCGTGGCCGTGACGTGGGTGCCGGGTGTGGGGAACATGGTGTCCGGGAGTGGTACGGCGTCCGGGAGGGGTGTGTCCAGACGGAACGTGGGGCGCAGCCGGATCTCGTGGGTGCCGGCGGATCGAGCGGCGCTGACCGCGCGAAGGAGCTCCGCCGGCGTCGCCACCTCCTCCACCGGCCCGCGAGGGCCGGGCACCGCGGGGTCCCGTGGCGCGTCGGTGGGAAACAGCAGCGTGAGCACCGCGCCGTCCCAGCAGGCACCCGGTCCGTGGTCGAGCTCCGCGGCCGCCAGGGCGATGAGGCGCGCGCAGATCTCGTCCGGGGCCGGGACCAACCGGGGCGAGGCTGATCCCGCGGCCAGCGTCCGCGCCGCGCGGGAACCGGGCAGGGTGATCAGATGACCGGTTCCGACCGAGACGAGCAACTCTCCGAATGTCATCGCCACGAACGCTCCTCTTCCTCATCGACCGGGGGAGCGGGCGTCGGATCCGGCGTCGGATCCGGTCCGGCCGTTGGCACGCCCTTGTGTCCTCCTCGTCCACGTTCGCGCGCCGAGCCGGGAGACGAAAGCGTTGTGACGCAGATCCGCCCAGGTCAGCGGCGGCAGGGGTCCTCGAACGGGACGTCCGCGATCTCGCGGGACCACCACCGCCGGTCCGGGCCGAGCCCCTGGGCGCAGGCGAGCCGGGTGAGTCGCAGCGGGTCGACGGTGAACACGACGGGCCCGCGCCCGCCACCCGCGATCGCGAAGGTCGTACCTGGTCCGTCGGTGACAATCCTTGCCTGGCCGGTCGTTCCGGTGGCGAGGCGGACGAGGTCCGTGGCACCGCCCGGACCAGGTGCGGACCACACGACCGCGGAACCGTCGTCCGCGGCGGTGGCGGTGCTGCCGTGAATGCCGACGACGACATCGGTCAGGGAGCCGCTGGCCGTGACCCGGCGGGAGTCCAGGACGCGCGGGTGCGCGGGGTCGGAGAGATCCCAGCGGCGCAACGTGGCGTCGTCCCCGCTCACGGACGCCAGCGTGCGGCCGTCCGCGGAGAACTCCGTGGCGTCGACGGCCCCCTGGTGCCCGGTGAGCTCTGCCAGCAGGGCGGGTCGACGCCGGTCGGCGAGGCTCCACACCTGGACCTTCTGGTCGATTCCCGCGGTGGCCAACACGGCGCCGTCGGGACGCAGCGCCGCGTCGGTGACGGGTGCGCTGTGGTCGGTGAGACGGCTGAGTATCAGCGGCCGGGCAGGCTGGCTGACGTCCCAGACACCGACGGATCCGTCCCGGGTCACCGTCGCCAGCAGGGTTCCGTCGGAGCTGAAGGTGATCCGCTCGATCGGGCTGATGTTACCGGTCAGGGTGCCGGCCGCCGCCTGCGCCGAGCCGCGGTCGGTGCCCACGAGATGGCCGAGCCCGTCGGCGGTGGCCCAGCCGACCCAGGCCCCGTCGGGCCTGATCGTCACGGCCAGGGCACCCTGCGCGCCGAGGTCGAGGGGCGCCGGGAGCACCGGTGCCGTCGGTGGGGACGGTGCCGTCGGTGGGGACGGTGCCGTCGGCGGAGATGATGCGGTTGGTGACGACGGCACGATCGTGGACGCTGGTGCCGGCGGCTCCGCCGGTGTGGCCGTGGGTGAAAGCCAGGAGCGCAGGTCCCAGACCCGGATGCGGTTGTCGGCGCCGGCCTCGACCAGGCGCTCACCCGACCTGCTGAGTGCGACGTCGACCGCCCCGGGGCCCGCGGCGCGGGTGGTGAGCGCGGTGCGGGCCGCGAACGAGGCGATGACGGCGGTCCCGGCCCCCGGCGTCGGTGACAGCTGGTAGGCGGCGAGCGCGAGCCGGCCGGCCAGCACGGCATCGCTCGCACGGGCCAGATCGGAGCGGCTCGCCAGCTCGCGGGAGATCGCCGCGGAATCCGCGGTCGTGGCCTGGACGCCGGTGTGCCGCTGCCCTCCGGTCACGGTGAGCGTTGTACCGACC
Source organism: Frankia sp. CcI49 (assembly GCF_001983215.1). Taxonomy (NCBI): domain Bacteria; kingdom Bacillati; phylum Actinomycetota; class Actinomycetes; order Frankiales; family Frankiaceae; genus Frankia; species Frankia sp. CcI49. The sequence goes on from NZ_MOWP01000031.1 coordinate 192,741, forward strand.
GCGGTCACGAGGACGGCGCCGGCCACCGTCGTGCCGACGAGCAGCGGGGTGCGCCGGGAGCGGCCGGGACGCTGGTGCTGAGCCGGTGCCGGTGCCGGTGCCGCCAACCGTGGTGGTACTGCTGATGGAGGTGCTGGCGCGGGCGCGGGCGTCACCACCGTGACCGGCTGCTCGCGTTCGGGCCGCCTGGATGTCGGCCCGGGTGGAACGGCGGCGGTGGTGGTCTGCTCGGACCGCCCGCGGCGCTGCCAGCGGAGTGCGCCGGTGCGCCGGGACCGGGGCCGGGGGACGGGAGCCGCCGCCACCCCGCCGGTCCCCGCCAGCTGTTCGCGCAGCTCCTCCGCGCTCGGCCGGGCGCCGGGGTCTCGGGACAACGCGAGCTCGACCAGGCCGCGCAGCTCGTCGGGCAGTCCGTCCAGGCGTGGGGGCTCGTGGACGATCCGGTACAGGACCGCGTCGGTCGGGCCGGAGCCGAAGGGAGGCCGGCCCGTGCCGGCGTAGATGACGACGCCGCCCCAGGCGAAGACGTCCGCCGCCGGGGTGATCGGCTCGTCCAGGATCTGCTCCGGTGCCATGTAGCCGGGGGTTCCCACGACCCGGCCGATCTGCTGGCTCACCGTGGTTGTGTTGACCTGCGCGCGGGCCAGCCCGAAGTCGATGACCTTGGGGCCCACCGGCGAGAGCAGCACGTTGGCCGGCGTGAGGTCGCGGTGGACGATGCCGGCGGCGTGGATGGCGCCCAGCGCGGTCGCGACGCTCAGGGCGAGATGTTCCAGGTCACCGTGGCCGAGGGGGCCACGGGTGGAGACCCTCCTGGCCAAGGTCGGCCCCTCGACGAACTCGGTGACCAGGTAGGGGCTGGGCCCTTCGGTACCGGCGTCGAGCACGGCCGCGGTGGCGAACCGGCGCACGCGGCGTGCGTTCTCGGCCTCCCGCCGGAACCGGGCCCGGAACTCGGGACGTTGGGCCAGCTCCGGCCGGATCACCTTGATGGCGACCCACTGGCCACCGGGAGCCGCGGCGAGGTAGACCGCGCCCATGCCGCCGCGGCCGAGAAGCCCGACCGTTCGATAGGAGCCGATCTCGCGTGGGTCGTGGGGACCGAGCGGCGTTACGGCGGCGCCCGATAACGGCGAGCCTGGGACGGAAGACGGCGTGGTTCCCGACATGCGGTCTGTGCACCCCCCGGTGCCGCATCGAACCTGTCACCACACTATGCCCGATCGATCCCGGCGGCCGAGGGGTCGGTGGATGTGTCGGCGGGGGCCGGGGACGTGGCGGGCCGGGGTGGGGCCGGCATCGGTCTCGGTCGCCGCATCACGCACGAAATGCCGTTTTTGACACCTTGCGTGGTTATCGGATGATCCCGGCGAGTTCGTGTCGTGGCACCGACACCTGGTTGTGCTGCTGTGTCGGCACGTGTTGGCTTGTTCACGCCATGGGCCGGTCGACGCCGGTTGTCCGCGCAAGGAGCCGGGGCTCGGTGAGTGCGGGCCCCGGCGCGAACTGAAGACGAATGCCTCACGTTCGGCCGCCGGCTGCCCGGCCCGGTTCGCTCCGGACCGCGAACTCACACCCGACCTGAACACAACAGGCGCCGGAGTTGCTCACCTGCGGCGCTCCGGAACCTGTGAAGCCGGCAGATTCGTACTGTGGGTCGCCGGATGTGGCGTAGGTCGCATCGTGTGGTCGGGTGCCGGCGGCCTGTGCCGCTCCGGCGGGCTGCCCGGTGCCGCAGGACTTGTCACGAGCAGCCGCGCTTCTTTGCGTCTGCGCAGGTAGAACGTCTGCCCGGCGGCATCCGGGACAGTGTTCGGACCTGCTCAATGTGAGATGCCTCACCGCTACCGTGAGCATTCCGTTATATCAACAGTCCCCAGGTAATAGGGACTGTCGATGCGGTGAGTGCTTACAGCCTGTGATTAATTGATTCCTGCTGGGAATACGGCTTCCGTAGGTAGCGGTTGACAATGCCGGCGGCGGTGGCCCGTGTCATCGGTGTGCGAGCGGGACATGTTGAAGGGCTTGTCAGCTCGGTCGCTAGAGTTGTCCGGCGTCGGAGGCTTTCAGCCGAGCGCGGACCGGGCGGCAATCATGCGCGGGCCGTTCTTGTCGCGCGCCGTCCGTCGCGGATCAGGCATCGAATGAGCGATTCGCTCACCCCGCACACGAGGCGCCCAGGCGGGGCGTCGGACGAGAGGACTGGATGCTTCGAAATTGGCCCATCCGCTCGAAGCTGGTGGTGATTCTCCTCGTCCCACTGGCCGCGCTGGCCGTGTTGAGCGCGATACAGGTGCGCGGGGACGTCAACAACGTCCGGGAAGCGGACCGCATCGAGGCGCTCGCCAACTTCTCGATCAAGGCGAGCGACCTGGTCGACGCGCTGCAGAACGAACGGTACGCGACCAACGCCTTCGCCGGCTCGAACTTCAATGCCCTCGCCGCGCCGCTCGCCAAGGCGGTCGAGACGACCCGCGGGCCCGTGGACGAGGCGCTCGCGGTGTACCGGACGGGCGAGCAGGGGCTACCCGCCTCGGCCCGTGAACAGCTCGCTGTGACGCTGTCCGCGATCAGTGAGCATCTCAACCAGCTGCCCGAGCATCGCAAGCAGTTCGACGCCCGCAAGCTCCAGGTCACCACGAACATCGCCTTCTACGACGCCGCCGTGAAGGACCTGATGCTGCTCAACGCCCGGGTCGCCTCGGGTAGCTCCGACGCCAGCCTGGTCAACGGCGCCACCACCCTGGCGGGGATCTCGCAGGCCAAGGAACAGGCGTCCCAGCAGCGTGGTGCGATCGCGCAGATCCTCTTCAAGAAGGGGGCGGACTGGCCGACCGTTCTGGCGCTGCAGGCGACAGCGGGTTCCGAGGACGCCTGGATCGAGCAGTTCCGCACCACCGCGACCGCCGGCCAGCAGGATTTCTTCAACACCACGGTCGGCCGGTCGAAGACCACCGTCGACCAGACACGTGACCGCATCATCTCCACGCTGACCGGCTCCGGGGAACTCACCATGGCCCCGGCGGAATGGGTCGAGCTCGCCAACGCGAAGATCGCGCAGATGCGGGAGGTCGAGCGCCGGGTCGCCTCCGACCTCGGGGCCACCAGCGCCAAGATCTCGAAGGACGCCTCGCGGGGTGCCCTGCTCGGAAGTATCGGCGTCGCGGCGATTCTGATCGTGTCGATCATCATCTCGCTGCTCGTCGCCAGCCCCATGATCAGCCAGCTGCGGCGGCTGCGAGGCGGCGCCCTCGAGGTCGCGTCCGAGCGGCTGCCGGCGGTCGTCGACCGGCTGCACCGGGGTGAGCCGGTGGACATCGACGCCGAGGCCTTCCCCATCCCCGCGACCAGCAAGGACGAGATCGGGCAGCTCGCGGACGCGTTCGCGACCGTGCACGAGGTGGCTGTGCGCACCGCGGTCGAGCAGGCCGCGATGCGCAAGAGCATCGGGGACACCTTCCTCAACCTGGYGCGCCGCAGCCAGGCCCTGATCCACCGTCAGCTCAAGATCATTGACGCGCTGGAGCGCAAGGAGACCGACCCGGACGAGCTCGAGGAGCTGTTCCGCCTCGACCACCTGGCGACCCGTATGCGACGCCACGCCGAGGACCTCATCGTCCTCTCCGGCTCCAAGCCCGCCCGTGGCTGGCGCCGCCCGGTTCCGATCAAGGACGTCGTGCGAGGTGCCGTCGCCGAGGTCGAGGACTACACCCGGGTCAAGGTCCTGCCCATCACCGGTGGGGCGGTCAGCGGCCACGCCGTCGGTGACGTGATCCACATGTTTGCCGAGCTCATCGAGAACGCCACCTCCTTCTCGCCGCCGCACACGCCGGTGCAGGTCGCCGGGCACCCGGTCTCCAACGGCTTCGTCGTCGAGATCGAGGACCGCGGGCTGGGGATGAGCCAGGAGGAGATGGACGCGCTCAACCACCGGCTGGCGAACCCGCCGCCGTTCGACCTGTCCACCAGCGAGCGGCTCGGGCTGTTCGTCGTCGGCCGGCTGGCCGAGCGGCACACCGTCCAGGTGCAGCTGCGTTCCTCGCCGTACGGCGGAACGCTCGCGATCGTGCTGCTGCCCGAGGCCCTGCTGCGCGCCTCGGACGACAAGGCGGAGGACAGCGGCCCCCGTGAGTTCGCCGCGGTGGGAGCGGCGAACGCCGGTGCGCTGAACGGCAGCGTCGCGTCTCTCAACGCCGAGACCGAGATTCCCGCGGACCTCTCCGAGCTCGGCGAGCTGGGCCCGGCCGCCTCGACGAGCAACGGCCGGTGGCACGGCGACCTCGGCGGTGACTCCGCCGACGGGGCCGGCGCCCAGTCGAAGGTCGCGGGCACGCCGACCGCCGGCCCGACCGCGGACGAGACCCTGATCGACGATCTTCCCGTCTTCGCGACCGCGCGGTCGAGCTGGTTCGTCGCGGACCGGCCCCGGGGCGGACGGCCTCTGGACGAGGACTCGGCGCCGCCACCGAACGGTACCGGCGACTGGACGAGCCCGATGCCGCTGTCGGAGGTCACCGACCCCGACGACGAGGCCGCCGGTGACCAGCAGGCCACGGACGACCCCTCCGACGGCTGGTCGCGCGGCGGGTACGGCCGCCAGGAGCAGGAGCCCTCCGACGGGCGCTACCGGCCGCCGTCCTCGCTGTTCAGCCCGCCCGCGACCGGCTCGCTGTTCAACGCACCCCCGGACACCGGCCAGTTCCCCGGCTTCGGGCCGGGCGGCTTCGACCACGGCACCGCTGCCGGGGCCGGCAGTGACGATGGACGTGGCGCCAACGGGGCGGGTCCCGGTGGGTTCGCCAACACGGACTACCCGACCACGGAGACCAGCCGCGGCGGATTCGGCGCGGGCGGGGGCTTCGCGGGCGACAGCTCCGGGTTCCGGCCGGGCGGTGGCGACGGATACGGTGCGCCCGCGCCCGACGACGCACTACCACTGCGCCGGCGCGGGACATCCAACGGCAACGGCAACGGCAACGGCAACGGCTCGGCGTCCGCGTACCACGGAGGCGCCGACGCCGGAACGGGCCAGCGGGACCCACGCGCCGACCGCGCGGCGGGCTACGGCCGCCCGGCCCGGGAAGGCGGCCGAGGCGACGGTGCGTACCGCGGCGGCGAGTTCACGACGCCGGGCTATCCCGGATCCGCGCCCCACGACGGAGGTGCCTCCGGCGACGGCTACCGTACGGGCGGCAGATCGTCACGGGCACCCGGGGGGAACCCCGGCCGACCGCCGTACGGTGCCGATTCCGGGCCGGGCGAGCCAGGCGTCGCGACGGAGGGCGGGGCCGGGGAACCGCCCATCGAGCTCGACGAGCTCGGCCTGCCGAAGCGGCGGCGCCGCGCGAGTCTGGCACCTCAGCTGCGGCGGGAGAACACGGACACGAACCGTACGGCGATGGCCGCTGGTCCGCGTTCTCCCGAGGAGATCCGCAGCATGATGTCGTCCTTCCAGGCCAACTTCGGCCGCGGGCTTGAGGACGGAACGCTGTCCAACGACGGAGATGATGTGGGGAAGGTAACCTGATGCGTCCGCTGGGGCCGTCCGAGAACATGAACTGGTTGTTGAACAACCTGGTCAAGAAGGTCCCCGAGGTCACCTATGTGATCGTGCTTTCTTCGGACGGTCTGCTGCTCGCGACCTCGCGGGGTATGGATCGGGCCACCGCGGACCAGCTCGCTGCGGTCGCCTCTGGATTCAACAGCCTGGCACGGGGGGCCGGTCGTTTCTTCGGCGGCGGGAACGTGCGGCAGACCATCGTGGAGATGGAAGCGGGATTCCTGTTCGTCACGGCGGTGGGCGACGGGTCCTGTCTCGCGATTCTCAGCAGTCCGGGTGCCGACATCGGGCTGATCGCGTACGAGATGGCACTGCTGGTGACGAGGGTGGGTGAGTTCCTGACACCAGAGCTGCGCGCCGAGATCCAGTCGGCGCTCCCGATCTAGGACCTGTCCGAATGCACGCGCGGCGGCGCGTCACGAATGACCCCTTTTCATTATCGGCCCGGATCTGCGGCATCACGATCAGCGCAGTGAGATGAAAAGGGCTCGATGAGCCTTTTCCGTCGTTCGACTCGGACCCGCGGCGTTCCCTGGCCGCGGGCCGTGAGATGGAGAAGGCGCAGTGCCCAGGGCGGCTGGACCGCGCTGGGCACTGCGCCGCGCCGACCGTCGGCACATGACGATCCAAGACAGGAGGACCGCGGTGTCAGGGGATGAGGAATGGTTCGACGACGATGCCGGGCCGGTCGTACGGCCCTACGCCGTCACGGGGGGGCGCACCCGTCCCCGTAACCGGGCCCTTGATCTGGTGGCGTTGGTGACCACCTCGCCACAGGGCCGTGCAATGACGAACACGCTGGAGCCGGAACAGCGCGCCATCGCGGTGCTCTGCGGTCGGCACCAGTCGATTGTGGAGATCTCCGCCCGGCTCAATCTTCCGGTCGGCGTGGCACGTGTTCTTGTCGGCGACATGCTAGATGCCGGGCTGGTGACCGTCTACCGGCCCGAACAACCGGCGGACCGCCCCAGCGTGGCGATTATCGAGAAGGTTCTCAGTGGACTCCAGGCTCTCTAGGCCCCGAGCGCCGGAAACAGCGGCGCCGCATCCGGTCAAAATCATCGTGGCTGGAGGTTTCGGGGTTGGGAAGACGACCTTCGTCGGCGCGGTGAGCGAGATTCCACCGCTCACGACCGAGGCCGCGATGACGGCCGCAAGCATTGGCGTCGACGACACCAGTGCGGTGACCTCGAAGACGACGACCACGGTGGCCATGGACTTCGGCCGCATCACCCTGGTCGACAGCGTCATCCTTTATCTGTTCGGTACACCTGGCCAGGACCGCTTCTGGTTCATGTGGGACGAGCTCGTCCTCGGCGCCATCGGAGCGGTCGTGCTGGTGGACACCCGCCGGCTCGCCGACTCGTTCCCGGCGATTGACTACTTCGAGGAACGCGACATCCCGTTCCTCATCGCGCTCAACCATTTCGACGGTGCCCGTCAGCACCGCAGCGAGGACATCCGCGCCGCGCTGGACCTCGACCCCCGCCGGCCGATGGTCCACTGCGATGCCCGCCAGCGGGAGTCCGTCCGCCAGTCCCTCATCGCCCTCGTCCGCCATGCGCTGGAGGTGGTGTCGGCGGAGAGCCAGCGACCGGGGCTGCCGACCGGCTCGCGATGAGAGAAGCCGCGAGTGCCGCCCCGGCGCCCCGCGGACCCTCCGATCCGACCCGGGAAGGGGACCTTGCTCGAGTTCCTCGGACTTGACGACGTCACGCTCGCGGCCTACCGGCAGTGGCTACGACATCCCGAGATGGATGTCGACGGGGTTGYCACCGCCGTCGGCCAGGCGACCGGGACGGTCCGCCGATCACGCGATCGGCTCGTCGAGCTGTCACTGTTGCTGCCCTCGACCGAGCATCCGGGCCACCTGGTGGCCGTGCATCCGGAAGCCGGTCTCGAACATCTCCTGCAGGCCCAGCACGAGTCACTGATCCGCCGGCACGAACGGCTGGTCCGGGCCCGGGCGCAGGTCAGCACCTTCGTCTCGGAGTACCTGGACAACCGGCCTGGTGGGGACGGCGCGGAGGTCGAGCACATCGACAGCGCCGACCAGGCCCGGGTCGAACTGCTGGCCCTTCTCGGCCGGGCCGAGAAGGAGGTGCTGACCCTGCACACGCGGGACGGCCTGGTGCCCGCGCTCACCACGGAGGTCCTCCCGGTCGAACTGCGCGCGTTGAGGCGTGGCGTGACCATGCGCAGCGTCCTGCCACGAGCGGTCAGCGCCGATGAGACCGGTGTCGGGTACGTCCGGACGGTGGCGTCGCACGGCCTGGAAGCCCGTCTTACCGACGATCCCCGCATCGACGCCACAACGGTGGACGGCCGGATCGGCCTCGTGCAGTTCGCCGCACCCGGCACCGAGTCGCTCGCGCTGATCGTGCGTTCACCGGCGCTGGCGAACCTGGTCACCCAGCTGTTCGAGCAGATCTGGGAGACCGCCGAACCACTTGCCGTGGAAGCCGACGGCGAGCGGGAGAACGGATCCGACGACCTCCCCAGCGACTCCGAGCGGCTGCTGCTGCGGCTGCTCAGCCTGGGGGTGAAGGACGAGGCCGCGGCCCGGCACCTCGGGGTCTCCGTCCGCACCGTGCGGCGCATGGTCGCCGACCTGATGCTGCGGCTCGACGCCCGCAGCCGCTTTCAGGCCGGCACCGTCGCGGCTCGGCGCGGATGGTTGTAAACATGTTGTTGTCGGCTGGTGCAAGTGTTGGCAGTAGATGGTCAGGGCAACTTCCTGCCACCCGGTTTGGGGGACAGAAGTGCCGAAGCGCCGCATGATTCCGATGAGCAACCGGAATCGCGTTCACCTGACACGGTCCACCACAGCAGGAACATGTCAGGCGACTCCGCCGATCGGCGGTCACGCGGTCCCGGTCGCGCGCGCGTCCGTGTCGAGGACGGCCGGCTCCGTTGCCCGGAACACTCCGGTCTCCGCGGAGTGGGTCAGCAGTCCACGAGTGCTCGACGCGGTCTGTTCACCCTGACTCCGAAAGAAGGCATCGAGTGCCGACGGAATCCGGCTCGGTTCCGAACCAGAGCACACCCACGCAACGAACGCTGATCGTCGCCCGGATGAACTCCGCCGACGCCGACGCGGTCGCCGACATCTTCGCGGAGTCGGATGCCGGTGAGCTTCCGCACCTAGTCGGCGTCGGCCGGCGTGACCTTTTTCACTTCCACGGCCTGTACTTCCATCTCATCGAGAGTCGGGCCGACATCAAGGGCACGTTGCCGCCGGTGCGGGAGCATCCCCTGTTCGTGGATGTGAACAGCAAGCTCGAGAAGTACGTCGCTGCGTACGACCCACAGACCTGGCGCGGTCCTCGGGACGCGATGGCACACAGCTTCTACACCTGGGTGGCCGATCAGAAAAGTCCCTGAGCAGCGCCGTATCAAGCCCGCCAGAAGGCTCCGACAGCGGATTTCCGCGTGTCCTTCGGCCGCCAGGCAGTCCGATCGTCTGGCGGCCCGAGGAGCCGCTGACGGTGTGTCCTGCCCCGACGTGCCCGCAGTGCCGTCTGGCCACCCACCTACCTCGCGACGACCGCCTCGACCGCGGCTCGTCCGCAGGTCCGCGATGGCGCGGATGTCGTGGCCCGGCTGCCGGCCGCCGTGGGAGCGGGGCCCTGAGCAGAGGCGCCCTGCCCGCGCGCGTACCGCGGCCGGAGGGCCCATGGCCAGGGCAGCCAGCGCCCACCGCCGGGCAGAACCGCTGACGCACACCGCCGTGCAGAGCCGCCGGTGCGTGCCCAGGCGTCACCACACTTTCTCGCGTTCTCGTGCCCTCACCACTCGCTCTCGAGGTGAGAGCCGTCGCGGTTTTAAGACATGTGTCACAGGGTTGTTCCGCGTGCGCGGAAACGATGGGGAGGAAAGTCGAATGTCAATGCAGTGGACCGCAGACGATCTGCTCGGCTTCCTGGTGGAGCAGGCTGGCCTTCCGCCGGAGGACCGTCCGGCCGACCTTGACGTGACCTTCACCGACATTGGTCTGGACTCGCTGGCCTACCTTCAGCTTCAGGCGGAGGTCCAGTCGCGCTTCGACGTGGAGCTGCCGAACGAGGCTCCCGAGGGCCTCACGCTCGCCGACATCATGGCGACCGTGAACAACGCGCTTCTGCAGCCCGAGCTCGCCTGAGCCGCAAACCCACTTCCGCCAGAGAGCAGACCGGAGCAGCACGTGAGCGCACATACTGACAACTCGATCTTCATCGATGCCGACATCGACCTGGTCTGGTCGATGACGAACGACCTGGAATCCTGGCCGACGTTGTTCACCGAGTACGCGTCGGTCGAGATTCTCGAACGTACGGACAACACGTTCAAGTTCCGTCTCACGATGCATCCGGACGAGTCGGGCACCGCCTGGAGCTGGGTTTCCGAGCGAATCCTCGACCCGGTGAACCACAAGGTCCGCGCCTACCGGGTCGAGACCGGCCCGTTCGAGTACATGCACATCGAGTGGACCTATGCCCCCGAGGGCACCGGCACCCGGATGCGCTGGGTCCAGGATTTCCAGATGCGCCCGTCCGCCCCGGCGAACGACGAGCAGATGGCGGCCCGGATCAACACCAACACCCCCCGCGAGATGGCAGCCATCCGCGACAAGGTCGAACTGGCCGCCCGGTCCGCAGTGCCGGTGGGCAGCGCCGTTTCCGAGCAGGTCTGAGGAGCATCCCGGTGACCATCGCAACCCCGACCGCCGCCCTGACGGTCCCCAAGGTCCTCTCGATCCACGACGTTCCCGCGAACCGGCGTCGTGGCGGTGACATCCGGACGCTGCTCTCGCCGGCGACCGTCGGCGCCAAGTCGGGCTTCCTGGGAACTCTGACCCTGCAGCCCGAGGAAGTGGTGACCGAGCACTGGCACCCGTACTCGGAGGAGTTCCTCTACTGCGTCTCCGGCTCGGTGACGGCACGCCTCGACGGCGAGCACACCGCTCTGCCGGCCGAGCACGGCCTGCTCATTCCGATCGGCATGCGCCACCGGATCGTGAACACCGGTGACGAGGTGGCCTTCCTGGTGTTCCATCTCAGCCCGCTCGCCCCGCGGCCGGACCTGGGCCATGTCGACACCGAGCCGCTGCCGCACCCCGAGCAGCCGCAGCCGTGAACGAGCCGACCCAGCGGTCGCGGCCGGACGACGCCCACGGGCCGGCGTCCCTGGGCGGGGGCCCGCGCCGCGTCGCGGTGACCGGGATCGGCGTCGTCGCTCCCGGTGGCTCGAACCGCAAGGAGTTCTGGACCCTGCTCACCGACGGCCGCACCGCCACCCGGCGGCTGTCCTTCTTCGACCCGTCGCCGTTCCGGTCGCAGATCGCGGCCGAATGCGACTTCGACCCGCTGGCCGCCGGCCTCAGCCGCCAGGAGATCGCCCGTAACGACCGGTTCGTCCAGTTCGCGCTGGCCGCTGCCATCGAGGCCGTCGCCGACAGCGGCCTTGAGCTCGACGGCGAGGGGGGTGAGGGCGAGCCGGGCGACGGCCCGATCGTCGGCGTCAGCATGGGCAGCGCCGTCGGGGCGACCACCCGGCTGGAGAACGAGTACGTCGTCGTCAGCGACAGCGGCAAGCTGTGGGAGGTCGACCCGCGCTACGCGAGCTCGTTCCTCTACCACGCCCTGGTACCGAGCTGCCTGGCGACGGAGATCGCCTGCCGGTTCGGCGCGCACGGCCCGTCGTTCGTCGTCTCGACCGGCTGCACCTCCGGCATCGACGCCGTCGGTTACGGCCACCAGCTCATCGTCGACGGCGAGGCCGACATCGTGATCGCCGGCGCGTCGGACGCGCCGCTGTCACCGATCTCCATCGCCTGCTTCGACGCCATCCGGGCCACTTCGGCGCGCAACGACGACGCCGAGCACGCCTCCCGGCCGTTCGACGCCAGCCGCGACGGCTTCGTCATGGGTGAGGGCAGCGCCGTCCTCGTCCTGGAGGAGCTCGAGTCCGCGCGGGCCCGCGGTGCGCACATCTACTGCGAGGTCGGCGGCTACGCGTCGCGGTCGAACGCCTTCCACATGACCGGCCTGCGCCCGGACGGGGTCGAGATGGCGGAGGCCGTCCGGATCGCGCTCGACCAGGCGCGTCTGGACCCGACCGCGGTCGACTACATCAACGCGCACGGCTCGGGCACCAAGCAGAACGACCGGCACGAGACGGCCGCCTTCAAGCGCTCGCTGGGCGCGCACGCCTACGAGACCCCGGTGAGCTCGATCAAGTCGATGGTCGGCCACTCGCTGGGCGCCATCGGCTCCATCGAGCTGGCCGCCTGCGCCCTGGCGATCGAGCACAACGTCGTGCCGCCGACGGCGAACTGGGCCACCCGCGACCCCGAGTGCGACCTGGACTACGTCCCGAACATCGCCCGTGATCACACGGTCGACGTCGCGCTGTCGGTCGGCAGCGGCTTCGGTGGCTTCCAGTCCGCGATCGTGCTGGCGGCGGGGGACCGGCGGTGACGATTCTCGACACCGGCGCGTCGACCAGCACGGACACCGGCACCGGATCGGCGCGGCCTGATCCGGTGGTGCGCCCGGTCATCACCGGGCTCGGTGTCATCGCGCCGAGCGGGCTGGGGACCGAGGAGCACTGGGCCTCGACGCTGCGCGGCGAGCTGCGCGTCGCACCGATCACCCGGTTCGACGCCAGCCGCTACGATGCCCGGCTCGCCGGTGAGGTGCCGGGCTTCGCCGCCGACGCCTTCATCGACAACCGGTACATCGTCCAGACCGACCGATGGACCTGGCTGGGCATGGCCGCGTCCCGGCTGGCGATGGCCGATGCCGGCTACGACCCGGCCGACCACGACCCCTACGAGACGTCGGTCGTGTTCGGTGCCGGCTCGGGCGGCAACGACTTCGGGCAGCGTGAGCTGTCCCGGCTGTGGTCGCGGGGGCGTACCGCCGTCAGCGTGTACCAGTCGATCGCCTGGTTCTACGCGGCGACCACCGGTCAGACCTCCATCCGGCACGGGCTCAAGGGTCCGTCCGGTGTGCTGGTCAGTGACACCGCCGGTGGGCTGGACAGCCTCGCGCAGGCCCGGCGCACCATCCGGCGTGGCACACCGACCGTGCTCGCCGGCGGGGCCGAGGCCGGGCTGACGCCGTACGCGCTCACCTGCCACCTCAGCAGCGGCCGGGTCAGCACCGCGACCGAGGCGGCGGACGGGTACAAGCCCTTCGACGTCCGCGCGAACGGCTACCTGCCCGGCGAGGGCGGCGCGACGCTGCTCGTCGAGGACCCGGCGACCGCGGCCCGCCGTGGTGCCCGGGTGTACGGCGAGATCGCCGGCTACGCGGCCACCCATGACGGTGCCCACCACGAGCAGGCCCCGGGCGACGCCCGCTGGCTCGCCGCGGCGATGCGCCGGGCGCTCGCCGACGCGAACCTGGCACCGGTCGACGTCGACGTCGTCTTCGCCGACGGCGCCGGCTCCGCGGACCTCGACGCGCTGGAGGCGGAGGCGATCCGCTCGGTGTTCGGCGCCGGCGCGGTGCCCGTCACCGCGCCGCAGGGCCTCATCGGACGCCTGTGCGCCGGCGGGTCGGCGGTGGCGGCGGCGACCGCCCTGCTGGCCATCCGGGACGGCGTGATCCCCGCGGTCGGCAACCTGGACGAACCGAACCCCGCCCACGGCCTGGACCTGGTCCGGACGCCGCGGGAGGGCCGGGTCCGGGTCGCGCTGGTCAACGCGCGCGGCTACGGCGGCTTCAACAGCTCGCTGGTGCTCCGGGCCGTCGACCCGGCCTGACCGGGCTCGGTCCGACCGGGCTCAGCCTGGCCGGGCCCGCTTCATCCGAATCATCAGAGTCATCCGCTTCGGCGGTAGAGAGGACCATCGATGTTCCCAGACCTGGCCGGCAAGCGTGCCCTGGTCACCGGCGGCACGCGCGGGATCGGCCGGTCCGTCGTGCTCGGGCTCGCCCAGGCCGGCGCCACCGTCGTCGTCGGCCACCAGCGGGAGACCGAGGAGGCGGAGAGCCTGCGCCGCGAGCTCAAGGCCACCGGCAACGAGCATCTGCTGGTGCAGGCCGACGTCGCCGACCCCGCGCAGATCACCGAGCTCATCGCGGCCACCGGTGCCCACCTCGGCGGTCTCGACATCGTCGTGAACAGCGTCGGCACGATCAGCCACGTCCCGTACGCGCAGCTGCCGCTGGAGGCGTGGACGCAGGTGCTGTCCACCAACCTCACCGCGACGCACCTGGTCACCCAGGGCGCGCTGGAGCTGCTCGGCGACTCCGGCACCGTCATCAACATCGGCTCCGGCGCCGGTGTGGTCGGCGTGCCGCTGCGCGCCCACTACACCGCGGCGAAGACCGGTCTGATCGGCCTCACCCGCTCGCTGTCCAAGGAGCTCGGATCGAAGGGCATCCGGGTCAACCTGGTCTCGCCGGGCGTCATCGAGACCGACCAGGCCGCCGGCATGCCCGAGGCCGCCCGCACCGCCTACACCAACCGGATCCCGCTCGGCCGGCTCGGTGAGGCGCACGAGGTCGCGGCGGTCGTGCTGTTCCTGGCCAGCGACGTGTCCAGCTACGTCAACGGCGCCACCTTCACGGTCGACGGAGGAATCTGATGGGTCACCCGCAGCCGTTCCGCATCATGCTCACCATGCACATCCACCCCGGCCGTGAGCAGGAGTTCGAGCAGACCTGGCTGCGCATCGGGGACGGCGTGACCAGCCACCCGGCCAACCTCGGCCAGTGGCTGATCCGCTCCGAGGACGAGGCGAGCACCTACTTCATCATCAGCGACTGGGTGGACGAGGCCCAGTTCCGCGCGTTCGAGCAGAGCCCGGGCCACCTGGAGCACCGCAAGATCCTGCACCCGCTGCGCGCCAGCGGGTCGATGGTGACCGGCACGGTGCTCACCCACCTGGTCGGCGCGGCGTCCGCATGACCACCGGCGCGGCCGGCGGCCGGGTCCGGGTGATGCTGTGGGCGGTCGACCCGGCCGACGACCCCGGCGCGGTCGAGCGGGCCTACCACGAGATCAGCTCCAAGCTCGTGGGCACGCCCGGCCTGCTCGGCAACCGGCTGCTGCGCTCGGCGGCGGAGCCGTCCCGCTTCGCCGTGGTCAGCGAGTGGACCGGCATGGCCGAGTTCGCCGCCTGGGAGAGCGGGGCGGAGCACAAGCCGGCCACCTCACCGCTGCGCCCGCTGCAGGACCCGGCGATGCGGGCGGTCATCTACACCGAGGTCGCCTCCTACGGCCCGGACGGCCCGTTCGACGACCCGGACGGCACGTGATCTGACTGGACGGCAGACCGCGCCGACCCACGACGCGGATGATCCGGCGGCACGGCGGGGCCTCGGCCCCGTCCGTTGCCGCCGGATGTCGTTCTGGCGGGCACCGTGACCAGCTACTCGTCGCGGGCGGTGTCGAGCGGGCTCAGGTCGTCGCGAAGGCCCTTGAAGGACGGGTGGCGCAGGCGGCCGTCCGCCGTCCACGCGGTGAACTCGACCTCGGCGACGAGCTCGGGACGGACCCAGACCACGGTGCGGGCCTGCTCGGGGCCGACGTCGGGGAAGGCCGGGCGGTCGGTGCGCAGCGGCGCGAGCAGCTCCGCGAGCCGTTCCAGGGTTGCCTCCGAGAAGCCGGTGCCGACCTGGCCCGCGTAGCGCGGCCCTGTGGGGGTGGACACGCCGACCAGCAGCGCGCCGATCCGCGCCGAGCGACGGCCCAGGCCGGGCTCCCAGCCGCCGACCACCACGCTCTGTCGCCGCACGTTCTTCACCTTGATCCAGTCGGCGCTGCGCCGCCCGGGCTGGTAGACGGACGCCCGGCGCTTGGCGACCACCCCCTCCAGGCCCGCCGCGGCGCTCGCCCGCAGGACCGACTCTCCGACGTCCACCGACTCTCCGACGTCCGCTGAATCGCCGATGTCCACCGACTCGCGCGCGGCGGCGCCCGCGGGCCCACCGGGGAAGGACTCCGGCACGTCGATCCCGGGCAGCTCCGCCAGCATCGCCCGCCGGGTGTCGTAGGGGAGATCGACCGTCTCGCGCCCGGCCAGCGCGAGCAGGTCGAACACCAGGTAGCGGACGGGTACGGCTGCCGCCGCCCGGCGCGCGCGGTGCGGGTCGGCGATGTGGATGCGGTGCGCGAGCCGCCCGAAGTCGGGCACGCCGTCGGGCCCGAAGGCGACGATCTCCCCGTCGAGGATGGCGTCGGTGGGCCCGAGGTCGGCCGCGAGCGCTGCCAGCTCGGGGTAGGCGGTCAGGACGTCCCGCTCCGACCGGCCGCGGGCGCGGACCCGGCCGCCCGCCACCGAGGCGAGGATCCGGACCCCGTCCCATTTGATCTCGTAGGCCCACTCTGCCCCGCGAGGCAGCTTCCCGGCGGTGGCGARCATGGGAGAAGGCAGAGCCGGCATCGACCTCGACGATACGCCGCCGGCCCGTCACTCACCGTGCGTCCGATCTGTCAGGCCGAGGCCGGGGTGAGTCCGCCGGGAGCGTCCGCGGCGTCGTCGAAGAAGAGGTAGCAGCGGGTGCCGACGAAATCGTCGCCGCGCGTCACCGCGCTCGAGTAGACCCGCATGGGCAGCTCGGAGCCGTCGAGACGGCGGATCGTGGTCGGGAAGTTGAGGATCGCGCCGGCGCCGGTCAGGCTCGCGCCGAGCGCGACCAGGTCCGCCTCCACGGCGAAGATGGCCAGCAGGTTCTGGCCGACGAACCTGGTGGGCTCGTCGGCGCAGCCGAGGAACTCGAGATGGATCTGGTTGGTCCGCTTCACCTCGGCGGTGCGGGCCATGCCGTGCAGGGGTACGGGCAGCAGCTCGAAGAGGTCCTCGAGCTCCTTCGTCAGCGCGGTGACCCCGGCCTCGTCGAGCCCTTCGACGAGCGGCGCGCCGTCGGTCCGGTCGCACTGGCCGAGCCAGTCCCGCACATCCGTCTCGGCTGTCCCGTCCGGGCCCGGGAGCGAGCCCCGGAACACGGGCCGGGCGACGAGGCGCAGGGCCGCGCCGTCCGCCTCCCCGTTGACGTCGAGCAGGGCGTCGGCCGTCGACCCGTCCGCGCGGTGGAAGGTGGCCGGCAGGTTGTGCAGCGCGCGCCCGTCGAGCGCGGCGGCGGTCACCCGCGCCCACGTCTGCTCACCCAGCAGCGCCCGCGCGGACGGCTCGACCTGGCCCACCGCGGGCCAGCCGGCGAGGCGGCGAAGCGCGGGGTTCGCCCGCCTGACGGCCCCGCCGGCGTCGGTGACCCCGATGCCGATGTTCGAGTTGTCGAAGAGGTCCACGAGTTCCAGCAGGTAGTCGGCGGCGGGTACACCGGCGTACTGCGACGCGTCGATCGGCATGGCGGCCAGCCTTTCCAGGGCGCGGATCGTCGGGGCCGCGGCGTTCGGCGCCCGCCGGGCCTGATGCCAGGTGAGGATCGCCGGGGCCGGTAGCGCGCCGCCCGCAGCCGGGTAGCGGCGGTAGCGGCGGGCCGTGGCGGCGGGCTGCCCCGGGTAGCGCGGCGAGTAGCGGCGCACGGCGCTCCCGGCGGTACGGCACGACCTTGACGGCACCGTTGGCCGCTCGGGCGTGTTTTCTGGCCGAATGTGCCGCGACGGCCATTGCGATGGCGCGTAAAAGTGACACTACGCAGCCGCGGTCGCTTTGGGCGACTGTTCGAATCCAGCCCGGGGACCTTCCGCGCCCCGCGACACCCCCACCCCCGCGGCCTGTGACCCCTTCCTGCTCGCGAGCACCCGACCCCGAGGAGAGCCGTGATCCTGTCTGAACGTGTGGTCGGTCGGCCGGCGAGGCCCCGCGCCGGGACGGGGAGCGCGCCTTGAGCGTCATGACCGACCCCGTCGCGCCTGCCGGCGCCACCCCCGCCGGCGGCGCTAGCGGCGGCACTGCGACCACCACGACCCACACCGCCGCTTCGGTGCTGCGCCTGGCCCGCCAGGGCCAGCTGCGCCAGGTGGGCGCGTCGTCGTTCTTCCTGTCCTGCCACCAGGTCGCCGAGGCCCTCGTGCCGGTCACCATCGGTCTCACGGTCGACCGAGCGATCTCCACCGGGGACGGCGCGTCGATGCTGCGCTGGCTCGCCGTGCTGCTCGGGCTGTTCGTGGCGCTGACCTGCGCGATGCGCTGGGGTTTCCGCGCGAACCTGCGCGCCGTCCAGGGCGCCGGTCACGACCTGCGGATGCTGGTGGCCGGCCGCGTCCTCGACCCGCGCGGCGGTGCCGAGGCCGACCAGCTTCCCGGGCAGCTCGTCGCCCTGGCGACCGGCGACACCCTCAAGGTCGGCATGCTGAACTACGCGCTGGCGATGGCCGTGTCCGGAGTGGCCGGGGTCGGCGTCGCCGTGGTCTCCCTGGCCCGGTTCTCCCTGCCGCTGACCGGCCTCGTCGTCGCCGGAACCGTGCTCCTCATGGTGATCACCCACCTGCTCGGGCGGCCGCTGGAACGGCGCAGCGGCACCGAGCGCGCGACCATGGCGGCCGCGACCGGCATGGCGGCCGACCTGATCGCCGGTCTGCGCGTCCTCCAGGGCTTCGGCGGCGAACGCGCCGCGGTCGGGCGCTACCGGGCGGCAAGCCGCCGCGCGTTGGGTGCCACCCTGCGGGCGGCGGCGGTGGAGTCGATGGTCCGGGCACTGGCGGTGGTGCTGGCGGGCGGCCTGCTCGCGGCCGTCACGCTGGTGGCCGGTCGGCTCGCCGCCGACGGTTCGATCAGCATCGGAGCACTGATCACCGCGCTCGGCCTGGCCCAGTTCCTGATCGACCCGCTCAATCGGATCACCAGCTTCGGCGCCCAGCGGGCACAGGCGGTTGCCTCGGCTGGTCGCATCGCCACGGTCCTGAACGCCCCCTGGGCGGTCGACGGCCCCGAGCACGCGACGCCCGACGGCCACGGCCACGGCCACGGCAAAAGTCACGGCCACGGCGAAAGCGAGGGTCATGGCAAAAGCGAGGGCCACGGCGAAAGCGACGGCGCCGGCGACCAGCAGGGACGTCCGCGGCCGGCGAAGGGCGCCGGGTCGCCGGACGGCCCCGGGCGGAGCGAGGCGCGTCTTCGGCTGGCCGGGATCACCGTGGGCAGCGTCCGCGAGCTCGACCTGGAGGTCCGCGCCGGGGAGTTCCTGGGCCTGGTCGCGGCCGACCCGGGCGAGGCCGCGGCGGTGCTGTCCGTCCTCGCCCGGGACACCGACCCGGTGGCCGGATCCGTGCTGCTCGACGGGACGCCCGTCACGGGGCTGCACCCCGACGCGAGCCGCCGGTCGGTCGTCGTCGCCCCGCACGACGCCGTCCTGTTCGACGGGACCGTGCTCGACAACATCCGGTCGGCGGCCCCGGCGGCCGACCTGGACCCGGTGGTGACGGCGGCCGGCGTCGACGATCTGCGGGAGGCTCTCGCCGACGGGCTGCAGACCCGGCTGCGCTCCGGCGGGGCGTCCCTGTCCGGCGGCCAGCGGCAGCGGGTCGCCCTGGCCCGTGCCCTTGCCACCGCCGCCCCCGTGCTCGTGCTGCACGAGCCCACGACCGCGGTCGACTCGCTGACGGAGCGGCGGATCGCCGGTGGGCTGCGGGACCTGCGCACCGGTCTGAGCACGGTGTGCGTGACGGCGAGCCCCGCCGTGCTGGCGTCCTGCGACCGGGTCGTGCTCCTCGACGGCGGCGCGATCACGGCCGAGGGAACCCACGAGGAGCTCGTCCGCAGCGACGGGCGCTACCGCGAGCTGGTCCTCGCTTGACCGCCCTCAGGAATGGTCCCCGGACGAGGAGAGCAGGAGAACACGTGCAGACACACTTATCGGACGACGGCCTTCTCCCCACCGCCACCGCGGGCGAGACGTGGCGGTACGCGGTGCGGCTGCTACGGCCGCGCTGGGCGCTCGCGGTGCTCACGGTCCTGGTGCTGTCGGCGGGGACCGCGCTCCAGCTCGTCACGCCACGAGCCCTCGGCTGGGTCGTCGACGCAGCGATCGACGGTGACCGCGGCGCCGTGGTCTGGCCCGTGCAGGTGCTCGTGTTCGTGACGATCGCCGCCGGCGTCCTGCAGGCCCTGACCAGGACGCTCATCGCGCTCGTCGGGGAGCCCGTCCTCGCGTCGCTGCGGGAGGACGTCCTGGAGCGGGCCCTGCGGCTGCCCGCCGGCGAGGTCGAACGCGGGGGCTCGGGGGACCTGGTCGCCCGGATCAGCGGCGACGTCGAGGTCGTGACCGCCGCGATCCGCTCCACCGTGCCGACCCTGGCGATGTCGGTCTTCCTGGTCTGGATGACCGCCGTCGGCCTGGCTGTCATCGACTGGAGGTTCGCCGTCGTCGCGCTGCTCGCCCTGCCGACCGACATCTACGCGTTGCGGTGGTACCTGCGCCGGTCAGGACCGGTCTTCGCGGCCCAGCGGATCGCCGAGGGCGCGCGGGCCCAGCAGCTGCTGGACTCGGTCGGTGGCGTCGACACCGTGCGGGCGTTCCGGCTCGGCCCCGACCACCTCCGCCGATCCGCGCGTCGCTCCGAAGAGGCGGTGGAGGTCGCCTACCGGGCGATCCACTTCCGGACCCGCTTCTGGGGGCGCATGCACCTGTCCGAGGCGATCGGTGTGGGCGTCGTCCTCGTCGCGGGCTTCTACCTGGTACGCGACGGCGCTGTGTCGGTCGGCGCGGCGACCGCGGCGGCGCTCTACTTCAGCCGCCTGTTCGAACCGGTCAACATGATCCTGATGATGATCGACACGACCCAGGAGGCCGGCGCCGCGCTGGCTCGCCTCGTCGGCGTGGCCCGGGTAGCCCCGCCGCCGCCGCGGGAGCGGGCCGCCCTCGGCGAGCCGTCCGTGGACGTCCACGGCGTGGACTTCGCCTACGACGAGGGCCGCGAGATCCTCCACGGCGTCGACCTCGCCGTCCGTCCCGGCACGTGGACGGCGGTCGTGGGCGCCAGCGGGGCCGGCAAGACGACCCTGGTCAAGATCATCTCTGGGCTGCATCCACCGGCGGCGGGCGAGGTGCGCCTCGGTGGCGTGCCCGTCGGTGAGCTCGGGCCGGAGCAGCTGCGTGACACGGTGGCGCTGGTGACCCAGGAGGTCCACGTCTTCGCGGGCCCGCTGATCGACGACCTTCGCCTCGCCCGGCCCGACGCCTCGGACGCGGAGGTCGACCAGGCGCTGGAGCGCGCGGGCGCGCTGTCCTGGGTCGCCGCGTTGCCCTCCGCCGAGCGGACCGTGGTGGGCCGGGGCGGCCACCGCCTCACCCCGACGCAGGCACAGGAGCTCGCGTTGGCCCGCCTGCTGCTGGTGGACGCGCCGGTCGTCGTCCTGGACGAGGCCACCGCCGACGCCGGCAGCGCCGGTGCGAGGAGGCTGGAGGGGGCCGCGCGGCGCGCGCTCGACGGCCGGACCGTGATCGTCGTCGCGCACCGGCTGACCCAGGCCGCCGCCGCCGACGACGTCCTGGTGCTCGAACAGGGCCGGGTCGCCGAACGGGGGACCCATGACGAGCTCGTGGCCGCGTCCGGGCGGTACGCGCGGATGTGGTCCGCCTGGTCGTCGTCCGGCGCGCCGCCGTCGTCCATGGATGCTCTGGAACCCGCCGCCGCGGTCTGAGCCTGGCCGGGCGGCCGGTGAGCGGTGCCGGTCCGTGCACGGCATCGATCAGCCGGCGGCATGGGTCGGCCGGCGGTGTGGATCAGCCGGCGGTGTGGATCAGCCGGCGGTGTGGGCGAGGGTCCCGCCGATGAGGGTGGCGGCGACCCGGGCCGCGTCCGGGTCGGCGAGGGCCTCGTCGAGCGAGCCGCGCAGCAGGCAGAGGTCCGCGGGAAGGCCCGGCCGGATCCGGCGGGGCCGGGCGGGGGTGTCGGGATGCCCTAGGAAAAGGTCGAGCGCGGTGCGCCCGTCGACCCGCTCGTCCCCGCCGAGCAGGGCGCCCGCCGCGGTGCGCCGCCGGGTGGCCGCCCGCACGGCCCGCCACGGGTCCGGGTGGCCGAAGGGGGCGTCGGTGCCGGCGGCCACGGCGACGCCGGCGGCCAGCAGTGACCGGCACGGGTAGAGCCAGGGAAGGTCCTCCGGATCGACGTCCGTGAGATAGGCGTCGCCGCGTTCGGCCACGAAGTTCGGCTGGGTGACGACGGTGAGCCCGGCGGCGCGGACGAGTTCGGCCAGCTCCGGGGGGATCACCGCGCCGTGCTCGATCCGGTCGGCGGGCCGGGCGCGGCCGCCGGGATCGGGCCCGGCCTCCTGGATCGCCGCGAGGGCGACCACGAGCTGGACCCGGGTCACGCAGTGCACGGCGACGGCCGCCCCCGCCCGGTGGGCGGCGCGGATCCGCGGTGCGAGGGCGTCCGGGCTCGGCAGGTCGGTGTCATCCAGGATGATCTTCACTGGTCCGGCGGTGAGCCGTGCGTCGTGCGGGCCCACGCCGGACGGATCGAGCGGGCCGGGTGGCACTGGCTCGGTCGAGGGGAGCATCAGGGCCAGGCGCTGTGGAAGGGCGCCGCTGGCGACGGCCCGGGCGAGCGCCTCGGCGTCGGCGGGCCGCCGCTCGGGCGTGGCGTCGGTGAAGCCGGTGACCCCGGCGGCGAGCGCGGTCCGGCCGACCGCCGCGAGGTCCGCCGCGACCCGTGGTACCCGGGTGGCGAGCCAGCTGTCCAGGCGCCACAGGCGCCCGGTCGGCGCTCCGGCGGCGGTGCGTTCGACCCCCTCACCGCCCGCGGCGCCGGAGGAGCTCGCGGGGCTGGAGGAGCCGGAGGATCCCGCGGGCCCGGAGGATGCGGGCGACCAGGAGCCGGAGGATGCGGGCGACCAGGAGAAGGAGCCGGAGCCCAGGCCGACCGCCCGCAGCGCGGCCGAGTTGAGCACCCACAGCGCGCCGCCGCGGTGCTGGACCCGGGTGGGCACGTCGCCGGTGAGCGCGTCGAGTGACCAGCGGTCGAGGTCCCCGGCGACGGACGGGTGGTACCCGATCCCGCGCACCCAGCCGTCACCGCCCCGGCCCCGGGCCGCCGCGGCGGCCGCGGCGGCCGTGGCCAGCGTCCGGGCGAACGCCGGCCGGTCGGTGACCGCGGGCGGTCCGAGCTGGGTGGATGCCAGCGACGCGGCGAGCGACATGAGATGGATGTGGTGGTCGTGCAGGCCGGGCAGCAGCGCGCCACCCGCCGCGTCGAGCTCGGCCTCGCCGGCGCGGCGCTCCAGGCGCCGGCCCGGCGGCCCGACCGCGGTGACGTATCCGCGGTCGATCCGGACGTCACGTAACCCGTGCCCGCCCGCGGAGCCCGTGAGGACCTCGGCACGTCGGACCAGCACACGATCACCTCGTCTGCGGCCTGGGCTGGGAACGAGCGGTCTCAGCCTACGGCGCGCGGCCTGTGGCGCGTGGTCAGGAGGCGCGCGGCCTGCGGCGCGCGGTCAGGAGGCGAGTGCCGTGACCGCGTCCAGCGTCGCGATGCTGACCCGCAGCTGGGTCGCCCGCGGGTCGGCGAGATCCTCGAAGATCCGCAGTGCCTCGGCCCAGGAACGCCGCGCCGCGGTCTGGTCGGTCGCCCGCAGATAGCTCTCGCCGAGAAAGGCGAGCGCCCGGGCGGTGGTGTGACGGTCGCGGATCTCGCGGGACAGCGCCAGCGTCTGGCGGCACACCGCGGCGGCCTGGGCGTGGTCGCCGCGGGCGAGATGGTCCTCGGCGAGACCGAGCTGTGCCAGGCCGAGCCCCCAGTCGTCGCCGAGCTCGGCCAGGATGTCCGCCCCGGACCGGTGGCAGGTGATCGCCTGGTCCAGGTCGCCCAGCCGGCGGTGGGCCCGACCGAGCTCGAGCTGGGTCAGCGCGAAGCCCCACAGGTTCCCCACCTCGCCGAAGATCCGCAGCGCGCCCTGGTGGTGGACCATCGTCCGGTCCGCCCCGTGTACGTGGGCGATGCAGAGCAGGTTGACGGCCTCGCTCCACTGGTCCGCCGTGACCTGGCCCATCGCCAGCGCCCGCTCGAACATGTCCAGGGAGCGCCCCGACATGCGGAGATCCTCGTAGGCGAGCCCCGCGCTCATCAGCAGGGTGGACTCGCCGAGCCGGTCGTTCAGATGCCGTGCGGAGGCGAGGCCGATCTGCGCGCAGGTGATCCAGTCTGCCCACCGTTTGCTCACGTGGAAGTAACCGGTCAGCGCGGCCGCCAGGCGCCACGCGAGGGCGTGCTCGCCCGCCGAGGCAGCCGCGCGCACAGCGGTCATGAGGTTCGGGTGCTCGGTGGTGAGCCAGACCGAGGCCTGTCGGTAGCTGCCGAAGATGTCCGGTGGGCACTCGTCGGAGGCCGGGTACGCCGCCGGCCGGCGGCCGTGCGGGTGGATCAGGTTGGCGGCCCCCACCGCGGTCCGCAGGTACCACCCCACCAGCCGCCGCAGGGCCAGGCCCGGGACGATGTCGTTCCCGTCGCCGGTCAGGGTCCGGCCGAACACCCGCACCGTCGTGGGCAGCCGGTATCGGTCCGGTGCCGGCGACTCGGCGAGCTGCTGGTCGACGAGGGCGCCCAGGTCGCGCCGGACGAGCCCGCGCGGACGCCGGAGCATCGCGCAGATCGCCGACAGCGGCAGGTCCGCGCCGTTCCACTCGCTGAGCAGACGCAGCGCCCGGGACGGATCGGGGTCGGTGGCCGCCCGCGGCGCCGGGAGGTTCCGGTACCGCAGTGCCAGGGACTGGTGCACGACCGCCGGCGGTCGGAAGGGGGCTTCCTGCGGTGTTCCCACCGTGGCCCGGACGGGCCTCGCCGGATGCTCGTCCATCGCCCGCCGCCGCGCGACCGTGGCGACGGGCGCCGCGGTCCGGTGGGCACCCTCGAGGTCGGCTGGGTCGAGGGGGGAGGCCGGGGCGGGCTGGTCGTCGGCCAGCATGATCCGGTGCAGCCGCTGAAGGCCGCGGCCGGGGCCGACCCCGAGCTCGTCCCGCAGGACGCGCCCGACCGCGCGGTAGGCGTCGAAGGCCTCGGCCTTGCGGCCACAGCGGTACAGGGCAAGGATCAGCATCTCCCAGGGATGCTCCCGGATCCTGGTCTCCTCGACGAGGCGTCGCAGGCCCGTCACCGCGCCGTGGTGGTCGCCCGTCATCACCTGGGCGGTCAGTGCCAGCTCCCGCAGGCGCAGCTGGGCTTCGGCCAGATGCGGCGCCTGCTCGCGCCGCAGGCGCTCCACCGGCACGTCGCAGAAGGGGTCACCGCGCCACAGCGCGAGGGCGTCACGCGCGTCCGCGGCCGCGTGGACCCAGTCCGAGCGCGCCGCGGCGTCCTGCGCCCGCGCGGTGAGAGCGGCCTGCGCCACCAGGTCGATGTCGGCGGTGTCCCGTGGCTCGAGCAGATACCCCGGGGAGCGGGTCACGATCCGGCCGGCCGACGACGGCTCCAGTAACCTGCGCAGCCGGCTGACGTAGTTCTCGAGGGTCTTGCGCGCGGACGGCGGGGGCGACCCGTCCCAGAGCAGGTCCGCCAGGCGGTCGGCTGACACGACGGTGCCGGCGTCGACCAGCAGGGCCGCCAGGACGCCGCGCTGCTTGGGGGCGGAGACCGGAACCAGCCGGCCGAGCTCGTCGCGGACCTCGAGCGGGCCGAGTAAGGCGAAGCCGGGGCCGTCGGCCACCGGTGTCCGTCCGATTGTCTTCATCGGTCCTCCAGGGCTGTCGGCGGAGCTGACCGGTTCCGACGGGTTCGATGGGTTCGATGGGTTCGATCGTTCCGGGATGTCAGCACGGCAGCGACCACCAGGCTTCGGCCCGGGCGGGCGCGTGCGTCGGGTGCCTGGGTGTGCCCTGGCCGGGGGTCTCCGGCCGGCGGTCGGCCCCGACCCGGCCGCCGATCCCGACCCGGCCACCGGCCTCGGGCCCTGTCCGGGCAGCGGCCGGCCGGGCCGCCCAAACCGCCAGATCGGCGGCGAGCTCCGGATCCTGCGCGGCGGCGGCCTGGCCGCTCGCGGTGAGCAGAAGGCCTGCCCAGTCCGAGTCCGCCGACACCGCGGTGAGGCCGCGCAGGCCCGCTCGGGGGGCCGCGGTGCGCAGGCAGTGGGCCTCCAGCACCAGCCGCATCCCGGCGGACGGGTCGGCGGGCAGGACATCGCCCGCCAGCCGGGCCAGCACGGCGGCGTGGTCCGCCGCCTTCGCGTCTCGCGCCGGCCCGGTCGGCCCAGCCGGATCGGCCGGATCGAGTGCCGTGATCCGGCTGTGCCAGGTCGGTGCGGGCATTCGCGCGGGTGCCAGCGCCGGCGAGGCCGGTTGACCGGCCTCGCCGGCCCAGGGCTCGATCACCGTCTCGAGCAGATGGTCCGCCGCCTGTCGGTCGCCATGGCGCCGGGCGGCCCGCAGGGCGCCCGCCAGACCGAGGGTGAGGTCTGGTGGGTTCCGCGTCGCGAGCCGACGCTCCACCACGGTCACGGCCGGCGGTACGCCGAGGTGTGCGGCGGCGGCCGCCAGCCGTTCGGCCCGGTCGGCTTCGGCGGGTCCGCGGGCCTGTCTGATGACCGCCGCCACCCGGCAGGCGCGCGCGAGATAGCCGGGATGCCCGGAAAGCGCGGGATGCTCGTCGGGATGGGCGGGATGACTGGAGATGATCGCCGGGGCGGTGGTGCCGCCCGGTGTGAGCGTGCCGAGCCCGGCGCGGATCGCGAGGTCGGCCGCCACCAGTGCCAGGTCCGGGTCCCCGAACGCCGCGAGCACGTCACTGGCGAGAGCGAGCACCCGCGCCCCGTCAGGCCCGTCGGGCACGGCGGGCGGGTCCGGCGGGCGCGCCCCTTCCAGCTGGCAGGAGCCGCCTCGCCGACAGGACCGGTCCGGCCGCAACCATGGGTGGAACACCGCCTGCACGTCCGCCAGCGCCGAGGCGCCGTGCCCCTGCCCGGCGTGGATCAGGCCGCGCCGCACGCGCACGTCGGCGAGCGGGCCGGCTGCTGCCGGTGCCCGGTCGGCGAGAGCGGCGTAGAGCCGCTCGCCGGCGTCCAGCGCCCGGATCGCGGCTGGCGCGTCACCGGCCCGGTGGCACAGACCGGCCAGGTCGTAGCTGATGCCACCGAGAATCCGCGTGCACCGCTGGTCGTCCGGCGATTCCGCGTGCAGTTCTGCCATAACCTGTGCGGCCGCCGACTGGAGTTCCACGGCCCGCTTCGTGTCTCCGGTGTTCTGCGCGAGCCGGGCCTTCTGCAGCAGTCGGGTCGCCTTTCTTTCCCGGGTTGGCGGTTTTCGCCGTCGCAAATCGAATAACAAGGCCCGTCCCGCCGGCTGTCGTCCGCCCCGATTCCGCGTGGTGCCGGGCGGTGTCGAGGTGAAATGGGCCGTGTTCTGGCAGTCGCCGCATTGCGACACGGGCGAGTCCACCCTTCCTACTATGGTTCCTGCGGTGCCTGTTCGTGGACCGGCGGGGGACTCAATCGGCCCGCATTCCGGCCTGCCGCCGAAGGTCCGCCCAGCCGGTCGTGAATCGGCTTTCTCCCGTCAGTTCGACTAGGAGTTTCATCTGTGTGCGCATAGCTGTCAACTCGTCAGACCGCCTGTGTTGCAGGGAATGGCGCGGCCCGGGGGGTGTTGTTCTCCGTTTCGGTTACTGGCGGGTTCTGCGGATGTCCGTATCGGAAAACCACCGGCCCGTGGGGCGGCGCGCGATCTCGCGGTTATCCGCGAAATCGGTTGACCGGCGTGGGCGGAAGCGGACGTCCGGTGCCCGGCCCGCGCCGCGATCGCCGGGACGACGGCCAGGTCTCCCCGGGTGCTCCCACCGTGTCCGTGATCAGCCCGGAAGCTCCGCGACGGCCAGCCGTGACGACGGGTCGGGGCGAGCCGTGGCGGCGAGCGGGTCGAGCAGCGCGTCGAGGGCCTGCCGGGCGAGCGCGCCCAACGGGCCGGCGTCCTGGCGGACGTCGGCCAGGGCCGAGCCGAGAAGCGACAGGTCCTTGCGGAGCAGCGCGGCGAGCGCGCTCAGGTCGGGCCCGCCGCCGGCGAGACCCAGTGGCCGGTCGCCGGGGGGCAGCGCCCGGGCGCTGGCGCTGCACGCCTGCAGGGCGAGGCGCACCCGGTCCGGGTCCAGGCCGAGCTCGCGCGCGGCCCGCAGCGCGTCGACCGCCGCGCCCCGGTGCACGACGAACACGGCGTTGTTCAGCAGCTTCACGAGCTGGGCGCTGCCCACCTCGCCGGTGTGCAGCACGGTGTGCGCGAACAGATCGAAGATCGGGGCGCACCGGCGTACCTGCTCCTCGTCACCGCCGGCCAGCACGACGAGCGCCCGGCCGGACTCCGTGCGCGCTCCGTTGCTGACCGGTGCGTCGAGCAGCACGAGTCCGCGCTCGTGGGCGAGGGCGGCCAGCTCGGCACAGGTCCCGGGCGAGCAGGTGCTGTGGATGACGATGAGGCCGCCCCAGGGCATCGTCTCCAGCAGGCCGCCGGGCCCGGCGACCACCGTGCGGACGTCGTCGTCGGAGAAGACGCACACGGACGCGATCGTGACCCGGCGGCCGAGGTCGGACAGGCTCCCGGCCACCTCGACGCGTGCGGAGCGGACCTGCTCGACCCGGTCGGCTCGCAGGTCGTACACGATCGGCCGCAGTCCGCCCGCCACACAGGCCTGGACGATCTGGGCACCCTGGTGCCCGAGGCCGACGAAACCGTAGCTTTCGGTGTCCGACGGACCGTCTCCCTGCGCGGCGGTGTGCGCGGTGTGCATGGCGGGCTCTCCTCAAGATGGTTTCTGGTCAGGGACCTGGCGGAGTTTCGTCGGTGGTGGCCGGGCCTCGGCGGTGGCCGGGCCTCAGTGGTGGTCGGGCCCGCGCGGCCTGTCCGGCGGCCCGTCTCGCAGTCCGTCCCGCAGAGCGGCCGTGGCCATGGCGGGTACACGGCCGTCGATCTCCGCGATCAGCTCCCGCAGGTCGGCGGTGGACAGGTCCGAGGAGGCGAGGGCTGAGCGCAGGTGGTGCCGCAGCGGATGGACCGCGCCCGCGGACGCGCAGGCACTGATCGCCACGAGGCGGCGCTCGCGCACGGTCAGGCCCGGTCTGCGCCACACGTGCCCGAACACGAACGCGAGCATGCCGGCCTCGACGAAGGGGCTGTCCGGGCATGGTGCCTCGACGCGGTTCACCGTGCGGAACGCCTCCTCGCCCGCCCGAACACGTTCCCGCGTGGTCTCCTCGTTCAGCGGGGTGTCGGACTCGAGCGCCGGCCAGGTCGCCCGGTGCTCCGAGCCTTCGCCGTGCACGGACGCCCACTGGAGCCGCACGATCGCCTCGAGCTCGGATCCGCGCGGCCAGCCCGCGTAGACGGCGTAGTGCAGCACGAACTCCAGCAGATCGCCCAGGCCGATCTCCTCCCGCTCCAGGACCTCGCGCACTCTGGCGGCGAGCGCTTCGGTGGCCCCGGACGACGCCAGGCACACGAGCCGCACCAGGTGCCGGTCCCGGGCCCCGAGGCCCCCGCGACCGCTGGCAGCGGCAGGCGGCTCCTCCGTCCTCTCCCCGCTCTGGGCGGGCGGCGCCGCGGTCACCAGTCCGACCTGCTGGCGACGAGGGCCTGGCCGGCGGGTTGGGCCGGCGAGACGGCCACCTCGGACCGGGCGGTCCCAGTGGCCGTACCCGCCGCGGGGACCGCCGTCGCCAGCGGGGACGGCGGAGGCGGAGGCGGCGGGGAGGTCCGCAAGGTGACAGGGCGGTTCGCCTCGGGCACCGGCGACGGCTCCGTCCCGTCCCGGAACTCCCGCTTGAGGGTTTTGCCGGTGACACCGATCGGGAACTCCGACCACGGCATGATCTGCAGCGCGACCAGCTCCTCCGCCGGGCTGAGCAGCGCGTTCAGTTCCTCCCGCAGCCGCTCGGCGCCGATCTCGACGCCGGGCCGCAGGGCCACCGCCGCGGCGGGCCGCTGCGTTCCGTCGGGCTGGCGCGCCCCGTAGACGCAGACGTCGAACACGGCGGCATGCCGGTGGACACGCTCCTCGATCGGCAGGCTGTAGACGTCGCCGTCACCGGTGTGGATGACATCGACCTCGCGGTCGAGCTGGACGACGTGACCACCCGACCAGCGGGCGACGTCCCCGGTGAAGAACCAGCCGTCCCGGACCGCCTCGTAGGTGAGGGAGTGGTTGTTCCAGTAGGCCTCGAACAGCGTCTTCCCACGTACCTCCAGCCGTCCCACCTCCCCGCGGCCGACCGGCACGCCGTCGCGCGCGATGCGCACCCTCGGCCCGAAGGGAGCCGAGTGCCGTCGGCCGATCCGGCGGTCGTACCGGCGGGTGACGGGCGAGTAGTACCGCAGGACCGACGGTGTCCCGACCTCACTGGAGCCCTGTGCGTCGAGGTAGACGGATCCACGCATGGGCAGTCCCAGCCGGCGGAAGGTGCCACCCACCCGCACGCACGGCCGGATCATCTCCTCGTGCGCGGCGTCGGCGGTGCTCGCCCAGAACCGCATGGCACGCAGGTCATGGGCGGCGAGGGGCACCTCCTTGAGCTGGGTGTAGGTGATGGGGAAGCCGAAGAAGCCGGTGTACCGCTCCCGGGCCAGCTCCTCGACGACGCGGGGGGCGTCGAAGTCGCGTCCGGTCGCCGTGGTCCAGTGCGCCCGGATCCCCAGCAGCAGCATCGAGTTAAAGGTGAGGATCACCGCCTGGTGGTTGTTCGGGACGGCCAGGTACCCCCGGTCGCGCCGCGGCGAGACGTGGACGTAGCACAGCCAGCCCCGCACGGCGCGGGACTGTGGACCGTTGCGCAGGATCACGGCCTTGGGGAACCCGGTCGTCCCGGACGTGTGCACCAGCAGGAGCGGCTCCCGGGGACCGCGGCGGACCGCGGCGGCGGGCTCGCCGGCCGCGGCGAGCAGATCCTCGATCCAGTGGACGGCGGCTGCCGTGACGCCACCCAGCGCCGCGGTCAGTTCCCGCACGTCCGCCGCGGGGACGTCGGCGGCCCGCCCGACGAGCACGACGGCGTCGACGCCGCCGGGCGTTCCGCCCTCCCGCAGCACCCGCAGCAGGGTCGGGACGTCCGCGAACAGGATCCGGGCGTCGATGTTGAGCAGGTAGGGCGCGACCTTGCCCGCGGCGAACGCGCCGTTCATGGGGCAGGCGACGCCACCGGCCCGCACGACGCCGAGGTGCAGCAGGTGGATGTCGAGATGGTTCCGCTTGAGGATGGCGACCCGCTGCCCGTGCCGCAGACCGAGCGCGCGCAGCGCGGCCGCGACCAGGCCGGCGGTCGCCTGGATGTCCCGCGCCGTCCAGGCGACCGGGCCGGGCGCGGTACCGGCACCGGCACCGGGCGCGGCACCGGGACCGGCACCGGGCGCGGCACCGGGCGCGGCACCGGGACCGGCACCGGGACCAGGGCCAGGGCCGGGGGGCGGCCCGGGACGAGGACCGGGGGGCGGCCCGGGACGAGGACCGGAACCAGCACCGGGAGCAGGACTGGGCAGGGACCAGGTGCAGGGCTCGTCGCTGGTGAACAGGACCCGGTCGCGATGCCGACGGGCGGCCCGGTCGGGGATCCGCTCCAGCGACATCGGGCCCAGCGCGAGCCACAGCCGCCGGGGCAGCGCGACCGATGCGCAGACGAAGGCGACGTAGGCGGCGGCGAGTCCGAGCAGGACGAACAGGGCGACGATCATCGGGACACCGGCTGTCGATCGGGGAGCGTGGCGGCGATGCCGTCCCACAGCGCGGCGCGGGCCTGGAGGCAGCCCCGCACCACATCGGCGCACTCCCGCCAGCGCCGCGGGTCGTCGCCGGCCAGCGCGACGAGCATCTCCATGGCCATCGGGGTGTGCTGCTCCCCGTCGACGGCGACGTGCCGGGCCAGATAGTCGCGGAAGGTGGCCATCTCCACGTTGCCGGCCAGGACCTGGGTGAACATCTCGGGGATCAGGTCCTCGCGGCCGAAGGCGAACGCGGCCGCCAGGGCGTGCGGCGCAGCGGTGGCGAGCAGGTCCCAGGTGGCCCGCACGAACGCGGCGGCCGGGGCCGGAACCGCTGCCCGAGTGATCGCGGCGGGTACCGGCGTGCCCGCGGCGAGCTCGTCGAGAAACCGCCTGATCGGCCCGGTGTCAGCGCCCGCCTGCTCCATCGCCTCGAGGTAGAGCTCGAAGTGGCTGATGTAGGAGCCGCCGTACTCGTCACTCTCCTCGACGAGGACGATCTCGTTGATCAGCCGGCGGCAGGCGCGGTGGACGGTCGGCGTCCACGGCACGTCGACGCAGGTCAGGGTGCGCTGAAGGGACTTCAGCAGCGACATGAAGTCCCAGACCGCGAAGACGTGGCTGGTCATGAAGGCGGTGACGTCGTCCGGGCTGACCAGGCGGGCGTACACCGGGTGGGCGAGGACGGTGTCGCGGACCGGGGCTGTCTCCGCGGTCAGCCAGACGATCGACGGATGGGCGCCGCCCCAGGAATAGCGACTCGGCACGGGTCATCAACCCTTCGGGAGTACCGGAACACGACATGGGCCGAACCGCGGCGGTGGGCCACCCGGCGCCGCTACGCTCGAACCCGTCGACCGCGTCGACCTCCGTCGACGTCGGGAAGGGCCCTGCGGCCGGCTGACCTGCGATGTGGACCACCGGCGCTGGCCGGTAGCCGGCAGGTTCCCGGTCCCGGGTAGCGTCCCGGTAGCGTTGCGCCAGCAGGCCGCCACCCGCCGCCGCTACCCGGCGGCAGTCCTCCCGCCGCCGCACACCGCGCCCTAACGTGGTCCGGTGGACGTGGATCAGACGCACGGTGGCGGTGGGCCTCCGGTGGCAGCGATGCCGCCCGCCCCCGGCGACTCGCCGCCCCTCGGGGCCGCGCCGGTCAGCCTGTTGGACCCCGAGACGGCACTGTCCCTGCTGCGCGCCGACCCGGAGATGTTCGCGGCGTTCACGGGGGAGCCGCTGTTGGCTGTCCGGGTGTGCGGTCCGCGGGCGCTCGAGGTCGCCGCGTTCGCCCGGCGGCTGCCCTGCGTGCTCGTCGGTGTCGCCGCGGACCCGGCCGATGCGCCGTCCGGTGTCGAGTCCGCTGGCTTCGACGTCCTGCTGACGCCGCAGAACGCGCCGCCGGCGCCGTGGGTGGGCCCGCTGCGGCCGGGGCAGACCACCGGGGACGCGCTCGCGGCGATCGCCGCGACGGCGCGCGCGGTGCCGTCCGCGGCCGTCGCGTTCGCGCAGTTGGTGCGCTACTCGGCGGGTGTCGATGTGGACGACGCCGTGGTGGCCGAGTCATTCACCTACTCGACGCTGCAGGGCGGCCCCGAGTTCGCGGCGTGGCTGGCCGGGCACCGCGCCGAGCGGGAACGCCGTGCGGCCCGGCGGGCCGCGGCCGGCGGGCCCGCACCCGCCCCGGAGGGTCGGCCCGCGACTGCCCCGACGACTGACCCGGCGGTGCTCGTCGAGCGGGACGGCGACGAGCTGTGGGTCGTCCTCAACCGGCCGCGGGTGCACAACGCGGTCAGCAGGGACGTCCGTGACGGGCTGGTGTCGGCGTTCGCGCTGGCGGGGGCCGATCCGTCCATCACCCGGGTGCGGCTGCGGGGGGCGGGGCGCACCTTCTGCAGCGGCGGGGATCTCGCCGAGTTCGGCACGCTGCCGGATCCGGCGCGGGCCCACGCGGTGCGGACCACGCGCAGCATTCCGCTGGCGCTGCTGCGCTGCGGCCGTCCCGTCACCGCCTACGTGCACGGGACCTGTGTCGGGGCCGGGGTGGAGATCCCGGCGTTCGCGGAGCGGGTCGTCGCCGACCCGGCCACCACGTTCCGCCTGCCCGAGCTGGCGATGGGCCTGGTACCGGGCGCGGGTGGGACGTCGAGCATCGTCCGGCGCGTCGGCCGCGAGCGCACCGCGTTCATGGCCCTGACGGGCTGGGCCCTGGACACGTCCGTCGCGGCGGACTGGGGCCTGGTCGACGAGGTGCGCCCRGTCGGCGGTGACCAGCACCCCGAACGCTGATAACGGAAGTCCGRTCACGGAAGTCCGATCACGGAAGTCCTCTCGACCGACGGAACCGGTCAGCGCCGGGGCCCACCTTCGGGCCGGGCCCGCACTTCCGGGCGAACGTCGATCGCACCACTCGACGATCACTCGGGGCTGGTTAGCGCGCCCGTGGCGGGGCACGGTCAGGACAGGCCTGACCCCATCGAAGCGGACGAAGGGCTCGGCAGATGACCGGCGAGCGCCACGTGCTGGATGTCGAGAGCGCGACCGAGGAGATCTACTTCCGGTGCCGCCGGTGCCACAGCACCTGGCATCGTTCGTACACGGTCGCTCGATGGTTCGAGGACGATGGTGGTTACATGGAGGTCTACCGGCACAACGGCGTGCCGGTGCCTTCCCCGCGCAGCGGCCCGGTCTGCCTGAGTTGCGGTGGCCTGCGGGTCGACTGGTCGGATTCCCCGCTGCCCCCGCTCCAGGAGCGGCCGCCGACGCCCGGTCCGGTCTCCCCGCGGCAGGCACGGTCGGTTACCTGGCCGTCGTGGCGCACCGGGGTTCGTGACGAGTGGCCGCCACGCCGCTCCGCCTTCCCGTTCATGCTGCCGATCCGGCCGCAGCTGTATCCCCGGACCTTCCACTTTCCGTGATGGAGCGGTGTGGGCGGCGGCTCCGCGGAGCCGCCGCCCACACCGGCCGGCGGGATCGGTCCCTGCCCAGGTCTCAGGCCTGAGACCTGGGCAGGTCTCAGGCCTGCGTGCGGACCGGCTCGGGCGGTGGGTAACCCTCGCGGTAGCGGTGCCCGTCCACGCTGTAGCGGATCGGCGCGCTGGTCGCCGCCTCGCCGAAGCGGCGGCGGTCCGCCCGGTGGTCACGAATGATGATGATCGTCGGGATGATGAACATGATGCTGAGCAGGGCGACCGCGACGAGCAGTCGATCCCATTCGAACTGTGGATCCATCTGGGCTCCTGGTGATCGGGAGCTCCGGGCCGCGGCAGCGCTCATCCCCGTGCGAACTCCCGCGGACAACGCGAGAGGCACGGATGGCTCACATGGCACAGATGGCTCACATGGCACGGATGGCGCGGCAGATGCGCGAGACGCGGCAGGTGCGCGAGAGGTGTGCGCGGCATGCGGCCGCGGGCACCTTGCAGACGGCCCGGGGGCCTGTGCTCAGGGGTGGGCACCTCGCTGTGCGTGCGAAGTGACGCGGCGCCGGATCCGGCGTCAGGCTGACGCTTCGACGCGGCGTCGGCTGCCCGGCGGCCCACGGGAGCCCGCGCCGCCGCCGGCCTCACGCGGCCCGCGCCCGTGCGGGCCCCGCTGTGCCCGTACCCAGGCGGTGCTGGCGGCGAGCGCGCACAGCACCGCGACCAACGCGGGAACCTGATGGTCGGCACGCTGGTGCTGGCTGCTCGCCGGAGGCTTGGCGTCCAGCCAGGAGCGCAGGATGTCCGCGCGGCCCGGCACCGCCGGAGCGACGGCCTCGGCCGGTTCGGAGAGATCCAGCCCCTCCGTCGCCGACAGCCGCTGCGCCGTTGCCGTTGCCGTCGGCGTCGCGGGCGCGGATGCCAGTGCCAGGGCGGCCCCGCTCGGGAGCGTGGCCGTGCTCGGCACCGCTGCGACCAGCGCCATCAGCGCGAACATGGCTGCCCACAGCAGCCTGACGCGCAGCGATGACGGGTGGCCTGGCATCAACCGAGGGTAGCTAACCGAGGGCGGCTGCTGCCCCCGGGAACGCCCCCGGCGCCGGTGGATCGGCAGGTGATGCGGCCGGTGGCACGGCGGGTGTGGCCGGTGCCGGGTGGATGCCCAGCTGGTCGAGCTGTTTCCACAGGCCGTCGAGAGTCCGGCCCGGATGGCGGTAGAACTCCGAGCCGCGGATCCGCCAGAACGTCCAGCCGAGCCGTTCCAGGATCCGCTGCCGGCGAAGGTCGGTCTCCCACTGCTCCGGGCCGTGGTAGCGGTCGCCGTCACATTCGACGGCCAGCCGGGTACCGTCGCCCTCGACCACCAGGTCGATGCGGAAACGCCCCACCGGGTGCTGTGGGCGCACCCGGTAGCCGCGGGTGAGGATTTCGCGCAGCACCGCCCGCTCGAACTCGCTCTCGCAGCGGTCCGCGAGGCGGGCGACCTCCTCGGCGGCGGGCGCGGCGTACATGTACTCGATGAGCTGGCGACGGACGTCGTCGTCGCGCAGCGTCTCCGCAGCGACGGTGTGGAACACCCAGAGCTGGTCGCGGGCCCGGCTCGCCGCGACGTTGACCCGCTGCAGGTCACGGCGCCGGGTCGCCGCCGAGCGGTTGTCGTCGGCGACGACGGACACGAAGATCACATCACGCTCGTCGCCCTGGAACTGGTAGGGGTCGCCCACCCGGATCCGGCGGCGGACGTACTCCTCCTCCCCGAGCTTCTCGACCAGGCTGTGCTCGATCAGCCGGGGCTGGCCGGACCCGAGCAGGGTCACCACACCGAACGTCATGCCGGCGTAGGCCGGGTCGGCGCAGCAGTCGACGATCTGGTCGACCACCGCGGCGGCCTCCACCTCGTTGGCATCACCGAACCGGCCCGACGCCCGCCCGCCCCCGGCGACGCGGACCGGGCGCAGCGCCGGGCCGACGGTGATCTCCGGAGTCTCGCGCAGCGGCAGGATCTGCTGGTCGTAGAACCGGTTGGAGAAACCGATGATCTCCGGCAGGCAGCGGAAGTGCTCCTTGAGCACGACCGTGCGCGGGAACACCCGGGCCGCGGTGTCGTAGAGGCTGGCCTCGACGTCGAGCAGCGAGCGGTGCGCCACGTCGGGCAGGTGGTTCTCGATCAGCGCGAAGACCCTGTCCCGCGGGACGCCGACGGCGGACGGGCTGGTCTGCTGGTCGTCGCCGACGACGACGGCCTTGCGCCCCAGGCTCAGCACGCCGAGGGAGAGCACGTCGCACTGGCTGGACTCGTCGACGATGACGACGTCGAAGGGCTCGTTGACCCGCGGGTCGAAGCTTTCCATCACCCGGTGGATCGGCATGATCCAGACCGGGACCGCGCCCATGGCCGCGGTCATGTGGGCACGGGCCTCGGCCCGCCACCGACCGGCGAACCGGCCGGTGCCCTTCCCGACCCGGCTCAGGGCCTGCACCCACCCGGTCAGGGCCTGACGCTGCTCGGAGCCGAGGTTGCGCGCCAGTGCCAACCGCGCCGATCGACCGGCCACCTCCAGCACCAGCCGCTGGCTCTCCTCGGTCGCCGCGCCGAGGCGCCGTTGCAGCGCCGGGATGTCGGCGCCGGCATGCAGGTCGGCGAGCCAGGTCTCGGCCTGCCGCCACCGCCACAGCTCGGCGAGCAGCCCCGGATCGCCGCAGGTGGCCTGGTCGCCGTGCTCGGCAAGCACCCGGGCCGCCCACCGGGGTGTCACGGCGGCGAGCCGCCCGGCGAGCTCGGCCCGGCGCTCGACCTCGGGCCGGGCCGAACGCAGCCGGGTCGCGGAGCCGAGTGCCTGTGCCCAGCGGAGCGTGTCGCGGTGATCGAGCGCGTCACCCAGCTCGGCCCACAGCGGGCTGGCCGCCGGCGTCGACGCGCCGACGCGCAGGTGTTCGGTGAGACCGGCGAGCTCCGCCCGCGCGGCCTGCTGCGCGATCCGCTTCTCGGCGAGGTCGAGCAGGCCGGCGTGGTGCACCAGATCGGCCGCGGTCGGCCGGGTGGGTGCCTCGCGGAACACCGCCACCAGCCGGTGCGCCAGCTCGCGGCCCTGGCCGGCCTCCCAGCCCACCGCGGCCGCCAGCTGCCCGCTCACCGCGTCCAGCGTGGGAACGGGCGCGAACACCGCCGCGGCGGATCCGCCACGGTCATCGTTGGGACCCGCGGGCCCCGCGGGACCCGCGGGGCCTGGGATGCCTGGCGCGCCGAGCTGTTCGGCGACATCGGAGTAGCGGCCCAGCGCGGTGCCGACCCGAATCCGGCCGATGATCGCGGCGCGCACGATGTCCAGGTCGTCGGCGGTACGGGGCGGGTAGCCGTCGACGAGCAGTGCCTCGGCGTAGTCCCGCAGGTCCCGCCCGCCGAAGCGGGGCAGGCTCTTCCCGGCCGCGAACCGGCCGCGCAGCTCGTCGAGCTGTTCAAGCTGGGTGCGGGGATCGGTGTCGGGAACACCCACCCGGTGCCCGAACAGCTGCCCGCGCAGGTCGTGCAGCTCAGCCACCGCCGCGGCCAGCTCATCCGCCTGGACCTGCCAGAACTCGGCCAGCCGCGGCGAGTACGCACACTGCTCCCGCAGGCGGTCCAGCCACGGCTCCTCCAACGGGCGCAGGACCTCCGCGCCGGCGAGGAGCTCGGTGCGCAGCTCGGCGAGCCCCGCCGCGCCGAGCCGGTCGACCGCGTCGGGCGCGAGGCCCAGACGCTCCCCTTCGGACACCTCCTCGTCGAGCTCGTCGAGGCGCTCGAACAGGGCCGACAGCGGCGCGGCGCCGGGCAGCGCCACCGGGTCGGGCAGGTCGAGGCCGGCGGCCTCCGCCTGAGCCGGCGGGATCCGCCGGGCCAGGGCGAAGAGCTCCTCGAGCTCGTCGAGGGGCAGCGGCGGTGCGATGACGGGGTCGATTCGGTCCGGGATGAGGCCCAGCTCGGCCGCGGTGCTCGCCAGCCATTCGGACACCCCGGCGGCCCGGAGCCGGCCGCCCGGCAGGTCGAACTCGCGCTCCTCACCGCGCAGCAGCTCCACCAGCTCCAGCTCCAGCGCCCTGGTGCGGGAGCGCGCCGCGTCCAGATCGATCGCGAGCCGGTCGACCAGCCGGGCCTCGCGATGCAGGTCGATGTCGCCGACCGCGGCCTGGATCTCGACGACGGACGCGCGTAGCTGCTCGATGTGGGCCTGGCTGGCGCCGAGGACGGCGACGGACAGGTGGCGCAGGTCGGCGGGGATCTTCTCCTGGAGCACGGTGAGGGCCTGCTCGTCCTGCGCGGTCACCAGCACGCGCAGCCCGTGGGCGACGAGGTGGCAGACGAGGTTCGCGATGGTGTGGCTCTTGCCGGTTCCCGGTGGGCCCTGCACCGTGACGCCCCGCGCGGTGGCGAGCTGGACGGCCACCCGCTCCTGCTCGTCGTTGGTCGGCAGGGGCATGAGCAGGCGCCTTCCGGTCGCGGCCCAGCCGTCGTCGTGGTCGTCGCCTTCGCGGTCGCCCTGGCCAGCCGAAGCGCCTCCGTCGGCACCGTCGACCGAGCTGGACGAACTCGCCGAGCTCGACGATCCGTCGAACGATCCGCCGAGCGCCTCACCGAGCGCCTGCGCCACCAGGGACTCGGTGGCGACGACCGCGGCCACCGCCTCGGGCAGGAACTCGCGCTCGGCCATCGCCTCCCGCAGCTCGGCGTAGAAACGCGCGCCGGCCGCCGGCCGCGGTCGCAGGAACAACGCCCAGGTGTCGACGACACAGGCGTTCGTGCTGGGCGCCGGCACGCCGGGGCCGGGCAGGATCGCGGCGTCCAGCCCCAGCGGGGCGGCGACCTGGCGGTGCAGACGGTGCAGATCCTCGGGTTCCCACACCTCCGGCGGGCTGGTGCGCACCTGGTCGCGCAGGCGGGGGAGCTCGTGCAGCCCAGGAGCCTCCAGACCGCGCACCGGGTCCGTCTCCAGCGAGGTCGGCCCGTCGGGCAGGACCCTGATGACCCCGTCGTGCTGGTCGACCTCCACCCGAACCGGTGTGATCAGCAGCGGGTGCTGGACCACCACCTGCTCGCCGCCGGTGGCCGCGACCCGCCAGCTCAGCAGCGAATGCCCCCAGACGAGCTGTGATCCGGCGGTGTCGTGGCTGTGCCGCAGCCGCAGATCGAACAGCCGCTCATAGAGATCACGGGCGGCATACGCGGCCCGCGCGCTCGATGCCCACGGCTGCCAGGAGACACGCATCCAGTGCTCGTGCGCCTGGATGATCTCCTCCGGGTCCTCCTTGCGCGCGGCCGCCCGCTCCCGCAGACCGGCTGGCAGCCTGGGCGGTGCGTCGGGCCGTATGTCGACGCCGCCGAGGTAGGCGTCCAGCAGGCGGGGAAGCCGAGGCGGGGCCGGCACGGCGACCTTGCCGACCTCCAGCCAGCTTTCCCGCGACGACCCAGGACCCACCAGGACGGCGCGGTGGCCTGGCACGCCTCCGTGGCCGGGCACGTCGCCGGGCAGCACCGGAAGTGGGTCGTACTCGGCCAGCCGCCGCCGTGGGGCGCCACGCAGATCCGTGGCGAGCGCCGCCAGATAGTCCAGCAGACGCAGTGACCGGCTTTTGACCTGGTCGAGGGCGGGCATCGGGATCCTCCGGCAAGTGGGTCAGGTGGCGCGGAGCCGCCGTCCGCCCGTGGCGACGGACCGGCGGGACACCGCGACGATACGGCGCCGGCCCGACAGAACCCGGCTGCGCGCCGTAGCGCCCCGCGCGTGCCCGGTACGCCCGGCGACCTGCCCACATATGCCACTTCCGCGCCCGCACCCGTGCACCCGCACGCCTGCCGCGCCTGCCGTTCAGACGACGACGAGACGGACGGCCGCCACGTGGTGGCACGGCTTCCCGTGGACCCCTGCGGCGCAGGTGCACTGCCCGGTGGGCGCGGTGCGGTAGGTGGCTCCTCGATGGCCGATGGTGAGCCAGACACGGCGGCCCCGCAACGGAACGATGCCGCCGAGCTCGAGAAGTTCCAACGCGTCCTCGAGCTGCTGGCTGGTGAAACCCGTGAGAGTGGGTGCGGTGCGGCGGAAATGCCGGGTGCAGCCGGGGCCGAACCCGGCCGAGACGCTGGGCGGGCTGGTGAGCCGGCGACCACAGCGCAGACAGAAGGTCGAGATCTCGGAAACACCGGTGGTGGAAGCGGCGGCTGCGGAAAGGTCGATGCCGTGAACGCCGGAGTCGGGAACGCTGCTTTCGGGAACCGTGTTGTCGGAAACGATCACGTTGTCTCCCCGGATTCTGCGTGTATCCAATGATAACCCAGGTGGCGTGGGTCGGGGAGGAATTTGGTGAGCCCGCGGCGGCCAGTTTCCGGCCGGTTCCGTGGCGGGTGTCGGCACAGTGTGACCGTGCCTGGGTGCTTGGCTCGGCAGACGGATGACCTGGGCGGACGGCGAGAGGCCGGAGTCGTGGCGACGGTGCGCGTCGCAGCTGGCGTGGGTGGCTCATGGCGTGCGTGGTTAGGCGGCCGACGCGTTTTCGTGTTTCCCGGTGGGTGGCACCGGGCCGCGGTCGCGCATTTCGCCGGCCCCGGTGCGGGAGGAACTGGCCGGGAATGGAGCTCCGGCCTTTCCGGGCATCGAAACGCGCATGACCGTGGCCCCGCCCGCCCACGCCCGCAGTTCGAGGAGTTGAGGGTGTTCGTCGTCGCCGGCCGGGTGGCGGGATCCCGAACATCGGGCGCCGCTGCTGCCGCTGCTGCCGGGAAAGGCCTGAGGATTCTGGTCGTTGGAACGGCCAGGATCATCGGATCTTCGGGTTGTGGCCTCAGGTTGTCGCTGGCGTTAGCTTGGTCGGCGGGCAGGCTGCCGGGTTGCGAGGTGGGCGAAGGAGGCCGGCGACGGTGACGGCTGGTGCTTCCGGTGATGGCGTCAACGGTGTGATCACCGCTGAGCTCCTCGAGCTCGCCGGGGTGCTCGACGACGTCCTGGCCGAATATGATCTTGGTCCTGCCCCGACGGCGGTGCTGGTCAACATCTCGGAGAACGTGACCTACCGGGTGGATGACCTGCCTGGGGGGCGCCGGTGGGCGTTGCGCCTGCATCGGCCGGATTACCACGCGATCGACGAGATCGTCGCCGAGCTCGACTGGGTGGCGTCGCTGCGGGCTGACGGTGTCGTGGYGACGCCCCGAGCGGTGGCGAACCGGTCCGGGTCGGTCGTGACCACCGTCGGGCTGGGTGCGGCGGTGCGCTGTGCCGTGCTGTTCGACTGGGTCGAGGGCGAATCGCCGACGCCCGGGGACGAGGTGGCGCTGGTGCCGTTCTTCGGTGTCCTCGGCGGCCTCGCCGGCCGGCTGCACAACCATGCGCAGCGCTGGCCGCGGCCGGCCGGCTTCAGGCGTTTCTCGTGGTCCTGGCAGACGACGCTGGGCCCGTGCGGGCGGTGGGGGAGCTGGCAGGCCGGCGTGGTGGCGGCGCTCGCGGAGTGGTCCGAACCGGTGCTCGCGGTCCTGCGCCCCGCGGTCGCCCGGATGGAGCGCGAGCTTGCCGCCTACGGGCGCGGCCCCGACCGGGCCGGGCTGATCCACGCGGACATGCGGCTGGCGAACCTGCTGGTGGCGCCGCCCTTCGACCGGCGGGAACCCGGCCTCGCCCACGCCGCGCCCGAGGGCCTCCACCTGATCGACTTCGATGACTGCGGCTTCGGCTGGTATCTCTACGACCTCGCGGCCGCGCTGTCCTTCGTCGAGCACAGTCCGGCGCTCCCGGAGCTGGTCGAGGCCTGGCTGGCCGCCTATCAGCTCGACCGTCCGCTCGCGGGCCATGACCTCGCGATCGTGCCGACGATGGTTCTGCTGCGCAGGCTGCTGCTGGTCGCCTGGCTCGGCACCCACCCGCATTCCGACGCGGTTCCCGATATCGCGGGTTTCGTCCAGGAAAGCGGGGCGCTGGCGACGCGCTACCTTGCCGGGGCATTGCTCCCGAATCTCGCCCGGCTCGCGCACCGGTAGCGCCGACGGTCTGGCGTCACCCAGGCGGCCGGGGGAAGAACCCGTAGGGAGGGACGGCGGGCGCCAGCCCGGCGGCCGGTTCGGCCCGGCGCGAACCGGCTGGACCGCTGAACCGGAGGTTTGAACTGGGAGGCATGAACCGGACGAAGACCGTGAACGGGACAGGTGGTGGTCCTCGCCCTGTCCCGATGATGTCCGCTGGTCGTCGTTTGTGTTTCGTGCCGGTAATCGCCTGGTGTCCACCAGCCGGATGACCGGGTTGTCTGATCGACGACCGTCATGGGCCAGACGCCCGGACCGGTACGCTCGGTGCGATAAGGCGGGAAGGAGCTGGGGCGATCGTGGTCCGGTCCAGTCGGGCGCTGGAATGGGAATGCCCTGGCGGTGTCGGAATCGGGGGGCCGTGAGCGAGGCGTTGACCGTGGACGGTGCCGAGCTGGAGGTGCGCACCCTCGGTCCCTGCCGGATCGATTCACCGCTCCTGCCGCTGCTCGGCGAGCGTCCGACGACCCAGCACTACATCGACGAGGGCGACAAGGTCCTCTTCGACGACACCCTCACGATGATCTCGTCCCGGAAGGTCCCGCTGGACGAGCTGCCGGGCTTCGAGCCGGCCGGGCCGCGCCGCAAGATCTACTTCGATCCGTCGAAGACCCGGGTGGGCATCGTGACCTGCGGTGGCCTCTGCCCGGGGCTGAACAACGTCATCCGCGGCCTGGTGCTGGAACTGACCAACCACTACGGCGTGAACCGGATCTTCGGCTTCCGTCACGGCTATCAGGGCTTCATCGCCAAGTACGGGCACAGCGTCGTCGACCTCACTCCGGAGCGGGTGGCCCACATCGACGAGGACGGCGGCACGATCCTCGGTACCTCCCGCGGCCAGCAGGACCCGGGTGAGATCGTCGACTGCCTGTCCCGGATGAACATCAACATCCTGTTCGTGATCGGTGGGGACGGGACTCTGCGCGGCGCGCGGGCGATCGCCGACGTCGTCACCGAGCGCGGTGAGAAGATCGCGGTTGTCGGCATCCCGAAGACGATCGACAACGACATCCCCTACATCGACCAGAGCTTCGGCTTCCAGACGGCCTTCGCCAAGGCCGCGGAGTCGATCCGGGCCGCGTCCGCCGAGGCGACGTCGGCACCCGGCGGTGTCGGCGTCGTCCGCCTGATGGGCCGCCATTCCGGCTTCATCGCCTGCTACGCGAGCCTGGCCAAGAGCGACGCCGACGTGGTGCTGATCCCGGAGCTGCCGTTCACCCTGGACGGGGAGCGCGGCCTGCTCACCTACCTGCGTCACCGGGTCGAGAAGCGGGGGAACGCCGTCGTCGTCGTGGCCGAGGGCGCCGGGCAGGACCTTGTCGAGGGCCTGCCGGAGTCGTCCGACGCGTCCGGCAACCGCAAGCTCTTCGACATCGGGCCGGAGCTCTCGCGGCGCATCACCGACCACTTCGCCGAGCACGGCACCGAGCTGAACCTGAAGTACATCGACCCGAGCTACCACATCCGCAGCGTTCCGGCGAATCCGTACGACAACGTCTATACGATTCGGCTGGCGCATGCTGCGGTGCATGCGGCCATGTCCGGGCGCACCCAGATGGTGGTCGGCCGGTGGCGGCGCCGCTTCATCCACATGCCGATCGAGCTGGCGGTCAGCCACCGCAACCAGGTCGATCCGGCCGGTGATCTGTGGATGTCCGTCCTGGAGGCCACCGGCCAGCCCTACCGTTTCGGCTGACCCG
This sequence comes from Frankia sp. CcI49, assembly GCF_001983215.1. Lineage (NCBI taxonomy): Bacteria > Bacillati > Actinomycetota > Actinomycetes > Frankiales > Frankiaceae > Frankia > Frankia sp. CcI49. The sequence continues at coordinate 236,516 of NZ_MOWP01000031.1, forward strand.
CCCCGAACGACTGGCCGGGCTCAGGCCGGCTGGCTCAGCGTCACCCGAAGGATCTCCTCGAGCCCGGCCGGTTCGCCGTCCGGTTCGGTCTTGTCGAGGAGCAGGGTCGCCGTGCGGCCGTCGAGTTCCAGCGTGGCGAGCTGGCTGTCGAACCACGGTCCGTGGGTGACGGTCCACCGCACCGGCATGCCCCGCACCCCGAGGAGGCGGGCCAGCCAGCCGGAGACGGTGGCGAACGCCGCGCGGCGGGACAGCGCGTCGATGCGGCGGATCCCCGGCCCGAGCGGGTTGCGCAACGGCGAGCACACCGCCTGCCACACCGGCGACATCGCCCGATCGGAGCCGACCCGGGCGAGATAGGCGTGGTGCACATCCCCGGACAGGACGACGACGCTGGCCGGTGCGGGCCCGTGCTCGCCGCTGGCGACCGCGTCGAGCAGCTGCGACATCTGCGTGAAGGACCGGCTGAACGCCGCCCAGTGCTCCAGGTCGAGCGTTCGCCGCACCCGTTCCACCGGGCGCGTGACAGTCCGCGCGAACCACTGGCAGAGCCGACCGAGCCGCCCGCCGAGCCGCTCACCGAACCGCGTGGACGCGAGCCGCTCACTCATCGCCTCGACATGGTGGATGGTCGGTGTCAGCAGGAACGGCACCGACGTCCCGAGCAGGAGATGGTCGACCTCGCCCTGCTGGAACGTCTGCTCGCGGATCCAGGACCATTCCGTGTCGTTCACCATCGCGCGGGTTCCGTCGGGGGCCACGACCCGGCCCAGCCGGGAGTCGATGACGATCAGCCGGGTGCGCCCGAGATCCCACCGGAAGCTCCAGCGGGGCGGCACCGGTGGGCACGCGCCGGCGGCGATGTCATCGGCCGGGGCGCCGTCGGCCGGGGCGCCGTCGGCCGCACCGGTGAGGTCGACCGCGGGCAGGTCGGCCAGGGCGGCGAGGTCCGGCAGCCGGTCGACGCGGCGGGCGAAGGCCCGGACGACGTTCTCGCCGTCGGGTACGGCGGCCACCGCGGCGTACGTCGGATCCGTGGCCAGCGTCCGCGGGTCCAGGTTGCCCAGGTGCTGGTAGACCCAGTAGGCCATGATCCCGCTGGTGATCCGGGCGTCCCACCACGGCTGTGCGCGGATCTCGGCGCGCCAGGAGGCGGAGATGTTCCAGTCGTCGCGAACGTCGTGGTCATCGCCGATCATGGCGGTGGGGATCGTGGAGAGCAGCCATCGGATCTCCGGCTGTGACCAGGCCTCCTGGTACAGCCAGGCGTATTCGGTGAAGTCGGCGATCTCCGTGCCGGGCGGTACGCCGACGTCGCGGCGGCGCCGGATCCGTTCGGCGGTGTCCGGCGACACGTGGTCGGCGTACACCTGGTCGCCGAGCAGGAGCAGGACGTCCGGCCAGCCCTGCGGTGGCGTCGTAGCCAGGCGTAGCGCGAGCGCGTGCAGCGCGTCGGTGCCGAGCCCGCGTGGATCAGCCTCGGGGGACAGGGTGTACGGCCTCGTCTGCGGGGCGGTCACCCGGCATGAGCCGAAGGCGAGCCGCACCGGCCGTTCGGCGCCGAGCGGCCGCAGCAGGCTCGGTGGCTGGGCGGAGCCGGGTTCCGGCCAGACCAGCACCGCCCGGCCGGGCGGTGCGTCGTCACCCGCGGCGGCCTCGTCCGGTGGGGTGGCCCGGGTGAGCCAGACCTCGTAGGGGTAGGCCCGGCCCGGTTCCAGGTCGCCCACCGTGACCAGGGCGAAATGGTGGCCCGCGATGGTGAAGGTCGGTGCCGCCGCGCGCGGTCCCTCCTCGGCCCGTACCTCGACGGTGCAGGGCTCGTCGGTCTCCACCCAGACGGTCGCGTGACGGTCGTCGGCGTAGCGGTGCAGCGGGCCGAGGAGGAGCTTGCTCATCGGGTCCGCCGTCCCATCGTGGCGATCATCTGTCGGTACCTGTTTCTGCCGGCGCCGTCCGAGCGGGGGGTGCGGGGAGGCGAAGGACCGGCTCCCGCGGCCGGCTGCCGCCGACCCGCCCCGTCGACATCGAGGTGACTGGTCGGTTGGACACCGCCGAGCCGCTACGTGAGGCTACTTTATGTGTCCAGGCAGTCTCGATCGTCCTTCGGTGGCGGCCCGATGGACGCGCTCGCGCGCGCCGCGCTGGCGGCCGACGACCGGATTCTGGCGACCATCGACCGGCTCGGCCCGGCCGCGGCGGACAGCACTGCCGCCGACGCCGCCACCAGGGCGTATCTGACCCTGCTGGACCTCGCCGATCGCGCGGGTATCGCCGAGGATCTCGACATCTGTCTGCGGCTGCCCGCGATCGGGCGGGAGATCCCGCACGACGGCGAGAAGAGGGCCCGTGACAACGCCGCCGAGATCTGTGCCCGGGCCCGGGCCGTCGGCGCGACCGTCACGCTGGCGACCGACGGCGACATCGATGATCCGGCTTCGGTGGACGAGGTTCTGGCGGCCCTGGCGGACCTGCGCCGTGCGGCGCCGACGACCGGGGTGACGCTGCGCGCCGATCTGCGCCGCACCCCGGCCGACTGCCGGGAGCTGGCCCGGTCGGGCGCCCGGGTGCGGCTGCGGCTGCGGCCCGGCTGGCACCTGGTCCGGCGGTCGGTGGCGACGGCGGATCCCGCGTTTCATGACCAGCGCCGTGGGTTCGCGGCCTGTCTGGGGATCCTCATGGCCGGGCCGGGCTATCCGATGATCGCTACCCAGGACCCGCGGCTGATGGCGCTGACCACCCGGCTCGCCGCGCGGGCCGGGCGCCACCCGGACAGCTTCGAGTTCCAGACGGTGCGTGGCACCCCGCGCCGTGAGCACCGCCGGCTGGCCGCGACGGGATACCGGGCCCGGATCTACGTCTCCTACCGCAGGTAGGGCGGCGTCCGCGGCAGGTGAGGCGGCGCCCTCGGACGGATGTCGCCGACCGGACCACATCGGTCCGGGCGCGGGTAGGCGATGCGCTGCCCGGCCCTCCCCCGTCTGGGGGATGATGTAGGACGCGTGTCCTCCGAACGGACACCGTGACTCCTCGTCCTCGCCCCCGTCGGGAGGTACTCCGCGATGTCCCCGCCTGCCCTGATCCGGCTTGAGGCTCGCCTGCTTGTCCGGGTTGGTGACAGCGTCCTGCTGGCCCGCTCACCGGGTGACGACTGGCATGAGCTGCCCGGCGGCCCGGTGCCGCCGGGGGATAACACCGAACGTGCGTTGGCCCGTGAGCTGGCCGGCCTTGCCGGAGGTGTCGTCCTCGGCGGACCGGCGGCCGTGGGGCCGTCGGGCGGCTGGCGTTTTCTCGGTGCCGCCGAACACGCCGGCGACGCGCTCGGCAACGCCGCCGCCCCGCAGGTCGCGCACACCCTGACCATCCTGTTCGCCGCCGACTGGTCCGACGGGGCGCCCGTCCCGCCCACCTGGCAGGGGCGCGAGCTGGTCCTGGTCGACGCGGGCCTGCTCGTCGCGACCCGGCTCCGTCCGCTTCCGGTGGCCACGGCGGTGCGCCGGTGGGTGCTGGACGAGTGGCCGCTGTGGCGCGGGATGGCGTCCGGTGTCGGGGACGTCGGGCGCCTCGGCCGCCGGCTGAGCGTCGCGTCGCTGAAGGCGCAGCTCGCCGCCAGGCGCGAGGAACTGCGCGGCAACGCCTTCCGCGACGCGGCCGTGGCGATGTGCGCGCTGGTGACGGCCGCCGACGGCCGGGTGGATCCGGCCGAGCGCGAGGGGCTGCGTGCCTTCGTCGCCAGCGATCCGGTGATGTCGCACTTCGCCCCGGACGAGCTGGAGGCGCTGTTCGACGCCCACCTCACCCGGCTCGTCAGCGATCCGACGCAGGGTCGCGCGACCGCACTGGCCGAGATCGCGAAGGTCCGGAACCGGCCGGCCGAAGCGGCGGCGGTGATCGCGCTGGGTGAGGTCATCGGCCGGGTCGACGGTGAGTTCGTCGTCAGTGAGCAGGCAGTGGTGCTGGACGCGGTGAACGTGCTCGGGCTCGATCCCGCGGAGTTCGCCCCGGCCTCGCTGCCGGCCACCCGTGGCGACTGACCGCCGCCGCAGCAGCCTCCACCGGCCGCCGAGGCCCACCCCCTGCTCGGATCCGCACCGATGTGTCTAGCCCTCCTGGAGCGTTCATGACCGCCGCTGCCCCTGTCGAGATCAGCGCCCGGGTGCTGTTCCTCCGGCACGACCGAGTCCTGCTGGCGAACCGCCGCGGGCAGTCCTGGTTCTACCTGCCCGGCGGGAACGTGGACCCCGGCGAGACCGTGGAGGCCGCGCTGCGGCGGGAGACCCGCGAACAGGCCGGATTCGAGGTCGCCGACCTGGAGTTCATCGGCTGCGCCGAGCATGTGTACGTCGAGAAGGGCGTGCGCTACCAGGAGATCAACGTGCTGTTCGCGGCGGACCTGCCGTGGGGCGCGCAGATCGGCAGTTGGGAGTTCGACGTCGACCTGACCGCGGTCACGCTCAGCAGCCTGCACGGGCTCGACCTGCGTCCGGCCAGCCTGCGTGCGGTGATCGAGGGCTGGCTCACCGACCGGGTGCCGGCATGGCACGGAGCGGCGGTGTAACACCGGCTTCCAGCTGCTCCGACAGCCTCGCTGCTCCGATAGCCTCGGCCGGTGGTGGTTCAGGGTTTGGCCGGCGCGCCCGGCCTGGTGAGCGGGCCGGGCCTCGCCGGCGCGGCGGGCGGCCGTGGGGCGTGGCGATGAGTGACACCGCCGCCGTTGACGGCGCGGGTGGGCCCGGGCTCGGTCCCGGCGGGCGGCCCAGCCGCTGGGCCAGCCTGCACGCAACGGGCGGAACCAGCGGAACGAATGACCGCCGGTCCGCCGCGGCCTCCGGCGGCCTGGGCGAGCGTTATGAGCGGCGGTTCGCCGAACTGGCCGCTGCTGGGATGGATGTGCACGGCGAGGCCGCTCTCTGCGCAGCCCTGGTCCCGCCGGGCGGACGGATCCTCGACGCCGGATGCGGTACCGGGCGGGTGGCGATCCGCCTGGCCGAACTGGGCTATGCCTGCACCGGCGTCGACGTCGACCCGTCGATGCTGGCGCGGGCGCGGGCCGCCTCCGACTCCGTCTCGTGGGTCCTCGCCGATCTCGCCGATCTCGTGGGCCTCGCGGATCCGGACGGCCAGTTCGACCTGGTCGTCGCCGCGGGGAACGTCATACCGCTCCTGGCCGAGGGCTCCGAGGCGCGTGTGGTGCGGGCCCTTGCGGAGCGGGTGCGGCCTGGTGGTCTGCTTGTGGCCGGGTTCGGTCTGGACGCCGCGCACCTTCCACTGCCCGAGGCGCCCTTCGGGCTCGCCGAGTACGACTCGTGGTGCGCACAGGCGGGGCTGGCCCTGGAACGCCGCCTCGCCACCTGGGAAGGCGCCCCGAGCGCACCGGGTGACGGCTACGCGGTCAGCATCCACCGCCGGAGCTGACCGCGGCTCGCGCTGTCTGACCGGTGGCTGCGGCACTCGACAAACGTGAGATGGAAAAGGCTCAATGGTGTCCGTGAATCAACCACTCGGGCAGCATGCGGCAGGAAATGACGGTGGGCAGCCGTTCGGCCTGGAATCGGGCGACCGGATGCTGCGGGTTCGCCTCGACGGTGGCGAGATGTACGCGAAGCAGGGGTCGATGGTCGCCTACCGCGGCCAGATCGATTTCGCCTACAAGGGCCAGGGCGTCGGCGGCTACCTTCGGCGTGCGGTGACCGGCGAGGGCCAGGACCTGATGCGGGTCAAGGGGCGTGGCACGGCCTGGTTCGCCGAGTCCGGAAGCCACATCTCGATCTTTCACCTGGACAACGACCGCCTGACCGTGAACGGCCGCAGTCTGCTTGCCCTGGAGTCCGGCATCCGCTACAAGATCACGACGACGTCGGGGGGTGTCGGCGCGATGATCGCGGGAGGCGTGTTCAACACCGAGGTGTCGGGCACCGGCGGCGTCGCGGTGCTGTGCCTGGGCAGCCCGCTGGTCCTGTCGACCGACGAGCCCGTGTGCGTCGACCGGGACGCGGCCGTCGCCTGGACTGCAGGCGTTCGTACCCGGGTCGTGTCCTCCTTCAAGATCGGAAATCTGTTCGGCCGCTCGTCCGGGGAGCTCGCGCAGATCGAGTACACCGGGCGGGGTGGTTTCGTGGTGGTCCAGTGTGGTGAGATTCCGGCCCGTGGTGCCGAACCGAGCGGCTGACGGTCGCCATTCGCGGACGGGGCCTGCGGTGGTGGCGGCAGCCCCGTGGGCGCTGGTCGAGCTCGGCGACGCCCTGCGCGCCGCGGGCCTTCCCGTGCCGGCGGAGGCCACGACCGGTGGGGGTGGCCCCGGGAGTCGGCCGATGCCGATGCCGATGCCGATGCCGGTGGCGCCGACGCCGACGCACAGTGCCCTGGACTGGGCGGAGTCCGGGCTGATGGCTCTCACCGGCCAACCGGGGCGGCCACCGGTCGTCCCGGCAGCCCCGGTGCTCGACCGTGCCCGCGCCGCCGCCGAGCTGCTGACAGCAGTGTCGACCTGGCTGGGCTCGCCGGTGTTCGCCGATGTCGCGGAGATCCTCGGCGGCCGGGCCGCCCTCCTCGGCCTGCGCCGTGGCGGCACTGTCTCCGCGAACGGCAGCTGTCGGTTGATGCGGGCCGCCGACGGCTGGGTCGCGGTCAACCTCGCTCGCCCGGACGACGTCGACGCAGTCCCCGCACTGCTCGGTGCCGAGATCACGGATGACGTCTGGGACGCGCTGGCCGCGGCATTGCCGCGGTGGCGCAGCCGTGACCTGGTGGAGCGCGCCTGGTTGCTGGGCCTGCCGGTGGCACCGTTGCCTTCCGCCGCCGCCGCCGCTGGTGCTGGTGCTGGCGGCGCTGGTGATGGCGGCGCTGGCGGTGCTGACGCTGGCGGCCTCGATCCAGGGTCCGGTTTCGCGGTGGTCCGAGTGTCCGGTGGAGCGACCGGGCGCCGTCCGTCGTCGGACGGCCCACCTGGGTCGCCTGGGCCGACGTCGGCTCCCGCCCCGCTCGTGGTCGACCTGTCGTCGCTGTGGGCCGGTCCGCTGGCCGCGCGACTGCTGGGGCAGCTGGGCCTGCGAGTGATCAAAGTCGAGAGCGTGCACCGCCCGGACGGGGCGCGCCGCGGTGATCCGGACTTCTACCGGTGGCTGCACATGGGCCAGGACGAAACCCGTTTCGACTTCCACGAGCCGGCCGGGCGCGCGGCCCTGCAAGACCTGGTCGAGCAGGCGGATGTCGTCATCGAGGGGTCCCGGCCACGTGCGCTGGCCCAGCTCGGGCTGGACGCGCAGGCCTGGGTCGCGGCCCGGCCTGGGCGGGTCTGGCTGAGCATCACCGGGTACGGGCGGCGTGTCGCCGCGCAGGCCGACGGCGCGGGGCCGGTCGCCTTCGGCGATGACGCGGCGGTGGGTGGGGGCCTGGTGGCCTGGGACCAGACGGCGCCGGGTGGCCCGGTGCCGGTCTTCTGCGGCGACGCGATCGCGGATCCGCTGGCCGGTCTCTTCGGTGCGTTGGCGGTCGTGCTCTGCCGGGCCGCTGGCCGGGGAGCGCTGGTGGACGTGGCGATGCGTGACGTCGCGGCGTTCGTCGCCGGCCCGCGCAGCGGTGTGCGCGGTGGGGGCGTTGGGGGCGGCGGAAGCCGAGCGAGGGGAGCCCATGAGCAGGGCGAACCGCCGTGGGAGGTAACCGGCTCGGATGAGCTCGGCTGGACGGTGCACCAGGCCGGCCGGCAGGCTCCGGTGCGYCCCCCGCGGCCTCCGCAGCTGCGCGGCTGAAACCGCCGCTGGCGGATGAACCCGGGCTGCCAGGTTCCGGCCCCGAGCCCCGCGATTCCGCTGCCTGCTTCTGAGCAAGGAATGTGTGCAGCAACCGGAATCCGCACTTCTTGCGGATTGTCGAATTACTCTGTGTCCTGTTTATTGCTGTTGGTCGGGATTTCGCTGGGCGCTCCCAGGTGACCACGATCCTCAGATCTTGGTCGGCAGCAGCGGCAGCCAGACGAACCGGGCCTGGCTCGGGCGGCGCTCCCCGACGCGCTGTTTCAGGCGGAGCGATCATGTTCATACGGGTCGGTCGTGGTCTCCCTGTGCGCCGACGATCTCGGTGGGCGGGTCGACATCCTTCCCGGGGTCGGTGTTGACCTGGCCTCGCCCAGCCCCAGCCCCAGCCCCTGTCCCGGAGCCGGAGCCGGAGCCGGCGTCGGCGTCAGCGTCGTGTCGGCCGGTCTCGGACGCGGCGGCCGTGGCACGGTGACCGTCGGTGCCGGGCTGCGGGGCCGGCATCTGCAGCACGACCTCGTCGCCGGCCACTGTGACGGCGTCGGCCGTGAGGTCGTCCGGTGAGGGCCGCACTGGCCGGGGCCCGGTCTGGCCTCGCCGCAGCGCCGCGTCGTAGGCGGCGAACCGGTAGGGAAGCCGCTCGAAGTGGGACGGTCGGTCGCTGGCGTGCGGTCCGGTGGACTGCGGGGAGCGGCGCAGTGTGATCAGCCGGGGTCTGCGCATCCGCACGGCCACGGTGCGTGCAGGCGTGCCGGCGATCCAGATCGCCACACCGACCGCCGCCAGCCACAGGCTCCACACCATCCGCGCGAACAACGGCAACGGTGCCAGGGGCACCAGCCCCGCCGTGGCCGCCGCACCGCCGACGAGCAGCGCGGCGCAGACGAATCCCCCGCCCACGAGAGCCGGACGCGACCACAGCATGCCGCGCACGCGAAGCGAGTCGACCCAGGCCCGGATGATCGCGATGAGAGGGCCGAAGGGGCCGCTGTGGCGGGTCACGCCACGCCCGATCGGGCGCAGCGGGCCGAATGGCCACCACCCGTCGAAGATCGGGTCGATGAAATGGGTGGCTACGAGTGTCGTCCAGGCCGCGAGCAGGAGGGCCCCGAGTGTCTCCCCGGACACGACGCCGGCCGTGACGCGCAGCAGGTCGAAGGTGATCACCTCGGGGGGGATCCGCCCGGGTACCTCGGTCGGGCGAGCGAGCAGGGGGACCCCGACCAGCCAGATTGACCACTCGAAGATCATCATCGTGCTTGTCGCCAGGCTGACCCACAGGAGCAGTCGGCGGGTGCGCCGCCTGCCGTCCAGGTGGGGGGTGGAGTGGGCGGGGCTCGACGGGCCGGTGTCGAGGGGCCCGGTGCCGAGGGGCCCGGTGCCGAGGGGCCCGGTGTGCCGGCCGCCGTCGGCGGTGCCGGTGACGGGTTGTGTGGGCAGCGGATCCCTCGGCGAGGGCCGGATGAGTCTCGCTGTCAGGGGGACAAGAAGGAACGCGGCGGTCGCGGCGAGTGCGGCGAAGGGGATGAGCGTGCTCAGGTGCGCGCCCAGGTCCGCGAGGGTCGCCTCGGCCGGCTCGTTGAGCAGATACGGGTAGCCGAAGGCGCGTACCAGCCCCAGCAGGCCCAGGGCGTTGGCGAGCGCGCAGCAGACGAACAGGGCACCACCCATGTTCGTACCGCGCTGCATCGGGACCACTCCACCTGTCGACGGGGTTCCGGGGAACCTGCTACCCGCAGAGCGTCGCATGTCTGTAACTCTTCGCGCTCCCGCAGGGTCCGGTGGCCTGCCTTGAGGTGCGGTTGGCGTTCGCGGCCGGGCGCACCGCTCGTCGCGCGTTCCGGATGGGTGCCGCAATTGGCGCCCCGTGAAACCGGCCCGACTGGACCGTGTCGCGACAGGGCGCTTGCGTACGCTTACGTCCTCGTTATGGGAGTGGCCGGCAACAGATCGGCCCGGTCGGGCCGGTGGCCTGTTATCGCTGCGAGGGCGTGGTGAATCCCGTTCGGTTCAGGTGCGCCAGGACCGGTCAGCGAAGCCTTCCCTAACTGAGGAAAGGCTAGCCTAAACGGGTGTCGATGTGACCTTCGCGGCTCTCCTGCCGTTATGTGTTCCGCCCATCYGTGTGGTTTCCTGTTTCCTGGGCTATTTCGCGGTGGGCGGTGACGGCGGCCAACTGGCTTGCCGTGCCGGGCACGCCGAGGTAGTCCGTTCAGGGCGGTCGCGGGCGCGGCCGTCCGGGAGGGCGTCGTCCGTGGTCGGCTGACGCGAGAGGCGAGTGAGGGAGATGGCGAAGGTGCGTGGCGACAAGGACATCATCGACCTGTTGAACCGGGTACTGACGAACGAACTGACAGCCATCAACCAGTACTTCCTGCATTCCCGGATGCAGCGGAACTGGGGTTATCGGCGCATGGCTGAGTACTACTACCACGAGTCGATCGACGAGATGCGACACGCAGACGCTCTGATTGAGCGCGTGCTCTATCTGGACGGTCTACCCAATCTGCAGCGGCTGCACTCCCTGCGGATTGGTGAGACGGTGCCCGAGCAGCTCGAGACCGACCGCTCGCAGGAGGACGAGGCCGTGGAACTGCTCCGCGGCGGAATCGCGTTGTGCCGTTCGAAGAACGACGTGGGATCGGCCGTTCTGCTGGAGAAGATCCTGGTCTCCGAAGAAGAGCACATCGACTGGCTGGACGCCCAGCTCACGCTCATCGAGCAGCTCGGCGCGACGAACTACCTGACTCAGCAGATCCACGAGAGCTGAGCGGCGCGGGGCGCCCGGTCAGGCCGGGAAGCTGCTCCTGCGCCCGGCCGGCGCTCCTGGGGCGGAGCGCGTGGCCGGGCGCGGTTCTGCGCGGCCACGGTGCGGTCGGCGCTGCCCGGGATTTCGGGCAGCGCCGACCGGTGGTGTGGAGGCGATCCGGGGTGTCGTCCGCCGGACACGGACTACCTCGTGTGCGTGCTGCCGTGGCGTCCGGCCGAGGGGGATAGTGTGCCTGGCCGGAAAGATCCGCGCTCACACGTTGTTGTGAGCGTCATGCCCCGCCGTGGGCCGCGACGGCGCAACGGAGCGCCAGAGAAGGAGAACACGGCTTCATGACGCCCCTGACCGCAACAATCAGCCCCCGGCTGGCCGAACACGACATGGACCCGGCCAGTCGCCTCGCCGGAGAGACCGTCCGGGCCACCGTCGCCATGCTCATGGGCCGGGGGGAGAGCCCGAAGCCCTACGAGTGGCTCGCCGCACGGCTCGCGCTCGACGGCTACAGCGCCGCGATCGTGCCGGGCGGCGTCAACGTCGCTCGTGCCGTCGGTGAGGTCCGCCGGCCAGGGCTGCCCTTCGTCCTGCTCGGCTCCGACTCGGGGGCACTGGCCGCGCTGGCGATGGCAGGCTCACCGGCCGTGCGCCCCGACGGGCTCGCCCTGCTCGGGCTGCCGCTGCTGCATGTGCCCGTCGCGGGTATCCCGGTCGCGGATCCGCCGCCGCGGGTGCTGCCCGACATCCCCATACTCCTCGTGCATGGCCGAGATGATCAGATCAGTCCGCTTTCGCTGGTGCGGATGACGACCCGCACGGCCACCCGTGCGGAGCTCACCGTGGTCCCGGGCGGGCACTCGGTGCTGGCCGGGCCGGGTCGGCGCTGCGTGCCGGCCCGCGTTCTCCTGTTCATCGAGGAGCTCATCGACCGCATCGACGACATCGACGGCTGAGCGCGGACCCGGGCGGTGCTCCCGGGTGGTGGTACTGGGCGGATGGGCCTGCCGGCGCGTGCCGGGTGGCCCGTCCGCATCAGGAGATAGTTCAGGGTCGCCTGATGTCAGCGTCCGCTGTACTGTTCAGTACATGGTGAAGCTTGTGGCGCATGGAGAGGTGCTGGCGAGGTTCGGGCACGCGCTGTCCGACCCGACCAGGGCACGGCTCCTTCTGGTGCTACGCAAGGGTCCCTCCTATCCCACGGAACTCGCCGAGATCCTTTCGGTGAGCAGGACGAACCTGTCGAACCATCTGGCGTGCCTTCGGGGCTGCGGCCTCGTGGTCGCGGTGTCCGAGGGCCGGCGGCTGAGGTACGAACTGGCGGACTCCGCTCTCGCGCACGCGTTGGACGACCTGCTCAGCGTGGTCCTCGCCGTGGATCCCGACCACGCCCATGACGACCATGCCCATGACGATCCGCTCGACGCACCCGCGCCGCATCACGTGGAGCTGTCGACGGCGGAGTTCTCCCCGGCCGCCGTGGCCGTGGCCGGGGCCGAGCCCGGCCGTGACGATCGGCCGGACCGGTGAGCTCCTCCGACTCCGAGGCCCGTCGGCGGCGTGACGTTCACGACCATGTTCCGAGGCAGCCCCGGGTCATTGGTGCTGCGGCACCGACGGGTCTGACGGCACCGACGGGTCTGACGGCACCGACGGGCGGCGATGGCACGGCGCACGGCGGAGACGGCCATGGCCACGGAGGGCACACGCACGGCCTCCGCGGGCACGCCCACGATGCCGGCGGGCACCACGCCGGCGGGCACCACGCCGGCGGGCACCACGCCGGCGGGCACCACGCCGGCGGGCACCACGCCGGCGGGCACCACGCCGGCGGGCACCACGCCGATGAGCACGGTGCCCACGGGCATGGTGCCGACGGGCGTTCGGCACGCAGCTACACCGCCCAGGCCCGCAGGCTGGCGATCGCGACCGCGGCGAACGTCGCGATCGTCATCGGCCAGGGTGCTGCCGGCCTGATCATCGGTTCGGTCGCACTGTTCGCGGACGCGGCGCACAACCTCGCCGATGCCGCGGGCGTCGCGTTCGCCCTGGTCGCACTGAGACTGGCTCGCCAGGAACCGTCCGCCACCCGCACCTTCGGCGGGTTGCGCTGGCCCGTGCTCGCTGCCCAGGCCAACGCCGCCAGCGTGCTGGTGGCCACCACGCTCGTCTGTGTCGAGGCGGTCAGCCGGCTCGCCCATCCCGGGCGCATCGACGGATTCGTGGTGCTGGTGGTCGCGCTGGTAGCGGCCGCCGGCAACGGCCTCAGCGCACTGCTCGTCCACGAGCGGCACGGCGACCTCAACACCCGTGCGGCCGTCATCCACCTGGCTTCCGACTGCCTGGTCTCGGTTGCGGTGGCCGGGGCAGGTCTCGTCATCTGGCTGACGGACGGCTGGTATTGGCTCGACCCGGTGCTCTCGCTCGTGGTCGCGGCGCTGATCGGCGTCCAGGGCCTGCGCCTGCTGGCGCAGACGTCCCGGGTGCTGCTCGAGGCGACTCCTGCCGGCCTGGACCTGGCCGCCGTCCACGGGGACGTGCTCGCGGTGGACGGTGTCACCGGGGTGCATGACATGCACGTCTGGAGTCTGTCGGACCGGGTCTTCGCGGCCAGCGCCCACATCGAGGTGGCCGGGCATCCGACGCTGGAGGAAGCCCGTACGGTCGCCGGCCGCGTCAAGGTGATGCTGGCCGACAAGTACGGCGTCGAGCACGCCACGGTGGAGACCGAGTGCGAGCCGTGTGCGCCGACCGGCAGCGACCCCTGTGGTGTCCGCACGGTGATGACCCGGCACGCGACCAGGATGGTTCCGGCGCACCGCCACTGACATGCCGGTCGCCGGCGGATGTCCGGGCGACCGCTCCACCCGGCTTCCGGACGGGCACACCCCAGGTACGGGGCTTGTCCGTTCGAGCCGAGGGAGAACCAGGTGAACAGCTCGACGACGTCCAGGACGTCCGGCCAGCAGGCCGACGTCGCGCCGCCGCCCGGGGCGACCCGGCGCGGCGGCGGGGGACACCAGACCACCATGTCCACGGTCGAGACCGCGCACTCGACCCTGTTCTTCGTCTCCGACCGTGTCTTCAAGATGCCCAAACGCGCGGCTGTCGGCAAGGCGGATCTGCGCCGCCGGGAGGCGCGTGAGGAGGCCTGCCGCGCGGAGATCGTCCGGAACCGCCCGTTCGCGCCCGGGGTCTATCTGGGGGTCGCCGACGTCCGGGACAGCGCGGGCGCGCCGGTCGAGCACATGGTGGTCATGCGCCGGCTGCCCAGCGAACGCCGGCTCTCGGAGCTGCTCGCACGCGGCGAGCCGGTCGACGAGCCGCTGCGGGAGGTCGCGCGGGCCCTCGTCACCTTCCACGAGCAGTGCGAGACGTCCGCCGAGATCGCCGAGCACGGGCGGCTGCGGGATCTGGAAGCCGCCTGGCTGGCGGCGATCGAGGGGCTCACCCCCTTCCAGGCGACCATGCTGGACGCGGCGGAGATCGCCGAGATCGACGAGCTGGGCCAGCGCTACCTGCGTGGGCGCCGGCCGTTGATCGACGGGCGGGCCGCCCGCGGACGGATCCGTGACGGGCACGGCAACCTGCTCGCCGAGCACGTCTTCTGCCTGGATGACGGGCCGCGGATCCTGGACCGGCTCTCGGCCGACGACGGCCGGCGCATCGCCGACGTCCTGGCGGACGCGTCCATGCTGGCCGTGGATCTCGAGCTGCGCGGCGCGCCGCAGCTGACCGGCCCGTTCTTCCGGTGGTTCGTGGAGTTCGCGGGGGAGACCCACCCGCCCTCGCTCACCCACTTCTACATGGCGCACCGGGCGATCCTGCTTGCCGGGGAGTCCGCGGTACGCGCCCACCTGGGGGATGAGACCGCGGCGGGCGAGGCCCGGCGCCTGGTCCGGATCGCCTTGGAGCATCTGCGCCGGGCCCGGGTGCGGCTCGTCCTGGTCGGCGGAGCGCCCGGAAGTGTCAGAGCCGCCTTCGCGGAGCGTCTCATCCAGGACGAGGACGGCTGGGTGCTCCTCGCCTCGGACGCCATCCGCGGTGAGCTCGCGGTGGAACGCGAGCTTGTGCCACCCGGCGCCGGGGCGCGCCGCGAGGGCCCGGCGGACGCGGACGCGGAGGCGGCGTCGGACTCGGGCCCGGCACGTGAGTTCGGCTCGGATGACGAGGTCCATGCCGAGCTGCTGCGCCGGGCACGTGAGGCGCTGGAGCGCGGCGACAGTGTGATCGTGCAGGCACGCTGGTCGGAGGCCGAGGCGCGGAAGGAGGCGGCCGCCGTCGCCGCGCGGACCTGGTCGGACCTCATCGAGCTCGACAGCTTCGACGCCCGCCTCTCACTCGACAAGGCAGTGCGCGATGGGCGGCTCGCCCTCGGCATCGCATCCTGATCGTGTGCATGTGATTACTTTGGGTATGTCATGGTCGGAAGTCGCGCGGGACGAACGCGCCATGACTCGGCGCAGCGCGAAGGACCGGGCAGCACCGACGGAGGGGGAACTCCCATGACAACGGCTCGAGACATCATGCACGGCGAGGCACGGTGCATCGGGGCGGACGAGCCGCTGACCAACGCCGCCCGCATGATGCGTGACCTCGGTGTCGGGGCGCTGCCGATCTGCGGCGCCGACGACCGGCTGGGCGGGATCATCACCGACCGGGACATCGTCATCCACTGTCTGGCGGAGGGGAAGGACCCGGCGAAGGTCTGCGCCGGCGACCTGGGCCAGGGCAAGCCCTTCTACGTGGGCGCCGACGCCGATCTGGATACCGTGCTCGACCAGATGATCTCGCATCGCGTGATGCGAATGCCGGTCATCGACAACAAGCGGCTCGTCGGCATGATCAGCGAGGCGGACCTCGCCAGGAACCTCCCCGGCGAGAAGATCGGCGCGCTGGTCGAGGCGATCAAGAGCGGGCCGGCTGATCAGCGCTGATCGATACCGCGCCGTGGGCGGGTGTCAGGTCGGATGCGCGCCCACGGCGCTGCGGATCTCGCGTCCGATGCCGCCGCTCTGGCGGGCGCAGTGCGCGCAGCAGAAGAAGCGCCCGGACACCTCCACGCCGTGGCCGATGACCCGGCAGTCGCAGTGCTCACATCGAGGCGCCAGCTTCTGCACGGCGCATTCGAAGCAGTCGAAGTGGTAGGTCTCCCCGGAGACCACACGCACCTCGAAGGCCATCCAGTACTCGTTTCCGCAGGTGTCGCAGGTCCGCAGGGCGGACTCACCGTTCAGCACACCTCCAGACGCTACGTGCAGCACCAGGCTGATCGCATTACGTGGCCGAAGCCGAGGGTCTCCGGAGGTCTGAGATCAGGCCTTTCCGGGCTCAGGCCTTGAGGCGTGCGGCGAACACGGCGGCCTGGGTTCTGCTGGTAAGCCCGAGCTTGCCCAGAATCGCGGACACGTAGTTCTTCACCGTCTTCTCCGACAGATGGACGCACGCGGCGATCTGGCGGTTCGTCATGCCCTCGGCGATCAGCCGGAGAATCTGCCGTTCCCGTGCGCCGAGCGCGGAGAGCTGCTCGTCCTCGACGGGCTCGTCCCGCAGGCGGGCCAGGACCTTCTGGGTGACGGCCGGGTCGAGCAGCGACCGGCCGGCCGCGATCGTTCGGATCGCCCCCACGAGGTCGTTGCCTCTGATCTGTTTCAACAGGTACCCGGACGCGCCCGCCATGATCGCCGCGAACAGTGCGTCGTCGTCGTCATAGGAGGTGAGGATGAGGCAGCCGACGGTCGGCTGTGTGGAACGGATCTCGCGGCACACCTCGATGCCGTTGCCGTCGGGCAGTCGGGCGTCGAGTACTGCGACATCGGGCCGGGCGGCCGGTATGCGCCGCAGGGCGGAGGCCGCGGTGGAGGCCTCACCGACGACCTCGATGTCCCCGGAGTCCTCCAACATCTCGCGGATGCCCCGGCGGACGATTTCGTGATCGTCCAGGAGGAAGACGCGAACTCCAGTCATGATCAAGAAACTACTCGCCCGAAGGCGCCTGTCGGGCGCCCGGCGAGCAGGTCAGCCGGTATGGACCCCCGTGGGCAGGACTTTTGTCCGGGTGTCCTGATATCGAAAGACACAGTGACATGGTGTGCGTTTCGCAGCGCCCCTCCGGCCTGTCCACGAATATCCGCTCCCGGGCTGGCAGCCATGACATGTCAGCTCAGTCGGTACTGGGTTCTCCGAGAAACCCGATCAGTACGGGCAGGTCGCCGAGCGCGCGCAGAGTGTCATTGAGATGCGTGCAGGTCGAGGTTCCGACGAAGGTCCGGCCGATCGTGCGGCGCAGGTCGGTGGCGGGCATCCCCACGATGCGCCCGGCACTGCCGAGAGCTTCGGGGCACTCGGCTCCCGGAAGCACCCCCGCCCGGGCCTCCGAACGAGTGAACAGWCCCGCCTCGTCCACATCGGCGTCGACACCGTACTCGTGCACGACGAACTCACGTCCGGGTGCCTCCAGGTAGGAGTCACGCAGCAGCGCGTCGACCCTGACCGCGACCCCGGGCGTGCCCTGGGCCGGGATGACGTCGATGCGGCGCAGCCGCCGCATGGCGTGCGTCGACATCGGCGGCAACGGATGCCACCCGAGGGGATCCTCCGCCACGGCGAGATCGCCGGCCGGGACACTGATCGGGCGGGCCGGAGACGTTCGATCGCCGGTGGCCTGGTCCCCGCTGCCGCCGGCGTCCCGATCGGCTCGCCGCTCGGCGGACAGACGCGCGAGCAGCCCCTCACGCTGCCACCCGGCGCAGACATCGATCATCGGATTGCCACCCGACTCCGCCCCTGCGTTCGGTCGGGACTCCGAGCGGTGGATGCCGTTGCGCCCCAGCGCCGCCCCCGACACGAGCACCGTGACCGGGACGTCGTCCAGGAGCTGGCCGAGCAGCAGACGGGCCATGGCCATGCGGGCCGTGCCCTGCGCGCTGTCCTCCGGATGGGCCGTGCTGTCAGGCCGGGCCGCGAGCACCTGGCGGGCGGCGGCGCGGAAGCCGGCGCGCGACGAGGTACCGACCAGGCTCGCCAGGCCGGGCACCGCCGGCTCGGATTCGATCTCCAGGATCGTCCCGGGCGCCGCCATGTAGTCGATCACGAGGCGCAGCCGAGCCTCGCCGAGCACGGTGGCGCCGCCGGCCGAGGTGGTCATCAGATCGCGGCCGGTGCTGGTCAGATGCAGCAGGCCGGTGAGGCCCTGCGGGCGCTCCATCATGACCGAGATCGTCCGCCGGACGGAGCCGGGCTGGCGCGCCGGCGTGCCGTGAACCGAGCCGGTGGTGCCGGGCCACAGCCCTGTGTCGTCCGGTGCTGCGTCGTCCGGTGCGGCGGTGACCGGGCGACGGCCGGTGGCGGCGTGCCGGACCCCGACGCCACCGGGCCTGGTGCCGTCCTCGACGGAGCGGGGCCGGCCGGTGGACGGCACGCGAGGAACGGGTCGGCCGGGCGCCGGCCTGAGAGGAGATGCCTGGGCGGCCGAAGGTGCCGTCTGACCGTGCGCCATGCGCATACTCCGATCACTGCTTCCTGCCGCCCGCATCCGACCGGCGCGGCTTCCCGCGGCCCGCGTTCCATGAACCCGTATTCGACGGACGCGACTTCGAGTCCATGGTGGGCGCGGCTATCCGGACCCAAGGGTATGGCGCGCTACCGGCGAATCCGTCCCCTGGCCGTGATGGCGCTTTTCACAGTGACCGCTGTGGGTGTGACCTGCGCCGCGCGATCGTTGGGTCATCCGGCGGCGCAGTGTCACTGGGCCGTTTCCGTCTCACGGCCTGTAGTCAGGGATGGGTCGGGTCCGAGTCGACGACGGAAAATGCTCACTCGCGGTTCTTCCGCGGTGCGGAGTCGACTGTTTGGAATTCAACGGGAAACATGTGATTTCGGTGACGCGGGGGTCTGCGGGAGTCCGGCGGGCCGGGCGAGCCGTGCGGGCGAGGAGGCCAGGTGGGTCGGGTGCGCCAGGTGGTCAGGAGTGGTCAGGATGTCGGTGTGGTCCGGGGCTGGAAGGCGTCGGTCGGGACCGCCGCGGGCACCGGACTGCCGTATTCCGTGAAGGTGACCTCGAACCTGTCGTTCGCGTCGTTGAAGACCTGCCGCAGCGGTACGGGCTGGCCGACATTCGCGACGTACAACGAGGCGGTCCTCGTGGCGACCCGTACCGCGGGCCGGCCCTGTTCGGTCATCTGCTCGACGGTCGCGTCCTCACCTCCGTCGATGTCGGCCTTCAGGTCCAGGATCGCGTCGGCCGCGCTGCTGATCGACAGGTCGTCGTCGGCCGCACCGACCGGGCCGGTGTTGATCCACTGATCGGTCCTGGCACCCGGATACGGCCCGGCGGCGCTCGGGCCGCGGACGTACGCGACCCCGGCGACCCGCAGAATCTCGACCCGTTGCCCGTTTCCGTCGAGTACGCCGGTGACCGTGCCATCCGCGGTCATCCGTAACTCGGCTGACGAGGGTGAGCCGTCCTCGGTGCCGCGGCCGACATACCGCACGCTGCTGGTCGTTTTCAGCGCCTGGGCCGCGGTCGCGACGATCTCGCTGGCTGGCCTGGACTCGAGACCGTTGCTGGAGCCGGCCGCCAGGCGGTTCGCGGCCGCGGTGGCGGTGGGCTTTTCGGCGCCCTCGCCGCCTCCGCCGCAGGCCGCCAGCGCGAGTGAGAGTCCCACCGCGGCGGTCATGGTGGCTGCCCGAGACAATTGGGTGCGCGGATTACTCATCATCGACCTTTCTGGGCACCGGACCGGCGACGGCGTGGCAGCCCTACTCCGGTGTCGGTGGCCCGGTTGGAAATGGGTGGGTCCCGGTCCCTCGTGCGGAATGCCCACGGGGGACGTCGCGGACGATACGAGCATTTATGAGGACATGCATCAGAACGATTAGTCCACCGCTCGGCGAGTCCCGGCCCGGGTGGCATCGACGCCGGTTCGGTGGACTGACGGTGACTCGGATCTCCGCGCCGGGTGACCGTGGCCGCCAACTCGCACGTTCCGTGAGCTGGCCAAGGAGGGCCCGGGTTCCGGCCCGGGTATCGAGGCCCGGTCCCTCGCGGCCGGCTGTCCAGCGTGCCGCGGATGACCGCCGCGGCCCCATCGTGCCCACGTCCGGCGGCCCGCGAATCCCGCCGGCCCGGTACCCGTGTTCATGACGGGATTTCCGGGACGACCAGCCTTACCATTCGCAGGCCTGTGGGGGAGTCCGGACAGGAACACCGGCCCGGCTGCTGCCGGCTTTCATCCTGTGCCGGCTGTGTCGGGGAAGGAGGAGTGTCGTTCGAGGCGTTGGGTAATGGGACTCCGCACGCGGTGCCGTCCCCGCGGCCGGGTTCCGCTACCGGTGCCACGCGCCACGAAACGATCGGAAGTGGGGAGCGGCAACGCGCATGTTGTGGTGGATTGGTCCTTTTCCGTCGCGGGTCCGGGCCAAAGGCGTCCCCGGCGGCGCACCGTGAGACGGAAAAGCCTCATTGTCGGTGTTGAAAGACGGGCGAACATCTTGACGGCGCCAGAGACGATGCAGGGGGCCGGCGATTCCGGCCGGCTGCCGCCGGTGTGGAACGTGCGGCAACGCGATCCGCATTTCGTGGGGCGGGACGACGAGCTCGTCCGCATCCATCGGGCGCTGCGCGGGGCGGCTACGCCCGACGGCGCCGTGGGAGCACGCGGCGTCGGCATTGTCTGCGCCGCCGGGGCGGACGAGGCCGGCGGAGTCGGCCGCTCCGAGCTGGCCGTCGAGTACGCCCATCGCTACCACGGCTGCTACCGCCTGGTGTGGTGGGTGGACGCGCAGACCCCGGCGCGGGCCGAGTCGTGTCTGCTGGGCCTGGCCGCGATCCTCGTGCCGGCCGTGACGGGGCCGGGTACCACCGTGCTGCGGGGGCTCTGGGCCGAGCTGGCCCGGCGCGCGGACTGGCTGCTGATCTACGACGACGTCGACGCGCCGCTGGACCTGGGGATCGCCGCACCGCCCGACACGGGGCACGTCATCATGATCGGCCGTGCGCCCGAGGTCGGCCGGCTCATGCCGACCCTGGTGGAGCTCGGTGACCTCGAGCGGGCCGATTCGATCCGGCTGCTGCGGCGACATGACACCCGGGCCGGTGAAGCGGAGGCGGCCCTGCTCGCGGCCACTGTCGGGGATCTGCCGCTCGCGCTCGCGCAGGCCGGTCGCTTCCTGGCCGGGACAGGGCTGTCGATCGCGGCCTACCTGCGCCTGCTCGACGAGTGGCACGCGCCCGGGACGGCCGAGGCGGCTGAGGCGGCTGAGGCGGCTGGGGCGGCTGGGGCTGCGAGCGAGGCCTCCGGCGGCGGCGGTCTGCCCAGGATCGTGGCCACCAGCCGCGCCTGGCTGGAACGTGACAGTCCGGCCACGGCAGAGATCCTGGACGGACTGGCGTTCCTCGCGACCGCCCCGTTTCCTCTCGTGGTTGCCGACGGCGTCGACGTGATCGGCGGTGAGCTGCTCCGGCTCGGGCTGGTCTGGCGCGACGAGGCCGGGATCCGGGTGCACCCGCTGGTGCGGAAATGGCTCCAGGCAGGGCTCGGGGGCGAGGAACGGCGGCGCCGAGCGCTGCGCGGCGCGCTGCGGCTGCTCACCCTCGCCGGCCGCGATCTTCACGACGGCGCTGAGGCGGGTCACTGGTCCCACCTCACGCGGCTCGAGCCGCACGTACGTGCCGTCTCGGCCTGGATGGACACGGCCGGCCCGGCCGGGGCCGAGGCGGAAAGCGCGGAGTTCCGTCGGCTGACGTTGCTCGTCGTGGGTTTTCTGCGTCGCTCGGGGCGGTACGAGGACGGCCGCGGGCTGAGCGGGCCCGTGCGATGCCGCTGGGCCAGGGACCTCGGGCCGGATCACCCGGATGTGCTCACCGCCGCTGTGGTCGAGGCCTCGATCCTGCTGGACGGCCTTGGCGTGGACAGCCTTGGCGTGGATGGCGGCCGCGCCACCGAAACCGGCTTCGGTGGCGCGCCGGCGCCGTCGGCAGGACCGGTACCAGCAGCAGGGCCAACAGGACCGGCTGTGACGGCCGCGGCGGTGACGGCGCAGATGCTTCTGATGCAGGCGCACAGCCGCCGGCTGCGGACACTTGGCCCGGACCATCGCGAGGTGCTCGTCGTGGCGAGCAGCCTCGCCCGCGCACACGGCGAGATCGGTGACCGCGGCGAGGCGGTGCGGCTGTACCGGGACACGCTTGGCCGCCAGCGCGACCGGTTCGGCCCGGACGATCCCGACACGTTGCGGTCGGCGCACGGCCTCGGCGACATCCTGGCCCGGCTCGGGGAGTTCGCGGAGGCTGACGTCCTGCTTCGGGACACCCATGCTCGGCGGGCCCGCCGGTGTGGCACCGACCACCTGGACACCCAGACCACCGCACTCGTCCTGGGGGTGGCTCTGCGTGGTCTCGGTCTGCCATGCGAGGCCCGTGTTCTCCATGAGCGGGTATTGGCATGGGCTCGGGGACAGCTCGGCTACGAGCACCCTCAGACCCTGGACGCGGCTCTGCAGCTGGCGCTGGACCTGGTGGCCCTCGGCGAGGCGGGCCGCGGGCGGGATGTCTTCACCGAGGTGATCGGCTGGGAGGTGTTCGGCTGGTTCGACGAGCCACCGACGGGCCCGGGCACGTCGGTGCCGCGGTGGGCGGCACGCCATCGGACCGAGATCGCGAGACTTTGGTCGGGCGGATGATCGGCCATCCCGCCTTCTGCACCGGCGGTCTGTTTGGGCTACCGTTCGATTAGCAGTAAAGATATATCGAATAATGTCGTCGCGTCCTGCTGGCGTCGACCGCGTGGGCCCTGGTTGGCCGGGTGATCGTGACAGCGCCGGTGACCGTGAGTGCGCGGTGCGCGGCCCTGGCTCCTGTGGGGCACCGGTCGAGCCGCCCGCGAACGCGCAGCGCAGGGAGGCGTGACCGGATGAAGGAAGCTGACCGTCGTACCAGTGTGATCAACGCGTGACCGGGGTGGCGCGTCCGTCGGGCCCGCAACTGCCCCCGGTGGAACGGCTCCGGCCGGGTCTGTGGAGCATCCCGGTCCCGCTGCCGACCGCCGGGCTGACCCACGTCTTCATGTATCTGTTCGAGACCGATCGCGGTGCCTACGTGATCGACTCCGGCTGGGACACCGACGCGGCCTTCGCCGCCGTCGAGGCGGGGCTGGCCGTCGCCGGATACTCCGTCACGGATCTGCGCGGCATCATGCCCACCCACATGCATCCCGACCACTACGGACTCGCCGGGCGGCTGCGGGAGGCGTCCGGGGCCTGGATCGCGTTGCATCCCGCGGACGCCGCGCTGCTGCGCGCGCACCCGCTCGAACCGGCGGATCTGTTCCGGAACCTCAACGCGGAGATGCTGCGTGCGGGCGCACCGCCGAGCGCCATGCGCGCGTTCACCGCCGAGAAGCTGCCACCCGGTCCGTTCCCGGCCGCTGCCAGCCCGGACATCCTCCTCGACGACGGCGACCGCCCGGACGTCCCCGGCTGGGACCTGCGGGCCGTCTGGACACCGGGGCACTCCCCGGGGCATCTGTGCTTCTGGGAGCCGGCCAACCGGCTGCTGCTCTCCGGCGATCACGTGCTGCCCCGCATCACGCCGAACATCCCGTTCGGCGCCGCGGTCGGGGATGATCCGCTGGGGGACTACCTGCGCTCCCTGGACAAGGTCGACGCCCTGCCCGCCGAGGCCACGCTCCCCGCGCACGAATACCGCTTCGACGGCCTGACGGACCGGGTCGCGCAGCTGCGCAGGCATCACGACCAGCGCTTCGGCGAGGTGCTGGCCACGTTGGACGATGGTCCGGCGACCGCCTGGGAGGTCGCGAGCCGGATGGAGTGGTCACGGCCCTGGGACGAGATCGAGGGCTTCATGAAACGCAGCGCCGTGGCCGAGGCGCTGGCGCACCTGCGCGCCCTGGAGCGCCGCGGCGTGGTCGCGGAGCGTGCGGGCGAGCCGCCGACCTGGCGTCGCCGTGCCGCGGTGACCGACAGCTGAGCCGAGGGTCGTGACCGATATCTGCTCGGTCCGCATCAGTCAGTAGTTATGGTCCCGAGCTGGTCCGGATGTCGCCAACCTGGACCACCGAAAGTGTAGTCAGCACTGATCCTCTTCGCCGATATTTCCTCTTGCCGAGGACGGATCCGGAGTTCGCCACTACGATTTGGACGATGATCGTTGCGAGTGGGCTTCGTCGTTCAGACAACGGTGCGGCATTGTTCCACCGGCTCCGTGAGGGGGTTCTTACGCTCGATCCGGTCGTTGAGGGAATGCTCGGTCACACGGCTGGCACGATTGTGTGGGGTGCGCTGATGGAAATCGGCGCCGCGGAGGGAACGGTAACGGTCGTCTCGTTGGCCGACGGCACCACGAGCCTGTACGCGAGTGCTGGCGGCGGTGCGGTCGGGGGCGGTGCCCACGGCACGGTGGTCGCCGCCACCCGCCGCTTCCTGCAGGTGACGGAAGCACACCTGACCAGCTTCGAGGCGGACGGCGAGCGAGCGCCGGCACCGGCGGCGGGCCGCATCGTGTTCAGGGCGCTGACCTACGGCGGGCGCCGATACGCCGAAGCGGCCGAGAAGGACCTCCGTGAACCCGGCCACAGCCTTTCCCCGCTTTATCAGGCCGGGTATSCCGTAATCAGCAGGCTACGTTTCGTCGAGGCCGTCGGGGCATTCTAGGCGGCGACAGGTCGTGCTGCTTCCAGTCACCCCCGAGGGATGATCCGGTGGCGCCGCGTGATTTCTGCGTAAATCTTCTCCTGTCGTCGAAACGGTTGATGTGTTCGACGGCGTCAAGGGATCGGCTCTTCCTCTTTTCGCCGTGATCCGCGGATGGAACGGTTTGTCGGGCCAGGCGTGGGGGCCGCGTCCGATCTGGGCGCTGATGTTCCGGGGTCGTCGCCGGGAGTGGCGGTTGGGCCGCATGGCTGCGCGTGCCCGGCGAGACGGCTACCGCCCCGCCCTCGGAGTCACGAGTAATATACGCTCAGTGACAATGAGCTGCTCGGGCTCGTTGCTTCATGGCGCACGACGGAGGGAACGGCCCCATGGCGACCAGTTCATCGGAGACCAGCGCGTCCAGTAACGGTGCGGGCGCCGTGGGCGGCCTCGCGCACCGGCCCGGTCCGATGCCGACCTTCACCGCTCCGACCGCCGTGGCTCCGGCCGCACCTGCGACCGGCGGGTCCGCGGCGACGTCCAGCGCGGAGACGAGGAAGGCCGCCGGGGCAGCCGGGTCGACCAACGGCGCCGAGCAGGTTCCCCCGAGCACCTCGAAGCCCGCCAGCGCTTCGAAGCCCGTCACCGCCTCGAAGTCGACCGGCGCTTCCGCGGCGGTGACGGTGCCCAGGGAGACCTCGGCTGCCGGGGCCACCTCGGCCGCCAAGCCCGCGGCCGCCAAGTCGTCGGCCAGCAAGTCCTCGGCCGCCAAGCCCGCGGCCGCCAAGGCGTCCGCCAACAAGGCGTCGACCGCCAAGCCCGCCGCTACCAAGTCCGCGGCGGCCAAATCGGCGTCGGGCAAAGCGTCGGCCGGCAAGCCCGTGCCTGCCAAGCCCTCCGCCGCCAAGCCCTCCGCCGCCAAGACCAAGGCGACCAAGGTCAAGGCGACCAGCGCTCCCGGGGCGACGACCGGCACCGGGGCGCCCTCGGGGCCGGCGAAGGCGACATCAGGTGGCGCGAAGACGGTGCCCGCGGCGCGCGTCGGTGGGAGCCCGGCCCAGCCCATGACGGCGTCGACCGGTAGCTCGACTGCCTCCCCGACAGGGAAATCCGCCGCTACCGAGGCGCTTGCGAAGCGGCGATCCGCCTCCGCTGCCTCCGCTCCCGGAGGCTCCGCCTCCCGGTCCACAACGTCCCGGTCCACAACGATCCGAGCGACGGCACCCCGGGCGACGTCGAGCCGCACCGCGCCGGCGCGGACTGCGACGACTCGCGCCACGACGCCGCGGGCCGGTGCGTCACGCTCCGCGGTTGCGCGGGCCACGACGTCCCGTGCCACGCCCTCCCTCACGGCGACGACGCGCACGACCGCCCCCCGGAGCGCCGCGAAGGCGCGGACGTCGGCCGGTGCCGCCCGCACCGCGCGTCACGTGTCGGTGACGGCCGGCTTCCCGAGGTCGGTCGCGTCCAGGATCGCTTCTGTCGCCTCGGTGGGGTCCGGGGCGACGGGGTCCGCCGCGAACACGATCGGGAGCG
Organism: Frankia sp. CcI49; assembly: GCF_001983215.1. Classification (NCBI taxonomy): domain Bacteria; kingdom Bacillati; phylum Actinomycetota; class Actinomycetes; order Frankiales; family Frankiaceae; genus Frankia; species Frankia sp. CcI49. The sequence goes on from NZ_MOWP01000031.1 coordinate 262,211, forward strand.
CGGTGGGCGGCGCGATCGGATCCGCCGTCCGCAGCCGTCGGCCGAATCACGACGAGCGGGTGGTGGTGCTGCATCTGCCCTACGTCACCGCCCGGCTGGAGATGGCACCGCCGCCGAAGGACGACGGGCGCCACCTCGGGCCCGTCCCGATCCCCTCGGCGAAGATGACGGCGTACTACATCGGGCTGGGGACACTCGCGGCGGTCGAGGCGATCGAGTGGCCGATCGCGGCCGCGCTCGCCGCGGGAAGCTACGTGGCCCAGCGCACGCGCGCGACGGCGACGGCGCACCGATAACGTCGTGTCCATGCACGGGACCTCGCGGTGAACTGGACCGAAGGCACGATCCTCGGGCTGGTCCAGGGACTCACCGAGTTCCTGCCGGTCTCGTCGAGCGCGCATCTGCGGGTCGTGGCGGCGCTGGCCGGCTGGGACGACCCCGGTGCGGCCTTCACCGCCGTGACCCAGATCGGCACGGCGGCGGCGGTGATCGTCTACCTGCGTTCGGACATAGCCCGCCTCGGTCGTGCCTGGTTCGGATCGCTGCCCCTGTCGGCGGGCAGCACCGGGGCCGACGCTCGGGACACCGAGGCTCAGGCCGCCGATGCCCGGCTCGCCTGGCTGATCGCGTTCGGCACCGTTCCCATCGGAGCCTGCGGCTACCTCTTCGAGGATGTGGTGAAGGGCCGGCTGCGTGACCTGCGGCTGATGGCCGGCGCCCTGGCCGGCGTCGGCCTGCTGCTCGGCGCCGCGGACCGCTGGGCGGATCGCCGGCCCGGTGATCGCAAGCCCCTGGCGGAGCTGTCCGCCCGCGACGGCCTGCTGATCGGGCTGGCGCAGGCCACCGCGCTGATTCCCGGAGTGTCACGGTCCGGCGCGACCATCGGCGGCGGGCTGGTGCTGCGGTACTCGCGTGAGGCCGCGTCGCGCTTCTCCTTCCTGCTCGCCGTCCCCGCGGTCGCGGTGTCGGGGGCGTTCGGGCTGCACCGGCTCTACCGTGAGGCGAGGCAACCGACGTCCACCGTGGCCTGGGGCCCGCTGGCGGGTGCGAGCGTGGTGGCGTTCCTCGTCGGGTACGCGGCGATCGCCTGGTTCCTGCGGTACGTGGGCGGGAACGACTTCACGCCCTTCGTCGCGTACCGCGTCGGCCTGGGGCTGCTGCTCCTGGCCCTCGTGCTCGCCGGACGGACCGAGGCCATCCCGGCCGCGTGATCGGGGTTGGGGCCGGTGCGGCTCAGTCCAGCGCGGCCAGCGCGAGACGGGCGGCGGCCCGAAGCCGGTCCGCGTCCGGCGCTGCCCGCGCGACGACACGGACGCCCTGCATCACGACGAGCAGGAAGTTGGCGATCTCATGCGCGTCCTTGTCCGGGGCGAGCTCGCCCTGCGCCTGGGCTCGTAGCAGGGAGGACAGCAGCGCCGTCTCCACCACGGTCCAGCTGACCGCCACCTGACGGGCGACCTCGGGTTCGCGTGGGGCGAGTTCGACGGCGGCGTTCACCACCAGGCAGCCACGCCGGTCCGGGTCGGTGAGTGCCTCGTCGATCCAGCTCCGGACGAACGCGCGCACCGCCGGCAGGGCCGGCCCAGGCTGGGCGAGGGCGGTGACGAAACCCGCCTCGCTGCGGAGCAGATAGCGCCGCAGGGCGGCCAGGTACAGATCGTGCTTGCTACCGAACGTGGCGTACAGGCTGGCGCGACCGATCCCGAGATGCTCGACGAGGTCCGTCATCGAGGTCGCCTCGAATCCCCGTGCCCAGAAGAGGTCCATCGCGCGCTCGAGCACCACGTCGGGGTCGAATTCCCTCGTCCTGCCCATGGACGCGAGACTAACAAGACCGAGCGGTCAAGAAAAGGTCGTGGCCGGGGTGATGAGAGCGTCCGGTCTGGCTTTCGGGGTACTGGCCGCGTCGATCTGCCGCAGCGCGTGGGCGGTGTCCGCTCCCGTCGCCGGTGTTGATCACTGTCCGGGCCCGGCCTGGGCTTGTGGATGGGTTCTAGACCGATCGTTTCGGATCGTGTTACCGTGCGCTCGCGTGGTTATGCAGCTCGAGCGTGCTGCCGCACCCCGAATAGTGGAATGTCTGTTCTCTTATGTGGACCCTTGCTGCTGAGGTGCCGGCTGGCATCGCCCGCCAGGTCCGCCAGGTCCGCCAGGACGAAGGAGTTGCGTCATGGGCGCACGTTTCACCGACAAGGTCGTCCTCGTCACCGGCGGCGGCGGAGCCCTGGGCCGGGCGGCCGCGCTGTCGTTCGCGGGCGAGGGCGCGACCGTGGCCGTCGCCGCCCGCACCGAGGGCTCGGCGAAGGAGACCGTGAGCCTGATCGAGGCCAACGGTGGGAAGGCCTCCGGCGTCGTCGTCGACGTCACCAGGTCCGAAAGCGTGAAGGCCATGGTGGACACGGTGGTCGCCCGGCACGGTGGCCTGCATGTCGCGTTCAACAACGCCGGCGTGCTCGGCGGTGGCACGCCGGTCGGTGACCACGACGAGGACGTGTGGAACCAGGTCCTGGCGGTCAACCTGACCGGTGTCTTCCTCGCGATGAAGTACGAGACCGCCTACCTGGCAGCCAACGGCGGCGGCACCATCGTGAACACCGCCTCCAACCTGGGCGCCCACTGGCGGCTGGCCGGAATGAGCGCCTACGCGACGTCCAAGGCGGGAGTCAGCTTCCTGACCCGTACCGCCGCGCTGGAGTACATCGGGCGAGGGGTGCGCATCAACTCCATCAGCCCCGGGCCGATCGACACCCCGATGTCCTACCTGGCGGGCGAGAACCGCGAGCAGCGGGACGCCCGACTCTCGCCGACCGTGCCGCTCGGCCGGGTCGCGGACCCACAGGAGATCGCCAACGCCGTGCTGTGGCTCGCCTCGGAGGAGTCGAGCTACGTCGTCGGCCACGACCACGTGATCGACGGCGGCGCCACGGCCTGATGGGAGCCACCGGGCCGCGCACATCGCCTGGGAAGAGGGCTGGATCTGACCGGATGCCTCCCAGCGATGCGCCCTCCGGTTCCTGGGCGGGCGGGCCGGCCGAGTGCCGGCCGGTCGGGCGTCGACTGGTCGGGCGGCATCGTCGCGATGAACGGGTTCGTCGCGATGAGTGGGCGAGTGGCGTCGGTGGGGCGTCCAATACGGTGGGGTCGGCGGGGGCACCCGCCTAGCCTGAGCGCCGACCAGTCCCCTCCGGAGGTAGCTGATGGACCGCCCAGTGGCCACGTCGCCCGACTCCACCGGGCCCACCGCCGCCGGTGACGGGGCCGAGGAGCCGGACGGGGCGACCAGCGGTGACGTCGACGGCGCCGGTGGCGCCGCGGAGCTCTCCGCGCGGGGGCTGAACGCCGCCGAGGTCGCGGAGCGGGTCGCGGACGGCCGGGTCAACGACGTTCCGGTCCGGTCCAGCCGGTCGGTCGGCGAGATCATCCGGGCGAACGTCCTCACCCGGATCAACGCGATCATCGGTGTGCTCTTCGTGTTCATCGCGATCGTGGGCCCGATCCAGGACGCGCTGTTCGGTGGCGTGATCATCGCCAACACGCTGATCGGTGTCATCCAGGAGATCCGCGCGAAGCGGACCCTGGACCAGCTCGCCGTCGTCGGGGAGGCACGGCCGCTCGTGCGCCGCGACGGCGTCGCCGCGGAGCTGGCGGCGGCCGAGATCGTGCTCGACGACGTGATCGAGCTCGGTCCGGGCGACAAGATCGCGGTGGACGGTCTCGTGCTGGAGGCGGGCAGCCTCGAGGTCGACGAGTCGCTGCTCACCGGTGAGGCCGACCCCGTCCACAAGCAGCCCGCTGACCAGGTGATGTCCGGCAGCTTCGTGGTGGCGGGCACGGGTGCGTTCCGCGCGACCCGGGTCGGCCGGGCCGCCTACGCCGCGCAGCTCGCCGAGGAGGCGAGCCGCTTCACCCTGGTCAACTCCCAGCTCCGCAACGGCATCAACACGATCCTGCGGGTCGTCACCTGGATGATCATTCCCACCGGGATCGCGCTGGTCATCAGCCAGATCACGGTGAACGACGACGATCTGGCGGAGGGGATCCGGCGGATGGTCGCCGGGCTCGTCCCGATGGTGCCCGAGGGACTCGTGCTGCTCACCTCCGTCGCGTTCGCGGTCGGCGTGGTGCGGCTCGGGCGCCGGCAGTGCCTCGTTCAGGAGCTCCCGGCGATCGAGGGGCTGGCCCGGGTCGACGTCGTCTGCCTCGACAAGACCGGGACCCTCACCGAGGCGGCGATGGACGTCGCCGAGCTGCGCCTCGTCGACCCCGGCCCGACGCCCTCGGAGGCGTCGCCCTCGGACGCGGCCCCACCGGAGGCGTCGCCCTCGGACGAGACCGCGCCGGATGCGCCGACCACGGATGCGCCGGCCTCGGAGGGAACGACGTCGGATGCGCCGGCCACGGGCGCAGCGGTGACGCGTGCGACGGTCGGCGCCGTGCTCGGCGCGCTCGGTGCCGCGGACAGACGGCCCAACCCGAGCATGCAGGCCATCATCGACTCCTACCCCGCCCAGGACGGCTGGACCGTCCGCGGCGACGTGCCGTTCTCCTCGGCACGCAAGTGGAGCGGTGCGGCGATCGCCGACCCCACCGGCGCGGTGACCGCCTGGCTCATCGGCGCACCGGACGTCCTGCTGCCCGCCGGCCACCCGGCGCTCTCCGAGGTCGACGAGTTCGGCGCGCGGGGCCTGCGGGTGCTGCTGCTGGCCCGGTTCGGCGACGACCTCGCCGCGGCGGCCGACGATCCGGGCGGCGTTCCCGACCGCACCACGCCGGTGGCGCTGGTCGTCATCGCGCAGCGGCTGCGCCCCGAAGCGTCGGACACGCTGCGCTACTTCGCCGAGCAGGGTGTCGCCGCGAAGGTCATCTCCGGGGACAACGCGCTGTCCGTCGGCGCCGTCGCCCGCACGCTCGGCCTGCCCGGCGCGGACGACCCCGTGGACGCCCGGACCCTTCCCGAGGACCGCGACGCCCTGGCGGACGTCCTGGAAACCCATTCGATCTTCGGTCGGGTCAGCCCGAACCAGAAGCGGGAGATGGTCGCCGCCCTGCAGTCCCGGGGGCATGCCGTCGCGATGACCGGTGACGGCGTCAACGACGTGCTGGCGCTCAAGGACGCCGACATCGGCGTGTCGATGGGCTCCGGCAGCCAGGCGACCCGGGCGGTCGCGCAGATCGTCCTGCTGAACAACAGCTTCGCCACCCTGCCCTCGGTCGTGGGGGAGGGACGGCGGGTCATCGGCAACATCGAGCGGGTCGCGAACCTCTTCCTGACCAAGACGGTCTACTCGGTGCTGCTCGCGATCGTCGTCGTGATCACCCAGGTGCCGTATCCGTTCCTGCCCCGGCATCTGACGCTGCTGGGCTCCCTGACGATCGGCATTCCCGCGTTCTTCCTGGCCCTGGCCCCGAACGCGGAACGGGCCCGCCCGGACTTCGTCGGCCGGGTCCTGTCGTTCGCGCTGCCGGCCGGCATCATCGCCGGGACGGCGACCCTGATCTCCTACTTCGTCGGCCGTTCGATCTACGACGATCTGGACGCCGAGACGTCCATGGCGACCCTGACGCTGTTCCTGGTGGCGCTGTGGGCGCTGGCGATCGTGGCTCGTCCGTACACGTGGTGGCGGATCCTGCTGGTCGCCGTGATGGCGGGGGCGTTCGCGCTGGTACTGGTGGTGCCGTTCGGCCAGGAGTTCTTCCAGCTGTCGCTGGTGGGCACCACCGGGCCGTGGACGGGAGTGGCGATCGCCGCCGGGGCCGGGCTGCTCCTGGAGATCGCCTGGATCTTCATCCGCCGCCGTCTCGACCGTGCCACCGGCGGCGAGGCCGCCGGCCGCAGGCCCGCCGCACGCCAGGGCGCGGCGCGCTGACGCCCTACCTGCGGCGCCGTGGCAGTGGCAGTGGCTAGGGCTCGGTGTCGGTCGGCGTGCGGTAGATCCCGGTGTGTTCGGCGGTGGCGATCGTCTCCTGCTGCGTGCCGGACGGAACGTAGTGGGTGATCTCCTGGCCGAAGGCGGCGTTGAGCAGCCAGTCGGTGGCCACCCGCAGCCGGTTCGCGGTCGCCGGGAGTGACGCCAGGTGGTAGCCGCGGGTCAGCAGGGCCGCGGGTGGCCCGCTCAGCGTGACACCGAAAGGGTTCGCCACCGCGTCACGGCCACCGAGATCCACGACGAAGCCCAGGTCACGATGTCGGTAGGGGCGCGGCGACCCGACGCCGAGCGACGCCGCGACGTTGCGGGCCGCCGCCGCGCCCTGGCGGACGGCGTGCTGGGCGGTCTGACCGGCGGGCGCACCGCCGCGGGCCGAGTCCGGCACCGCGGCGATGTCACCGAGAGCGAAGACATCCTCGACCGACGGCACCCGGAAGAACTCGTCGGTCACGATCCGGCCGTGCACGGTCGGCAGGCCGAGCGCCGCGGCGAGCGGGCTGGCGCACACACCGGCGCACCATACGACGGTGTGGGTCGCGACCCGGGTGTGCCGGCGGACGCCGGACCCGCCCTCGGCGAGGGTGACCGAGTCCGGGCCGATCCGCACGGCCGACGTGCCCAGACGCAGCTCGATCCCGCGCCGGGACAGCACCCGTGCCGCGCGCCGACCGAGCGCCGGGGCGAGATCGTGCAACAGGTGGGGGGAGTGGTCCACCAGCAGCCAGCGGACGTCCGCCGGCCGCAGGCGTCGGTAGGCCGCCGCGGCCCGCCGGGTGAACGCCGCCATCTGCGCGGCCAGCTCCGTGCCGGTGTAGCCGCCGCCGACCACGACGAACGTGCACAGCGCGCCGCGCCGGCGCGGGTCGTCGGTGGCGTCGGCGAGCTCCAGCCGGGACAACACGTGGTCACGCAGCGCCACGGCCTCGTCGAGGTTCTTCAGGCCCAGGGCATGCTCGGCGAGTCCCGGAACGTCCGGTGTCGCCGTCACCGAACCGGCGGCGATGACCAGCCGGTCCCAGGCGATCGCCCGGGTCGACCCGTCGGCGGCACGCACGGTCACCGTCCGCCGGCCGACGCTGGCCGCTGTCGCAGCCGGGGCTGCCATCGCGGCCGGGGCTGTGAGGCCAGCCGGGGCGGCGATGCCGCCAGCCGGGGCTGCCAGGTCAGCCGAGGCCTGCGCATCGGCCGGCGCCGCCAGATCCGCCGCGACCGCGTCACCGAGGCACAGCAGGGTCCGCCGCAGCACGGCGGGCAGCGACACGGCGAGATGACGGGGCTCGACCGTGCTGGCACAGACCTGAGGTACCAGCGAGGTGTACAGCAGGTGATCCACCGGGGAGACCACGATCAGCTCGGCCCGGTCGGCGGGCAACAGCGCCTCGAGCCGGCGCAGCAGGCGCAGCCCGGCGAAGCCGCCGCCGAGCACGACCACCCGGGGCCTGGCCACCTGCTCCCGCCCGCGGGCCACCGGCCAGGTGGGCGTCGGGGCAGTGGATGTCCGAACGGTGGCGGATGTCCGAACGGCGGCGGACGTCGGGACCTCCCGCGTGCCCGGGACCGACCTGACCACGGTTGCCCCCTCGAATGATATGACTGTCGACATGACCGGCGAAAAGTCCACGGTGGATGCTGTCGCGGCCTTTGTCGGCGGCTTCGGTGTGCGTTCGCGACCGCTCCGCGAAATTCTCTCGCTGTTGACCCGGGGCAGCCAGCCGATCGAGGCGCTCATCGCCCTGACGGCGACCCCGCGAAGGGCTGTGGAGGACCTTCTGCGCAGTATTGGGGGCGACCTCGAAGAAAGTCCCGAAGGGCTGCGCATCCGACCGGAGCTCACCGCCCGGTACCGAGAATTCTTCGGGCTGGGCGAGCTGGCCGTGCCAGCCGACGACCAACTGGCCGGCACCGCGCGGGCCGCGGGCCTCGGCCCCGCCGAAGGCCTCGACGCCACCGACGGGGTCGGCCCCGCCGCGGATCCCGAGTCCGCCGCGCGGGTGCGGGCGCTGGCCGCGCTGATCGAGGGGGCGCCCGCTCCGCGCCGTGACCTCGACCATGTCGCCGCCACGGCGCCGACCCTGGCCCGCCGCGCGAGCTGGCTGTGCTCCACCTACGATCTCGCCGGTCGGCGGGTGCTGTTCGTCGGCGACCATGATCTGACCTCGGTCGCGCTGGCCCGGGTCTGCCCGCGGGCCGACATCACCGTGGTCGACCTCGACGAACGGACCCTTGCGTACATCGACGCGACAGCCCGTTCGGAAGGCCTCCCGATCCGTACCCTTTTCGGTGACCTGCGATTCATGCTCCCGCCCGCGGCACGGGAATGGGCGGATCTCGTCTTCACCGACCCTCCGTACACGCCGGATGGTGTCGGGCTGTTTCTGGGGCGCGGCCTTTCGGGCCTGCGGGACAAGGTGAACGGCGTGGTGGTCGTCGCCTACGGGCACAGCCGCCTTCATCCGATGCTGGGATTTCAGGTCCAGCAGTCCGCACAGCAGCTCGGCGTTGTTTTCGAGACAATTCTCCCGGCCTTCAACCGCTACCACGGGGCGCAGGCGGTGGGCAGCGCGAGTGACCTGTACGTGTGCGCGCCGACCAGCCGGACCTGGAAGGTCCTCGACCGGGTGTCCGAAGGTTTCGGGACCCGCATCTACACCCACGGCCGCCAGTCGGTGGAAAGCGCCGCCGGCGCGGACCGGGCTGCTGGAGACGGCGGCTCCACGGCGACCCGGGCCTCCGCGCCGTCCGCATCACCCGCATCACCCGCGTCACCTGCTGCACCCGCTTCGCCGCCTTCGAGTGCATCCAGGCCGGCCACGGTGATCGGCGAGACGGCCGGGCCGCCGGGAGCCCGCCGGATGGGGCTACGGGTGCTTTTCGCCGGTTCGGACTATCTGCGCGATCTCGATGCCGATGCGGCCTTCGAGGTCGACCTCACCGCGGATCCCGGGCCGTTGCTCCTGCGTGGGCTGCTGGCCGTGACCGGGGCGCATGCTCGGTTCCTGGTGCCGGCGGACCATCCCGACGTCTCCACCCCGGCCGCCCGCGCCCAGCTCACGGATCTGCTGGCCGCGAAATACCGGCTGAGCTTCCCGCCGTCGTCGTCGCCCTCGTCGGGCGGTGCGCGGCACGTGACCGTCGAGGCGGCGTTGATCGACCCAGAGGGGGCCGCCAGCGCCGATCTCCTCGCCCGGTGGTTGCTGGAACGTGCCCACGGCCGGATCGGGAACGTCCTGCGTGAAGGTGTCATCCGCGTCGCGGCGCGGGACGGGCGAGCACTGTCGAAGAACGAGGCCCGGGCCGTCGTCCGCGCCCTGGTGGGCGAGGCCGAGCAGGACGTCCTGACGTTGACCCTGGTGGAGACGCCGCGGGGGCGGCTGGAACGCCTGCTGGGCGCGCTGCGGGCCGCACCGGCCGGGTTCGGTGTGGGCTGAGGGCTCGTCGGGGCCGGCCGGGGCCGCCGGGGCCGGCCGGGGCCGTCGGGTCGCCGGCGGCGCGGGCACCAGGCGGTCGTACCGTCCGTCCTTCTACCGCTGGTAGAACGTAGACTCTGCCCGGTGCAACGAGGATCGTTCGCCCCGGCTTCCCGCCCGGCACCCGCGGCACTGACCGCGCTGCTCCTGCTGGTCCTCGCAGCCCTGCTCGCGGCGCCTCGCGCCGCGTGGGCGCACTCGACGGTGCTGCGCACGGAGCCAGGCGACGGCTCCACCGTCAACGCGCCGCCCGACCGGATCTCCCTCGTCTTCAACGAACCCGTCTGGACGGACTACGCGACGGTCGTGGTGACCGGCAGCGACGGCCGGACCCTGCAGACCGGCCCGCCGCAGGTCATCGAGACAACCCTGACGGTGCCGCTGCGCGGCGCCACACCTGGCGGATACCACGTAACGTGGCGCGTGGTCTCCGCCGACGGTCACCCGATCACCGGCGAGTTCTCCTTCACGGCCACCGCCGCGGGCCCGGCCGCGAGCACGACCGCGACGGCGACCGCAGGGCCGGCCACGAGCGCATCGGCCTCCGCGTCCGCACCGGCGTCCGCACCTGTGTCGACGTCGGTGGCCGCGGGGGCCGCCGCCACGACACCGCCGGCGCAACCGGCTCCCCCGAAGGAGGGCGAGGACTGGTGGATCATCGGCCTCCTCATCGCCGCACTGGTCGCCCTGGGCGGCGCGTACGTGGTGTTCCGGCGACGGAAGCGGGAGTAGCCCGATGACCGCTCCGCTRCTCGCCCTGCTCGCACTGATCGCGGTCCTGGTGACGGTCGCCACCAATCCCACCGTGGCGACCCTGCCCGGTCTGCCGGACGCCGGCACGCTCACCCACTGGGGCCTGCCGCTCTCCCGGGTCGTGGGGGAGATCGCCTCGGTCGGCGTGGTCGGCTGGCTGCTGGCCGCGGCGGTTCTCATTCCGTCCAGGGACGGCCGGCTCGGCGCCGCCGCCCGCGGGCACGCCCGCGCCGCCGCCCTCGCCGCCGCGGTCTGGCTGGCCGCGACGCTGGCGGAGCTCGTCTTCACCGCCTCCGACATCTCCGCCCGCCCGGCCGGCGACGTCCTCGACCCGTCCGCGCTGCGCTCGTTCGTGAGCGCGACGTCGCAGGGCAAGGCCCTGGTCGGCGTGGCCGCGGGCGCGCTGGTCATCGTGCTGATCGCGCCGACACTGATGTCGACGGTGGCCGCCGGCTGGCTGCTGGCGCTGGCCGGCGTCGCGCTGCTCCCGCCGGTCTTCACCGGTCACGCCGCCGGGTCGTCGCAGCACGCGCTGGCCGTCGTCGCGCTCGGCGTGCACATCCTGGCGGCGGTTGTCTGGCTGGGCGGCCTGCTGGCGCTGCTGACCATGCGAACGGTGGCGGACGCCCCGTTCACCGCCGCCATGCGCCGCTACTCCCGGGTCGCCGCCGGCGCCGCCGCGTTCACCGCTGTCGGCGGGATCGCCAGCGCCGCGATCCGCCTCGGCGGCTTCGGCCCGCTGTTCGACGACCGGTACGGCCTGATGGTCCTCGGCAAGGCCGCTGGTCTGCTGGCCGCGGTGGCCCTCGGCGGCCTGACCCGCCGCCGGATCATCGCGACCGCGGCCACCGCCGACGCCGACAGCGAAGCCACCGCCGAGGGTGGGAGCGAAGCCACCGCCGAGGGCGGACAGCTGGCCCGGCGTCAGCTGTTCCGCCGGCTCGCGCTGATCGAGAGCTGCGTCCTCGCGGCGACGTTCGGCCTGGCCGCCGCCCTCTCCCGGACGTCGACCCCGGTCAACGACGCGGCGGTGCCGAAGGACGCCACCGAGGCACTGCTGGGCTACCCGATGCCGCCGGCGCCGACCCCGTGGCGGCTGCTGGCCGACTGGCGTCCCGACTGGGTGTTCATCGGGCTGTGCGTGCTCGCCGCCGGGCTCTACATCGCCGGCGTGATCCGGCTGGCGCGCCGGGGCGACCGGTGGCCGGTCGGGCGCACCATCGGGTTCCTCGGCGGGCTCCTGCTGGTCGTCGTGGTGACGTCCGGCGGCCTTGGGCGCTACGGGCCGGTGCTGCTCAGCGTGCACATGGCCCAGCACATGATCCTCACCATGCTGGCGCCGATACCGCTGGTTCTCGGCGCGCCGATCACCCTCGCGCTGCGGGCGCTGCGGACCGCACCCGCGCCCTACCGCAGCGGACCGCGGGAATGGCTGGTCGCCGCCCTGCATTCGTGGCCGGCCCGGATCCTGACCCACCCGCTGTTCGTCACGGCGAACTTCGCCGGCAGCCTTTACGTGATCTACCTGAGCTCGCTGCTCGGCGACCTGATGAACAACCACCTCGGCCACCTCTTCATGAACGCCCATTTCCTCATGACGGGCTTCTACTTCTTCGAGGTGCTGATCGGCGTCGACCCGCTGCCGAAACGCCCACCGCATCCGGGGCGGGTGCTCATGCTGGTCGCGGTCATCCCGTTCCACGCCTTCCTCGGGCTGACGATGATGAGCACGACGACGGTGCTGGGCAGCGGCTGGTACGACGTCCTCGTCCGGCCGTGGGGCGACAGCCCGCTGGGCGACCAGGGCACCGCCGGTGGCATCGCGTGGTCGTTCGGCGAGGTCCCGACCCTGATCGTGATGCTCGTGCTCGCGGTGCAGTGGGCCCGCACCGACGAGCGCCGCGCCCGCAACCGCGAGCGGCGGGTCGACACGCTGGGGGTCGACGAGCAGCTCGACGCCTACAACGCCTACCTGGCACGTCTCAACGGGGTGAAACCCGCCCCGGCCGCCACCGCCACCACGGCCCCACCGCAGCAACGGCAGGGCGACACGCCGACCTCCACCGAGGGCCAGTCGTCGTAGCCCGGCCGCAGCGGCGCCGGCCACGTACCTCCGAGTGCCGCCGCTGTTCCCCCGCGGACCCGCAGTGGGTCCCCCGAGCGTCTCTCAGGGAACGAAGGGCGGGGCCACAGCGGCCTGACCGAGCTGGACCGGCAGCACAGCGGCACTGTTGGAGAAGAATGACGGAACCGGCGGCAGGGTCGCGGGGTCGGCCGCCAGGCGCAGGTCCGGGTACCGGGCGAACAGAGCGGGCAGGGCGACGCCTGCCTCCAGCCGCGCCAGGTGCGCGCCCAGGCACAGGTGCGGTCCGCCGCCGAAGGACAGATGCCGCTGGGGGGCGCGGGTGACGTCGAACTGGTCGGCGTCGGCGCCGTACTGGCGGGGGTCCCGCCCGACACCGCTGTACGCGGCGASAATCGCGTCGCCCTTCGCGATCGTGACGCCCGCGATCGTGACATCCTCGAGCGGGTAGCGGGCGGGGAAGTTCCCGATCGGCGCGTCCCAGCGCAGCACCTCCTCGACCACGCTGGACCAGGTCGCGGCGTCACCGGCGACGGCGATGGCCTTCTGGTCCGGATGCGTGAGCAAGGCGCGTACGCCGTTGGTGATGAGACTCAGCGTGGTCTCGTGGCCGGCGGTGAGCAGCAGCCAGATGGTGTCGACGAGCTCCTCGGTGGTCAGCGCCTCCTCGTCCTCCTCACGCAGCTTGATCAACTCGCTGGTGAGGTCCTCACCGGGCTCGTCGCGACGCAGCCGCACCAGCTCGGCGAGCAGGGCCAGGCGCTGCCGCTCGGTGGCCACGGCCTCCTCGCTGCTGGTATCCGTGCGGAAGATGCTGTCGACAAGCCGGCGGAGCTCGGCGCGCCACTCCCGCGGGACGCCCAGCAGCTCGCAGATCACCTGCATCGGCACCGGGTAGGCGTAATGCGACCGCAGATCCACCGATCCGTCGGGGCCGGCATGGGAGGGGAGCTCGTCCAGCAGCTCGGCGACGATCTGGTTGAGGCGGGGACGGAGCTGTTCCACCCGGCCGCGCGTGAACACCCGGGTCACCGGTCGGCGCAGGCGGGAGTGCGCGACGCCGTCGCTGGTCACCATGTTGGTCACCTTGATCATGCCGATCAGCGGCCAGTCGTCGGTGATCGTCCCGTCCTGGATGGCGCTCCAGTTCCGCCAGTTCTTGCTCACCCGCTCGTCCGCCACCAGGTCGGCGAGCAGAGCGTGGTCGGTGACCACCCACACGCGGATGCCGCCGGGCAGCTCGGCCCGCACCACCGGACCCGCCTCCCGCAGCCGGCGCTGTTCGCCGTGGTGATCGGCGCCGAAGGGGTCCAGGGGAACCAGCGGGATGGCGGTCGAGTCAGCCATGCGAGACCTCCTGCTCAACGATGGGCACGTCGGATACGGCGAAACGCACGGGAAGGCCTGCCGGGCAGCGGGTCCACGGCGAGGGCAACAGCTCGATCTCATCCGGACGAATGGCCAGGGTGAGGTCGTGCAGTTCGGTCAGGACGGTCGTGACGGCTGTGCGGGTGATCAGACGGCTGGGGTCCAGGGCCGGGCAGGTGTGCGGGCCGGCGGAGAACGCCAGGTGCGAACGGTTGCCGGTCTCCAGCCAGGGGTCGTCGGTGTGCATGCGCGCGTCGGCGTTGGCCGCGCCCAGGCCGAGGATCAGGGCGTCGCCCGCACGGACGGGCTGCCCGGCGAGCTCGGTGTCGGCGAGCGCGTACCGGGCGGGCATGTTGGCCATGGGCGGGTCGCGGAACAGCACCTCGTCGAGCGCGTCATCCACGCCCAGACGGCCGCCGTGCAGGCGCCCGGCGAACCGGGGGTCGGTGAGCATCAGCCGGATGGTCTGCGCGATCCACGAGGTCGTCGTCTCGTAGCCGGCCGAGATCATCAGAACGATGGACTGCACGACCTCGTCGCTGTCGTGCAGGTTCGGGTGCGCCAGGAAGGCGGTGGTGAGGTCCTCGGCCGGGCTGGCCGCGTGCGACTGCATGACCTCGGTCAGGATGCGTTCGAAGGTGCGGTTGCCCTCCTGCGAGTCCTCGCCGCTGCCGAACAGGGCGATCAGGCCGGCCCGCAGCTGATGGCCGTGCTCGGTGGAGATTCCGAACAGGCTGGAGACCGCCAGCATGGGAATGACCGACGCGTACTCGGTGACCAGGTCGGCCTCGCCGCGTTTCGCGAACCCGCGGATCAGCTCTCGGCAGGTCGCCTGCAGCGAGCGCCGGAGGGCGTGCTGGTCCATGCCCGCGATGCCCTCGTCGAGTGGGGCCCGCAGCCGGCGATGCCGTGCTCCGTCCGCGAAGTAGGCGTTGTCCCGCGGGAACATCATCGGTCCCAGTCCGGAGTCCGGGCGCACGACACCGTCGGACAGCAGCCGCCAGTGCGAGGGATTGCGGGCGAACAGGCGCTCGTTGCGCACCACGTGAAGAATCTCGGAATAGCCCATGACCAGCCAGGCCGGTACACCGGGTTCGAGCTCCACCGGTGCGACCTGCCCCCACCGCTCCCGCAGCACCCGGTAGGCGGCCTGTGGGTCGGCGCAGGTGGTGGTCTCCGACAGCGGAGTCAGACCCGTGAAGTCCGACAGGGAATGGCGGGTGGAAATCATCGATGCGCCCCCGTCAGCCGGGAGGACACCGTCGCGTGCTCGACCAGCGTGATCAGCGCCTGGATCGAGGACTGCCGGTCCAGAGCCCGGCAGGACGTCATCGGCGTATCGGTGGGCAGGTCCAGCGCGGCGACGACCTCGTCCAGCGGGATATCCGGCGTATCGGGGAACACGTTCACGGCCACGGCGAAGGGCGTGTCACTCAGTTCCATCTGGTCGAAAACCTCGAAGCTCTCCTCCAGCCGGCGCGTGTCGACCAGGACCAGGGCGCCGATCGCGCCCTCGGCCAGCCCTGCCCAGTGGTCCCAGAACCGTCGTTGCCCGGGAGTGCCATAGAGATACAGCACGATGTCGTCCCCGATGGTGATCCGACCGAAATCCAGGGCGACCGTCGTCGACGTCTTGCGCTCGACACCCGTCAGCGAGTCGACCCCCAGGCTTTCCCGGGTCATCTGTTCTTCGGTATGCAGCGGTACGATCTCGCTCACCGAGTCGATCAACGAGGTCTTGCCGACGCCGAACGGGCCCGAGACCAGAATCTTGACCGACTGGCGCACCGTCGGCGAGACATACCGGTCCGCCTCGTCACGATCAGCCCTGCGGTGATCAGAGGCTACGGAGACCATGCAGGACCCTTTCGAGAAGCTCTTGGTTCGGGGCGTCTGGATCGGCTCCCACCGTGCGCACGGCGAGATGGCCGCTGTCGACCAGGTCCGAGACCATGACCGCCGCGACGCTCACCGGGATTCTCAGGTGGGCGGCGGCCTCGGCCAGCGACAGCATTCCCCGGCACAGCTGCACCAGGGACCGATGCTGACGCGTGGCCGAGGGCGGCAGGCTGGCGTCCGTGTTCGCCACCAGCAGGGTCTCCGGCCGGACCGTGTTGCGGCTGGGGCGCGCCTGGCCACCGGTCAGCACATACGGTCGAACCGGGCCGAGGTAGTCCGTGGGGTCGACCACGGCCTAGTGCGGGCGCTCGGCGGAGCTCAACGACCTCTCGCCGATCTTGCGTACCGTCGTGGTCATCTGGTGGGCGACCAGCGCCGGGTCGATCACGGCCTCGGTGATCACACCCAGGTAGGTGCGGTCGCCGGCGCCGCGGAACATCAGCTTGGCGCCGTTGAGCTCGTACACCACGTGGCTGGGAATGCCGCCCTCACCGTGGTCCCCGGCAACCGCCCTGCCCAGGGACGCCATGGCCGAGCACGCGGCGGCGAGCTTCTCGGCGCCGTCGCGGTCCAGGGCGCTGGAGACTGCGGTCACAAAGCCATCGGCGGTGAACACGAACGCGTGCCGTACGCCCTGCGTCGTCTCGATTTCCTCCACCATCCAGCGGTTGGCGTCGATCCCACGCCAGTGGTCGGTGTGGAGAGTACCGGTGGCATCGGGGGTCATTCCGTGTCCTCTGCGGGAGCGAGCGGGGGCGAGGGCGGGGTGGAGTCGCCCGGGTCAGCGACGTCACCACCGGAAGCGGCGTCCGGCGAGACGCTCAGAATCGCCGCGAGGAACGATCCGGCTTCGTCGGCTGACGGCGGCGGTGCGGGCGGGCTCGCGGATGGCGTGACGGGCGGCGGGACCTTCTCGGTGAGCGCGGCATGGCGGGGCGATCGGCGTCGCGGGAGCACCGGTTTCGACGGGCGATCTTCCCCCGCGGCCGAGGCCGGGTCGCCAGGGGGGACCGAGGCCGGGTCCGGCAGGGAGACGCCGCCGGGTGCCGGGGGTGTGCCAACGGCCGCAGAGCCGGCCCGGTGGTGGCCGCGGGTAAGGCGTGTGGCGGGGGTCAACAGCTCGGTCAGCTCGTCGGGCACGAAGACCACCGCCCGGACGCCGCCGTAGACCGACTCGCTGAGATCGACCCGCAGCCCGTGGCGGCGCACGTACTCGCCGACCACCGCCAGGCCGGTCTGCGGCGTCTGGCCGAGATCCGCCACCCGCACTGGCAGGCGTCCCGAGGCGATCTCCCGCGCTCGGTTCAGGCGGAACTCCTCCATGCCCACGCCACAGTCGTCGATCTCGTAGACCACTCCGCGCTGCACCGACCGGATTGCGACCAGCACCTCGGTCGTCGACGGCGAGGACTGCGCCGCGTTGGCCAACAGCTCGGCGATGACGCTGATGAGCGGTTCGGCGACGTGAGCGACAACCGCGGTGTCCGGGCCGCCGGACGCGTGCACCCGCTGATAGGCGATGATCCGTGAGGCAGCCGCGGTCACGATGTCGGCTACGGCCACTGGCTCCTGCCACTGCTGGCCCGGCGATTCGCCGCACAGCACMGCGAGGTTCTGCGCGTAACGGGCCTGCTGCGCGGCCGCATGATCCACGCGGTAGCCGCTCTCGAGCACATCCGGTGTCGTCGGATGCGCCAGCACCATGGCTGTGGCTTCTTCCTGCACCCGGTGGGACACGGCCTGCACGTTGCGCGCGAGCCCGACCGTCGCGGTCCGCAGGGCCTCCTCGCGGTCCCGGAAACGATCGTGGGCCTGCTCCACCAGCTTCGCGACGGCCGCGCCGATCCGGTCCAGCACTCCGACGATCGCCTCGTCACCGGCGTCCGGCAGTGCGGGAACCAGATCACCGGTGGTCAGGGCGGGAAGCTGGTGGTCTATGACGAATCGCATACCCTCCTCCCAGGCGGCGATCCGTCGTTCACCGATCCGCAGCGCCTCCTGTGCCTGTCGCAGCGCGTCGCGCAGTTCGACGATATTGCCGGCGATGCCGTCGTAGCGGGCCACGATGTCGGCATCGCCGCCGAGGGCCGCCGGCAACGCGGGCGCATACGTGCCCTCGATCAACGCGGGTAGCGCCTCGTGGGAGATGAACCCCAACGCCTGCTCGGCGACTTCCAGCCGATTCTCCAGCTGACCGATGATCTCAGCCTGCTCGGCGACTCGCTGATCCCGCTGCGCGAGGTCGGCGGTCAGTCCCCCGGTCCGCTCCTGGAGGCGCCCAAGCTGCAGCTGGCACTCCGCTAACTGGGTGTCCCGCTGTGCCAGCTGCGCACGAAGCTGATCGGCGTGGCCGCGGGCGACGGCGACGACCGCCGTCTCCTTCCGGTGACGGTCGGCGAGACGGTTCGCCAGCCCGGCGAGGTACCGCCCGGACATCGTCGCATGACGCGAAGCTGGCGATGAGGGGTCAGTCATGATCACCTGATGTCAGTCGAGTACGGACAGCGACCGGCAGCGGGGCCCGTCAGAACAGCTGGGCCCGCCACGGGCTGGCCCACGAACCGTCGGCCGAATGTTTACTTTTTGTAGTCGCTCAGGGCGGTATGTCGTACAAGGCTGCGCCGAATCGTAGCCGAGAGGCTGGCAGCAGAGGAGACCGGGACCAACCTGCTCGCGTCCAGAAGCGCCGATACCAGCGTGTGTGCCCGTGGGCTGCGGCGCGGTTCCTCGGGCGCTGTCTGCTCGGCGCTCAGCGGCGTCGTCACCGCATCGTCGAGATCATGCTGGGGGCGTAGCCTCGGGCCGACGGGGAGGCGGTCTGCCATGGCGGTGATCTCGTTGTCGTGCGGCGGCTCGGTGACGAGCCACTCGTGCGCGCACCGCAATGCCGACACCGCGTCCACCGGCGGCCCATTCGCCGCGGTCTGCCCCGGCCGCGGTGCGCCGACATCGAGAGCCTTGGCGCCCGGCTCCGATGCCCGCTCGGCCACGCGGACCAGCTCGCCGCGGACCGGATCCCTGACCCGGTTGAGTCGGCCTGGAACGCGGCGGGAAAGGTACGTCTACTCCTACATCGCCGCAGCGCCTGTTCGCTCGGGACCAGCCGCACACCGCTCGGACCGACGGCCAGGCCACGGTCGCGTAGGCCGCCGCAGGAACTTGGTCCAGAACGCTTCGCCCTCACTGTCCCCAACCTGCACACCGAGGACCTCCCGGCGGCCGTCCCCACACCCAACGCGGCGACGAGGTCGTCGACTTCAGGGGTCGACACCCCGCGCACATAGGCCTCCATCGCCACCGCGTGCAACGCTATGTCGATCCGCCGGCGGGGTTCCGGCRGCGCCGGGAAAAATGAATCGGTCCGCAGTTTCGGGATGCCTACCCTCATAGCCCTCCGAGGAGGCCCCCTCTGTGTCAGTCTCGGGTGAGACACCCGCTGGGTGCGGGTTGGCTACAGAGGGCGTGATCGGAGATCCTTGTGCCCGTGGAGTCAGAGTCGCAGGAACGTCCGGGCGGTCCTCCGTCGCGGCGTGATCCAGCGCCGCGGCCGTCGCGGCGGGTGTTCAGCACGGCGTACAAGCTGCGGATCATCGCCGAGTACGAGAACGCCCCACACGGAGAGAAAGGCGCGATCCTGCGCCGGGAGGGCTTGTTCTCCTCACACGTGGTGGAGTGGACCCGGGCCCGGGACGCGGGAGCGCTGGGTGGATCCGGTGGTGCGGCTCGTTCTCCGGAGAAGAAGCCGGGAAAATCAGCGGAGCAGATCGAGCTGGAGAAGCTGCGCAGGGAGAACGAACGACTGAAAGCGAAGCTCRCAACGACTGAAACCGCGCTGGATATCATGGGAAAAGCGCGCGTGCTCTTGGAACAGATCTCCGAGAGCACGGACACCGAGAAGCCGTAGACCAGACCCTGAACGGTGCTTTCGACGAGCTCCGTGCCGCGGGGGTGCCGGTGAAACGGGCCTGCGCATATACGGGCAGGTCGAGGGCGACGCATTACCGTCATACAGCTCCTGGTGGCCGGCTGCACGGCCCGTGGCCGGCGAGGAAGCCGCCACCGGCGGCGTTGAGCGACACCGAACGCGCCCAGGTGCTGGCGGTGCTGGCTCGGGCGGAGTACCAGGATCTGGCGATCCCGCAGGTCTGGGCCCGGGAGCTGGACGCCGGCCGGTACTGGTGCTCGCTGTCCACGATGTACCGGATCGCCCGCGCGGCCGGGCAGACCCGGGAACGCCGCGCGCAGGCGACCCATCCGGCCCGGGTCCGCCCGGAGCTGTCCGCGACCGGACCGGACGAGATCTGGACGTGGGACATCACCGCGTTGAAAGGCCCGACCAAAGGTGTCTGGTACAAGTTGTACGTCATCCTCGATATCTACTCCCGGTATGTGACCGGCTGGCTTGTCGCCGCCGCCGAGGACGCAGTGGTCGCGAAGGACTTCCTCACCGACGCCATCAACCGGAACGGGGCCGCGCCGCGGGCGATCCACGCGGACCGTGGTGGAGCGATGGTCTCAAAACAGGTCTCCGACCTTCTCGTCGAGCTCGGTGTCCACCGGTCACATTCACGGCCACGGACCTCGAATGACAATCCCTATTCCGAGGCGCAGTTCAAGACTCTCAAGTACAGCTACGACTTCCCTGACCGGTTCGGGTCGTTGGCTGATGCCCGTGCCTTCTGCGAGGGGTTCTTCACCGCCTACAACCACGACCATCGCCACTCCGGGATCGGGTTCCACACCCCCGCCTCGGTCCACTTCGGGACCGCCGAGCAGGTCCAGGCCCACCGGCAGGCCACCCTCGACCGCGCCCGCGCGGCGCACCCTGAACGGTTCGCTCGCAGGCCACGGCCGCCCCGGCTACCCGAGACCGTGTGGATCAACCAGCCACTTCCAAGCCAACCGACCAACGATCAACTGTCTCAGTTGACTTGACACCTACCGGCCTGTGTGGGCGAGATGAACGTCTGGCGAGTGGGGGGAAGGCTCTACCCGGACGCCCCGGAGGCCCCACTGGAAGCAGTTCAAGTGGGGCCTCATGCTTTAGAGAACGGCGCTATTTCCGGAGGCCAACACTGTCCTGTTGACTCCAGATGCTGGAGGTCTCCAACGTCATCGTTTGAACCTCCTGAGCCCCAGCAACGAAGACCGCCCACCATAGTTCTTCACACGGAATGTGCGCCTCACCCTTGGTGTCAACCCAGACGCAGACGACCCCGTCATCGACAACGGTAATATCCCACCATGACCATTTCCTGAGATCGGGATCGAAGCAATAGATCCACTCCCCAGCATCCCAGGCACGGTCATCCCTTACCTCTAGGTATCGACTCTTCCCAGCGCTTCCGACAGCATCGCCATATGCCTCATCCTCACTGCCGTCCGACAGATTCAAGAACCAGGATGGGAGCCCATCCTCCGAGACGTCGTCGTGCTCAAAGTCGGCAGCCCTGCAGATCTCGATGGCCGCAGCGATCAGACTCCGGAGGCGCCCCGAATACGCGTCGGCATCCGCTACGGGCCTGACGACCAGCAAGCCAAGGAGGCTGATCGGATCCTCGGAGGGCCGCTGCGCAAGGCGTCGCCCCTCATTCTCAAGATCGCAACGAGTCACCGGGCCTTTCCTAGCCTTAAGTCGACCGGTTGGAACAGCCCACGGCGGCGTAACGCCCGCTCGACCGATGACGCCGACGCCAGATGGTCGCCGACGGCCATCATCACGTGGATCCTCCGGTGTCCCCACGCCGGCCAGTCCGAGGCGTACTTCGCTGCGGCCGACTCCAAGGGGTCCACGACAGTGCCGGCCACGGGCTCTTCCCCGCCGGCGCCCCCACACGTTGCCGGGCCTGGAAAAGGGCGTAGGAACAGCGCGGGATGTCGGGCAGCCGGCAGAACCTCGCGGTCGACATCCCGGCGTCGAGCCTGATCACCTCGATGTCCGCGTAGGGCCCAGCCGGCGCTACGGACTTCTTCCACACCCGGATCTCGATGTGCGCCTCACCGAGCGCGGTCTTGAGTTCCTCGACCTCGGCGGCGAGCGTCTCCTCCCGCGACGACGCCCGCCCGAGGCCGCCGGCGGCCAGGCCCTGATTCCCGGGCTCCAGAAACGCCTGCTTCCCCTTCAACACCGATGTATCCGGCACCAGGTTCCGCTGCGCGGCCTCCATGACCATCACCTCGCCGGCGAGCACCGATGATACAGTCCGGATCTTGCTCTCGACTGGAATCACACCACCGTATCCTGCTCGACTAATACACGGTCACCACCGACTTACAGACAGCGGAGCCGATAACCTTACAGGCCTTCACGCGAAAACCTCTGCCACCTTTCAAGCAAAACCGAATGGATAGATCCTAATAATTACGATGCGAGTCCAAGTTTTTCAAGAAACTCATCAATATCGTCTGCCACGTAGCGCCAGTTGTCGTAGGTTGTCAATTCAACAACCGCCGGTCGACTACAGGAGGCCCGGTAGTCGAGCGCGAAAGGCATATCGGGCCCGAGGTCACCGATAATCAGAGACTGGTGCGGGGTTAGATTTCCGGGAGGCTTCTCTGAATTTTCGACGCCGAGATAGAACTCTTGAAACCCAACTCCCGGGTAACCACTTTGCCATGCCACGGAGGTCGCACGAATCCCGCTCAAGTCGTAGAATTTTGGCCGATCAGGCTCCTCGTAGAATACATTCCGCATCGCCGCCAGCGCGGGCACCTTCCATCTTCCTTCCAGTATTGCGGCAGCGAGAGCCACTGGGAGCGGAAGCCCCGCAATGACAATCCGATCCTCAGGATTCAACGACTCCACGTCCGCCTTCCCATCGTAGCTTCTATTGCTTCCAGTGTCTCAGTTCGCGATCCCGGCGGGGCCATTGGATCCCCGAAGTTGCGCCGGTTGACGCTCCTTGATTTCCATCCGACGGAAAATCCATCCTGTTCAGAGTGGACCGTAAATCCGATCGCCGATCGGGACCCTGCGAAGTCTTCCAATAGAATCTGACCGTGCCCTCCGAATCTCATAACTGAACCCGGAGCCCGGGGGGGTTACATCGTCATCTACGCTCAACCGCAGCACGAGACGTCCATCTACGGGATCGTAAACTCCACTAAATACATCTCCCACGCCGTGAGAGGACAGGGCCGCCGAGTTATCAATACCACTCGCGATGATATTGCAGTTGCTGTTGTGGACGAGGATCGGGGTGTTGCCGGCGAGTACATAGTACGTGTGGAGGTCGGCGATGGTGAGGTTGTAGACGGTGTCGACGCGCTGGTAGGTGTGGGTGGTGGTGATGGTGGTGGGCTGGCCGGTGGGTGTTTGGAGGTGGTCGCCGGTGGTGAGCTGGTCGGCGTTTTCCCAGTGGTGGGTGTCGGGGTTCCAGAAGGGGTGGTGGTTGGTGGCGGTGAGGGTGGCGGGGCCGGTGGGGGTGGTGATGGTGATGTCGACGAGGTGTTTGGTTCCGGTTCCGGTGGTGGGGGGGTGGGGTGTCGCCGATGCAGCGTAGGGGTGGGGCGCATTGGGGGATGGTGTAGGGGGTTTTGGTGCCTGCGTCGAGGTCGGCGTGGAGGCCGGGGCCGCCGCTGTTGGGGTTGGGTCGTGTTCCGCGGTCGCCGGGGATGTTGGTGGGGTTGGTGGCGGAGATGAGGGGGACGTTGAGCCATTCGAGGTTGACGGTTTGCGCGGTCTTTTCCAGAACCGTGACACCGCCACCGCCACCGCCACCGTTTCCGCCTCCGGCGCCTTCACGGGCGGCCGGGTCGGTGGCGGGTTCGTAGGGGAGGTCGTAGACGGGGGTCGCCATGAGGACGACGAAGCCGAGGGTGAGTACGGCGACTGTTCCACCGGCGGCGACGCGTCCGACCGTGCTGGCGGTTCGGCCCACGACACCGGCTGTTTCCTCGACGATGTGGATGCCGGTTCGTCCGACTTTTTCAGTGCCCTCGGCAAGGAATTCGCCTGCTTTTCCGACCGTGCCCTCGAGCGCGGATTGGAGGCTCTGCAACCCGCTCGGCAAGCCGAGGTAGCCCGAAGGGTCGTTGTAGGCCAGCGGGTTGGCGTTGGCGGTCGAGGAGTTCGGATAGTCCGGCCTGCTTGACCAGCGCACCATCGGGGCCAGCCCCGCGCAGCCGATCAGGTTAGGGTCGTGGAACCGCGCGTGCGTTCTCGACGCTGCATTCGACAACCGCACGTGCGAAGTGCCCTCTCGACCTGGCGGACGGAAGCGCAAGAGAACTCCCATCCTCCCAGCTCGGGGGGCACTTCCACGTTCAGGAACCCCAGTAGATGGCAATAGGCGGCGGTGCATCCAGGCTAAGGAAGCTCAATCTACCGGAATTTCGGATGGTCGGATCGTCAGGGTCGGCTGCCGGCCCGGAGCCGCTGCGAGAACGACGGCCTTCCGCAATTCTCCGATATGCGCGGTGGCCTCGTCTACCGTAAAGTGGCCGTCTGTCACGCGTGGGGGGTTTACATGCCCGTAGGCTCCACCCGGTTGCAGCTGGACACCCACACCGAAAGTGTGGACGCACACGATTCGCACCTCAACCACACTCCCGACCAATTCAATGCCAATCTCCCCCCATTGCTCGGAAGGTAGTTCGTGGATATCTTGAAGTTCTACCATGGCGCGTAGATCCATTCCCTGGATACCGTCAGTCGATTGAATGTATCAATTTGCTCGTAAGGTATCTCCCATTCGCGCCCGGGACCTCCTTCGTAAGGGTATCCTGTGCCAAAGTTTTCCTCGAAATCCGGTCGCCTAAACGTAAACTTAATATAACCGTCTTCGTGTGTGCCGACTGAGTAGTCAGCATAGCGTAGTGCCACATCTTGAGTCCCCACATACGCACGACCGTTGCCATACTCATGGCGGGTTGGGTTGAGTCCGTTGGCAAGTTCGTCCGGCCCGTTCCCCCGCTGTGGAGCGCGGTACACGTGCACCAGGTCATCGGTTTCACAGTCGCGCGCCGGGGCCGATGACCTCCTGCAAGATTCTTCATCATTGTCTCGCTGGTCGCCGGGTTGTTTGGGTTGGCAGGTGTTGTTGAGGGTGGTGCCGCCGGGTTCGGTGTCGGCGCAGTTGTCCGGTCCCTGGTTTTCGAGGAGTTCTCGGCCGAGTTCCTTGAGGGCTTCTTTGCCGAGTCCTTTGAGGCGGTTCGGGTTCTGGTTGGTGTTGTTGGGGGTGTCGCCGATGCAGCGTAGGGGTGGTTTGCACTGGGGGATCTGGAACGGCTGTGTGGTGCCGTTGTCGAGGTCGGCTTGGAGGCCGGGTCCGCCGCTGTTGCTGTTGGCGCGTGCGGGTCTGGCTGCGGGGATGTTGGTGGGGTCGGTGGCGGAGATGAGGGGGGCGTTGAGCCATTCCAGGTTGATCTTGTCGGCGGCGACTGCGGCCACCGGCGGCGGGGCCGCCGCCTGATGCGACGGGTCGTGGTGTGATGCGGGGCGGGTCGTTACGGGGAAGCGGCTGCGGGTTCGATGCTTCGGGAAGTGTGTCGATGACGGGTTCGGGGGCTACGGTGGCGGTTTCGCGGAGGATGTCGGTGTACCAGCCGTAGGTTGATCCGACGCCTGCCGCGGCTCCGGCTCCGGCTCGTGCCTGGGGTGCTGTGTCGGCGGGGGCGTCGTTGTCGTACAGCCAGTCGTTGACCTTGCGACCGACGTAGACCCCCGTCGCCACGGTTGCGCCGATGGCCGCGGCTCCGAGGACGACCTCACCGACACCTGGCACAACTACCAGGGCAGCAAGCAAACCGAAGGCGTAGCCGGTGGGGTCGTTGTAGGCCAGCGGGTTGGCGCCGGCGTAGGTGTAGCGGTTGATGGACGCGGAGCCGCCGAAGGGGACGTCCATCGGGTCGCGGGAGGTG